>PALN01000032.1 GCA_002706405.1 Rhodospirillaceae bacterium | reverse complement strand
GTTTTCCACCCTGTCGGCCTGGCTGCGGGAATCGGGCCTGTCCATCGCCGCCATCGGCTGGTTCGCGTTGGCCGGCTCCGCCTATGTGTTCAAGCCCGTGTGGGCGCCGGTGGTCAACCAGACGCCGATCCCCTATCTCACGCGCCGCTTCGGCCAGCGCCGGTCCTGGCTGCTGCTGTCGCAAGGGGCCGTGGCGATCGCCATCCTGTCGCTCGGGACCTCGGACCCGGCCGGCAACCTTGCCCTGACCGCGTTCTGGGCGGTGCTTCTGGCGGCGGCCTCGGCGACCCAGGACATCGTTGCCGATGCTTACCGCATCGACTCACTCGATCGCGGGCTGGAAGGCCCCGGCACGGCCAACTTCGTCAACGGCTACCGGGTCGGCGTGCTGGCGTCGGGGGCGGGGGCGCTGCTGATCGCCGACCAATGGGGCTGGCAGGCGGCCTATTGCGTGATGGCGGCGCTGATGGCCGTGGGCCTCACGGCGACGCTGACCTCACCCGAACCGAAACGCCCGCCCGCGCGCACGGACCAGCCGTTCCGCGCCGCCCTGATCGAGCCGTTTCTGGATTTCATGACCCGGCGCAACTGGGCCATGGTGCTGGTCTTCATCACCCTGTTCCAATACGGCGAGGGACTGCTCGGCGTGATGGCCAATCCGTTCTATCTGGACATCGGCTTCACCAAGACGGACATCGCGCTGGTGACCAAGGTCTGGGGTTTCGCCATGAGCATCGTCGGCGCGATCGTTGGTGGCCTTCTGGTCGCCCGCTTCGGGCTGCTGCGGGCCTTGTTCGCCTGCGGCGTCATGCAGGCGGCGGCCAATCTGGCCTTTGCCTGGCTCGCGGGGCAGGGGCCGTCGCTGCCGGCGCTGACCGTGACCATCGCGCTGGAAAACCTGACCTCGGCCATGGCGACGGCGGCCTTCGTCGCCTATCTGTCCGGGTTCTGCGACCGCGCCTATAGCGCCACGCAATACGCCCTGCTGTCGGCCTTCGCGGCCTTGGGGCGCAAGATTTTCGTCGCCGGCGGCGGCGAAGCGGCGCAGGCCTTGGGCTGGAAACTCTATTTCGTCGGCACCACGATGGCGGCGATCCCGGCGCTTTTGGTCCTGCTGTGGCTCATGAAGCGGGACCGGCATTTCCGCTGATCGATCATCCAGATCGGATCATTTTGTATACAAAGTGCGGGACTCTTTTCGCAAAAGCCGCCAAAATCCGGGCAACCAAAAACGCCAACTCAATTCAATCCCGGAGGATCCAACTCTTGCGCGCCACCACCCAGCTTCGCCAACTTCTCAAATCCAAGGAAACCCTGGTCGTTCCCGGCTGCTACGACGCCATGTCCGCGAAGGTCATGGAACTGGTCGGCTTTCCCGCCGTCTACATGACCGGCTACGGCACCTCCCTTGCCCTGCTCGGCATGCCCGACGCGGGCCTGGCGACGATGACGGAAATGCATCTCAACGCGCGCTACATGGCGAACGCGGTCAAGGTGCCGTTGATCGCCGATGCGGACAACGGCTACGGCAACGCCATCAACGTGATCCGCTGCGTGCGCGAATACATTCAAACGGGGGCGGCGGCGATCCATATCGAGGATCAGGCCATTCCCAAGCGCTGCGGCCATGTCGCCGGGCGGCGCGTGATCCCCATGGCGGAAGCGGTCGGCAAGTACCGCGCGGCGGCGGATGTCCGCGACGAACTTGATCCCGATTTCGTGCTGATCGCGCGCACTGACGCCCGGGGCGCCCACGGCGGCAATCTGGACATCGCCATCGAACGGGCGAACGCCTATCTGGAAGCCGGCGCCGACATCGCCTTCGTCGAAGGCCCGACCACGCGGGACGAGGTCGAGCGCATCTGCAAGGAAGTGAACGGCCCGATCCTCTACAATCAGACCGGCGTGTCGCCGCGCTTTACCTCCGACGAAATGACGGCGCTCGGCATTGCCCTGACCATTCTGCCGGGGGCCGCCCACCGGGCGACCCTGAAGGCCCTCTATTCCTTTGCCGCCGACATGAAGGAACGCGGCCCCATGGTCGAGGCTGAACTGTTCGATTCCCTGAAGGGTCACCCGGTCGGCGACTTCCACACCTTCGCCGGCTTCGATCAGATCATGAAATGGGAAGAGGCCTATATGGACGAAGCGGAGTTGGAGAAATACCAGGACTCCGTGGGCTTCCAGCCGGGTGGAGACGACTGACAAGGTGTGCTAAACGCAAGCCGATCCAATTAGTCGCTCAGGGGGGGAAGCGATAATGAACTCTTTCGGCCTGCATCCGCACCAAGCGGCAAAATTATTCGCAATCTTGATCTGCGTCCTGGTTCTTTCCGGCTGCGAAGGCCTGAGAGAATTTCAACAGGCGGTGAACGGCGCAGGAACACATACCGTTCTTGTGCCGACATACGAACCGTCCGCAGGGCTAAAGGAAACAAAACTTCCGCGGATCAAGGTTTCGACACTCACCGTCAAAAGCACGGATGCCGGCAAGGTTTTCATGCGTAAGTCCGCAGCACGTATCAGCTATGGCTACCGAACCAATTTCTATGCCGAGTATATTTTGGACAAAGGCTTTGGCGCATCCGTCCGTGACGTGATGGGCCAAATCTTTGAGCTTGATCCTTCGGCGGGGCAAACGGCCTCAGTCGCCGCCGCCGTTTCGATTTCTGCCGCGGCCGACGGGAATTGGTGGTGCAAGTATTGGGATACCTGGACCCGTGTGGAATTCGATATCACGATCACGCCTCAGGCGGGCGAGACCGTGAGCCAGAACTTCAACAAGAGCATCAGCGAGACATTCTGCGCTGTGCAGTTCCTGTTCCCGTCCGTAAGCGCTCTCAATGCGAATTTTGAAACGGCCTTCAACGAAGTTTCGTCCCAGGCGATCGACTATTTCCGTCTGCGGAAACGTGCAACGGCAGACAAGCCCGGCAGTTAAGTATCCCCCGCGAGGGCGACTAGCCCGTCGCGTGGTCCTAAGCCTTGTCGCCGCGCACCTTGGCAAGCGCCGCGTCGATGGTTGGCTCGAAGGTGACCAGGGGCGGGGTGATTTCGTGATTGCTCAGGTCGCGGCGCACGCTGTCCGACACCCCGGTCAGGATCACGACGACGCCCTGGCGCTGGGCCTTCTTGGCCAGGCCGTCGATGGTGTTGGCGGCCGTCGAATCCAGGAACGGCACGGCGGCGAGATCGATGATCAGGGCCTTATGGGTGTCGGAAATGCGCTCCAGCACCGAGCCGATGGAGGCCGCCGCCCCGAAAAAGAAGGCCCCGACGATGCGGTAGACGACGACGTCCGGGTCGGCGGCATCGTCTTCGTCGTAGGGCTTGCGCCCGCCGCCCCCATTGTCGTCCGCGTCATCGGCCTTGTCCTCGGCGACGAAGGGCTGGTGGGTCTCGACCGCCGTGGTCTTGGACATGCGGTGGATGAACAGCACCGAGCCGAGCGCGAAGCCGACGACGATGGCTTCCGTCAGGTCGCGGAAGATGGTCAGGCCCAGGGTCGCGAGCAGCACCAGGGCGTCGCCGCGCGACGCCCGAAGCAAGGTCGCGAAGGCGTGCTTTTCGATCATCTTCCAGGCGACGATGGCAAGCACCCCGGCCAGACTGGCGAGCGGGATATAGGCGGCAAGGGGTGCGGCCACCAGAATGAAGCCCAGCAGGAACAGGGAATGCATGATCCCGGCGATGGGGCCATGGGCGCCGGCGCGCACGTTGGTCGCCGTGCGGGCGATGGTGCCGGTGACGCAGATGCCGCCGAACAGCCCGGAACCGACGTTGGCGATGCCTTGCGCCACCAGTTCGCAGTTGGAACGGTGGCGCCGCCCGGTCATGCCGTCGGCGACCACCGCCGACAACAGGGATTCGATGGCCCCCAGCAGGGCGAAGGCCACCGCATTGGGCAGCACGGCTTGAACCTTGATCCAGGTCACCTCGGGCAGGGTCGGCAGGGGCACGCCCTGGGGGATGCCGCCGAAGCGCGTGCCGATGGTTTCCACCGGCAGGTTGAGAACGCCCGTCGCCAGGGCGGCACCCGCGACCGCGATCAACATGCCGGGCCAGCGCGGCAGGAAGCGGGAGACGAAGGCGATCACCCCGACCGTGCCGAGGGACAGGACGAGGGCCGCCTCGTTGAAGGTCGCCAGGCCATCCCACAGCACGGGCAGCTTGTCCAAAAGGGGCCCCGGTTCCGGCACGGTCAGCGTCAGGCCCAGGAGATCGCGGACCTGGCTGGCGAAGATGATGACGGCGATCCCGGCCGTGAACCCCACGGTCACCGGATAGGGAATGAACTTGATATAGGTGCCGAGCCTGAGGGCGCCCACGCCGGTCAGGATCACGCCCGCCAGAAGGGTCGCCAGGATCAGCCCGTCCATGCCGTGCTGATGTACCGTGCCCGCGACCAGCACGATGAAGGCGCCGGCCGGGCCGCCGATCTGAAACCGGCTGCCGCCCAGCAGCGAGACGAAAAACCCGCCGATGATGGCGGTGTATAGTCCCTGCGCCGGGGTCGCGCCCGAGGCGATGGCGATGGCCATGGACAGCGGCAGGGCGACGATGGCGACCGTCAGCCCGGCGACCGCGTCGGCGCGCAGGTTGGCGAGGCTGTAACCCTCGCGCAGCACCGTCACCAGCTTAGGCGTGAACAGGTCGGCAGCGGAGGCGGGGGCTGCGGACCCGGTGGTTTTCAGGGGCATGGAGGTACGGCAATCTTCTGTGTAAAGGCGGGAAAGCACAGTTTTTTGCAGTAAAATACCCGGCGGGTCAAGTGGGGCCTTAGAAACTGCGCCCGGCGTTGGCGGTGTAGAAGCTCCGCATCAGGTCGAAGGCGACATTGCCGGCGGTGGCCAGGGCGTCGAGATCGGCCGCGGTTCGGATATTGTGGAACCCGGGTTCGTTCCGCAGGTCATCGACGGCAAAGGCCCGGTACCCCATGGACCAATCGGGAAAGGCGCGGGCCGGGACGTCGCGGTTGAACAGGACGGAAAACGCCGTGTTGCGGCCGTCTGCGAGGATGTTGTCGACCAATTGCCCGATGTCCGCCTGCGTGCCTTCGATGCACTGTATGAAGTGCCGTTCGATATAGAACAGCAGCCCGGTCACGCCGTGCGTCTGGTTCAGGTCGCGCGCCTCGGTAAGAAGATCGCGCAAATCCTCGGCGCTCATCTCGCGGGTGGCGCGACTGTGGTACAGAACCTGCCGGAACATTCGTCTGAACCCTCCCGAACTGTCACGAATCATCGTAACACCGGCCCGACCCGTGGCCAAATTCATCCTCGTTCGGGTCCTTCAGGGCGGAGTCGCCGGCGACAACCAGGGGTTTGCCTTTTGTTGCACTGCAACATATACTCCGGCCCCTCTTGAACGGCGCGACCTGGCCAAGGAAGGGCAACGCGATGAACATGGACAAAATCCCGGTCGGTGAAAATCCGCCCTACGACGTCAACGTCATCATTGAAATCCCCATGGGGGGCAATCCGGTGAAGTACGAGCTGGATAAGGAATCCGGGGCGATGTACGTCGACCGGTTCCTGCACACGGCCATGTACTATCCGTCCAATTACGGCTTCATCCCCCATACCCTGTCCGACGACGGCGATCCCACGGACGCCATGGTCCTGGGTCAGGTGCCGGTGCAGCCGGGGGTCATCATCCGTTCGCGCCCCATCGGCGTGCTGATGATGGAAGACGAAGGCGGCCTGGATGAAAAGATTCTCTGCGTGCCCGTCGACGACCTACATCCCTATTACGGCAACGTCGGCAGCTACCGCGACCTGCGCCCGGTGATGCTCGACCAGATCGCTCACTTCTTCGAGCACTACAAGGATCTGGAACGGGGCAAATGGGCCAAGATCAAGGGCTGGGGCGAAGCCGAACAGGCCATGGACCTGATCCGCGAAGCCATGGACCGGGCCGACGCCAAGTCGTGACCCCTGCCGGACCCCGGCGCATCTGACAAAAAAGAAGGCGGACCCTTACGGGCGCCGCCTTTGAGGAAGACGCCGCTGAGAGACCCCAGCGGCGGGGGGTGTGGCGGCGTGACCGCACGCGTCTGATGTCGGAGGTTAGACAGCGCCGGCGACAGGCCGATGACCGGGCCGTGACGCCTCCGTGACTCCTTTACGGAAAGAGGATCAGCCGACGTTGGCCTGATGGGCCGTCAGCACCGCCATGGTCGAAATGTCGGAGGCCGAGGCATCCATCTGCACCACCTGGGCCGGTTTGGAAAAGCCCAGCAGAATCGGCCCCAGCACGGTCGCCCCGCCGGCCGCCGACAGCAGGCGGGCGGAAATGCGCGACGAATGCAGGCCCGGCATGACCAGCACGTTGGCCGGCCCGGACAGGCGGCAGAACGGATAGTTGGCCATGAGGTCCGGATTGAGGGCCACCCCGGCGCTCATTTCCCCGTCGTATTCGAAGGCGACGTCGCGGCGGTCGAGCACGCTCACGGCATCGCGCATGGTTTCCGCATGCGCCAGGTCCGGATTGCCGAAGTTGGCGAAGGACACCATCGCCACCCGCGGCTCATGACCCATGGCCCGGGCGACCATGGCGCCGCCTTCGGCGAAGTCGGCGAGCAGTTCCGGCGAGGGGGCGACGTTGACCGCCGTGTCGGTGATGAACAGGGCGCGGCCGTCCCTGGTCAGCACGATGGAGACGCCGAACACGGGCGCCCCGCCCACCTCGAGTACCCGCGAGATGTCCTTCAACGACACCATGTAATGACGGGTCAGGCCGGTCACCATGCCGTCGGCGTCGCCGGCTTCGACCATGCAGGCGGCGAACACGTTGCGGTTGTTGTTGACCCGGCGCTGGGCGTCGCGGCGGAGCGCACCCCGGCGCTGTTCCTTGCGGTAGAGCGTTTCCGTATAGGTTTCGTTCTTGGCCGACAGGCGGGCATTGGCGATCTCGATGCCGTCGGGGGCGGGCAGGCCCAGGTCGGCGATCTTGGCCTTGATGGCGTCCTCGCGGCCGACCAGGATCGGCGTGCCGTAGCCCTGATTGGCGAAGGAATAGGCGGCGCGGATGACTTTCTCTTCCTCGCCCTCGGCGAACACGATGCGCTTCGGATTGGCGCGCACCTGATCGAAGATCGCCTGCAGGGACCCGGCCGTGGGGTCGAGCCGGGCCGCCAGTTCGCCTGCATAGGCGTCCATGTCGGCGATCGGCTTTTGCGCGACGCCACTGTCCATGGCCGCCTGGGCCACGGCCTTGGGTACGGCCCAGATCAGGCGCGGGTCGAAGGGCGACGGGATCAGATAGTCCCGCCCGTAGGACAGCCGGGATCCCGAATAGGCGGCATCGACCTCGTCCGGCACGTCCTGGCGCGCCAGGTCTGCCAGCGCCTTGGCGGCGGCGATCTTCATTTCTTCGTTGATGGTGCGGGCGCGCACGTCCAGCGCCCCCCGGAAGATATAGGGGAAGCCCAGCACGTTGTTGATCTGGTTGGGATAGTCCGAGCGTCCGGTGGCGATGATGGCGTCGTCGCGGACTTCCCGCACGTCTTCCGGCCAGATTTCCGGCACCGGATTGGCCATGGCGAAGATCAGGGGATTGGGCGCCATGGCCGCGATCATGTCTTTCTTCACCGTGTCGGGGCCGGACAGGCCGACGAACACGTCGGCGTTCTTCAGCGCGTCGGCCAGGGTGCGGGCATCGGTCTTGACCGCGTGCTTGGATTTCCACTGGTTCATGCCCTCGGTGCGGCCTTCGTAGATGACGCCCTTGGAATCGCAGATCGTCACCTGGTTGGCCGGCAGGCCCATGGACTGGAACAGCTCGACGCAGGCGATGGAGGCCGCCCCCGCGCCGTTGACCACCATGTGCACGTCCTTGATGTCGCGCCCGGTCAGATGCAGGCCGTTGATCAGGCCGGCGGCGGTGATGATGGCCGTGCCGTGCTGGTCGTCGTGGAACACGGGAATGTCCAGCAGCTCTTTCAGGCGCTCCTCGATGATGAAGCACTCCGGGGCCTTGATGTCTTCCAGGTTGATGCCGCCGAAGGCCTTGCCCAGATGACGCACGCAATTGACGAATTCGTCGACGTCTTCCGTGCTGACCTCGAGGTCGATGCCGTCGATATCGGCGAAGCGCTTGAACAGGACCGCCTTGCCCTCCATCACCGGGGTCGCCGCCGCCGCCCCGATATTGCCGAGCCCCAGCACCGCCGTGCCGTTGGAAATGATCGCCACCTTGTTGCCGCGCGCCGTGTACTCGTAGCCCTTGGCCTCGTCCTTCTGGATTTCCAGGCAGGGGGCCGCGACGCCGGGGGAATAGGCCAGGGTCAGATCGCGCTGGGTGGTCAGCGGCTTGGTCGCCGATATCTCCATCTTTCCCGGGCGGCCCCGCGCATGCATGCGAAGCGCGTCCTGGTACATCATGTCGTCGGCTTGTTTTTTCATGGTGTGTCTGTCTCTTCCCAATTGGTCGTAGGGCCGCGTTCATGCGGCGTGCGCCCGGCCTCGACGCCTTTCCGCGCGGGGCGCGGGGCGGGCGACGGTCGGATCGGTTATCAATGACGGGGGCGGCGGACCCGTGGCCCGCCGCGATTACCCAGAGTGCTCCCTGCTCGTATGGTCTTTCATTCGTTTTTGCGTAACTAAATTACATTTGCAACACAAAATTTGAAAGTATCGTATTTAATTGGCCGTGAAAAGCCACCAATTCCCGGCCAGATTTCCACAACAAAGACCCCGCTTCGCTTGCGTTCCGCGGCCCAAGATGTGGTAGGCTCGCCCGATCCTGGGCGCTGAATTGAACACTTTAAATCAGGCGAGTTATGCCTCCCGACGACATCGCGCCTTTATCCGACGACGACGACCTGACGCCGGCCGACAATACCGGCGGCAATGGCGCGCCCGCGTCCGGCGACATGGCCGTGACGCCCATGATGGCCCAGTTCCTGGAAATCAAGGCGGCCCATCCCGGCGCCATCCTGTTCTACCGCATGGGCGATTTCTACGAGATGTTCTTCGACGACGCGGTCGCGGCGGCGCAGACCCTGGACATCGCCCTGACGAAGCGCGGCAAGCATCTGGGCGACGACATCCCCATGTGCGGCGTGCCCGTGCATTCCCATGAAAGCTATCTCACGCGCCTGATCCGGGCCGGCCACAAGGTCGCGATCTGCGAACAGATCGAGGACCCGGCGGAAGCCAAGAAGCGGGGATCGAAATCCGTCGTCAAACGCGCCGTGCAGCGCATCGTCACCCCCGGCACGATCACCGAGGACACGCTGCTGGACGCGCGGTCCCACAACTATCTTTGCGCCGTCGCCTCTGCGCAATCGGACCTGGGCCTGGCCTGGATCGACATGTCGACGGGCGATTTCCAGACCCAGCCGATCTCCGCCCCGGCCCTGAGTGCGGCATTGGCGCGGATCGACGCGGGCGAGTTGCTGTGCCCGGACCGTTTGTTGGAAACGCCGGACCTGTACGAGACCTTCGCCGATTGGAAGGAATGTCTGACGCCCCTGCCCTCGGCCCGCTTCGACAGCGCCAATGGGGAAAAGCGCCTGAAGGATCTGTTCCATGTCGGCACGCTGGCGGGCTTCGGCACGTTTTCCCGGGCGGAACTGGCCGCCGCCGGCGCCCTCGTCGACTATGTGCAGCTGACCCAGAAGGGCAAGGTGCCGCGCCTGGCCCCGCCCCGCGTCCTGTCCGCCGGCGCCGTCATGGGCATCGACGCCGCGACGCGGCGCAACCTGGAACTGACCCGCACCATGAGCGGCGAGCGCCGGGGCGCCCTGCTCGACGTCATCGACCGCACCCTGACCGGGGCCGGGGCGCGGCTTTTGGCGGCCCGCCTGTCGGCGCCGCTGACCGATCCCGGCGCCATCGCCGAGCGGCTCGACGCCGTCGAATTCTTCCATGACGACGCGCGGCTGACCGACGACCTGCGCGCCGCCCTGGCGCAGGTGCCGGATGTCGCCCGCGCCCTGTCGCGCCTTTCACTGGGCCGGGGCGGGCCGCGCGACCTGGCCGCCGTGCGCGACGGCCTGATCCAGGCATCGGCGCTGCGGGACTTGTTGCAGGGGGCCCGGGGCCTGGCGCCCAAGGCCGTGGTCGAGGCCATGACCGATCTCGGCGAGCACGGCCCGCTGACCGACCGCCTGGGCCGGGCGCTCGCCGACGACCTGCCGCTGTTGGCCCGCGACGGCGGCTTCATCCGCCTGGGCTATGCGCCGGCCCTGGACGAACATCGTCAGCTGCGCGACGACAGCCGAAAACTGATCGCAGGACTACAGGCCCGCTATGCCGAGGAAACGGGCGTCGCGGCGCTCAAGATCAAGCACAACAACGTGCTCGGCTATTTCATCGAGGTCGCGGCCAAACAGGCCGACCGCATCAAGACCGGAAAAACGGAAGACGGTGCGGACAGCCCCTTCATCCACCGCCAGACCATGGCCAGCGCCATGCGCTTTTCCACGGTCGAGCTGGCCGATCTGGAATCGCGCATCGCCAAGGCGGCCGACCGGGCCCTGGCCCTGGAACTCGAGTTGTTCCAGGACCTGGTCAACGAGGTCACGGGCCGGGCCCCGGAAATCGCCCTTGCCGCCGATGCCTTGGCCCGTCTCGACGTCGCCTCGGCGCTGGGCGCGCTGGCGTCGGAACGGCGCTACGTGCGGCCCCTGGTCGACGGATCGAAAACATTCCGCATCGAAGGTGGGCGCCATCCCGTGGTCGAGGCGGCGCTGAGCCGGCAAGGGGACGGTGCCTTCGTCGCCAACGACTGCGACCTGACCCCGGCCGATGAAGCGGGCGGCGATCATGGCGACGGCAAGGGCGGGCGGCTGTGGGTGCTGACCGGGCCCAACATGGCCGGTAAGTCCACCTTCCTGCGCCAGAACGCGCTGATCGCCATCATGGCCCAGATGGGCGCCTTCGTGCCGGCGGCGTCGGCCCATATCGGCGCCGTCGATCAATTGTTCTCCCGCGTCGGCGCGGCCGATGATCTGGCGCGCGGGCGCTCCACCTTCATGGTCGAGATGGTGGAAACGGCGGCCATCCTCAACCAGGCGGGGCCCAAGGCCCTGGTCATCCTGGACGAGATCGGGCGCGGCACGGCGACCTACGACGGCCTGTCCATCGCCTGGGCCGTGGTCGAACATCTGCACGACGTCAATGCCTGCCGGGGGCTGTTCGCGACCCATTATCACGAGCTGACGCAACTGGCCGGACGCCTTTCGGAACTGGCCCCCCATTCCATGCGGGTGAAGGAATGGCAGGGCGACGTGGTGTTCCTGCACGAAGTCGCGCCCGGCACCGCCGACCGTTCCTACGGCATTCATGTCGGCCAGCTGGCGGGCCTGCCCGCCGCCGTCACGGCGCGGGCCGAACAGGTGCTGGAAAAGCTGGAGGCCGGCGACGGCTCGCCCCGCGCCGCCGATCTGGCCGACGACCTGCCGCTGTTTTCCGCCCAGCCCGCACGCCCGGCCGGGGGCAAGGCGGCACCACGCGGCCCGTCGCCCCTCGACGACGCGGTCAGCGCCCTGAACCCCGATGAAATGACGCCTAAACAGGCGCTCGACTTCCTGTATAATCTGAAAAACTTGGCGCCCGGCACCGACTGACGGTCGCCCGCATCCTCTGTAAACACCCCAACGGCGCGGGTGTTTCGCCTGTCCGTGTGCTATGAAGGGCGCCATGAGCCGTACCAATATCAAAGACCCCCGCGCGATCATCGACCGCAAGGCGTTGACCAAGAAGCTGGACGATCTCGTCGGCTGGTCCGGCTATACGCCGAAAACCCAGGGCGAGGTGTTGGCCATCTTCAAGGAGGCCCACCAGTCGGGCTGGGACGAGGTCAAACGCCGCTTCGAGGCGGGCAAGCTGACCGGGCCCAAGGCGACCCGCGCCCATGCTCATCTGATGGACCAGCTGATCCGCACGGTGCACGATTTCGCCGACAAGTGGGTTTATCCCTCGGCCAATCCGACCACGGGCGAAACGCTGACCATCGTCGCCACGGGCGGCTACGGGCGGGGCGAGCTGGCGCCGTTTTCCGACATCGATCTGATGTTCCTGCTGCCCTACAAGATGACGCCGCGCACGGAACAGATCGTCGAATTCACCCTGTACATGCTGTGGGACCTGGGGCTCAAGGTCGGCCATGCGACGCGCTCGGTCGAAGAGGCCGTGCGCCTGGCCAAGGAAGACCTGACCATCCGCACGTCCCTGCTGGAGGCCCGCTGGCTGTGGGGCGACGAGGCGTTGTTCGACAAGTTCCGCCAGGCCTTCTGGGACGAGGTCGCCGACGGCACGGGCATGGCCTATGTGGAACAGAAGCTGGCCGAGCGGGACAACCGCCACGACAAGATGGGTGACACCCGTTACGTGCTCGAGCCCAACATCAAGGAAGGCAAGGGCGGGCTGCGCGACCTGCAGACCCTGATCTGGATCGCCAAGTACCTGTACCGGGTCAACAACATGAACGACCTGGTCGGCGAGGGTGTGTTCACCAAGGACGACCTCAAGCTGTTCGAAAAGGCGGAAAATTTCCTGTGGACCGTGCGCTGCCATCTGCATTTTCTCGCCGGCCGGCCCGAGGAACGCCTGAGCTTCTCCGTGCAGAAGGAAATCGCCCAGCGCCTCGGCTACCGCGACCACGCGGGGACCAACGGCGTCGAGCGCTTCATGAAGCACTACTTCCTGATCGCCAAGGACGTGGGCGACATCACGCGCATCCTCTGCGCGGTTCTGGAACATCAGCACAAGAAGCCGTCCAAGCGGTTCCGCCTGCCGTTCTTCCGCTTTTCCGAACCGGACGTGCCCGGCTTCACGTTCGACGCCGGCCGCCTGACCGTCGAAAACAAGAAGGCCTTCGCCGAAGACCCGGTGAAGCTGATCGGCCTGTTCCACGCGGCGCAGAAGCACGACGTCGACGTTCATCCCGAAGCCCTGCGCCTGGTCACCCAGAACCTCAAGCTGATCGACGCCAAGCTGCGCCGGAACAAGGAAGCCAACCGCCTGTTCCTGGAAATGCTGACGGGGAAGGACCCGGTCAAGACGCTGATGCGGTTCAACGAAGCGGGCGTGTTCGGCCGCTTCGTTCCCGACTTCGGGCGGGTCGTCGCCCAGATGCAATACGACATGTATCACGTCTATACGGTCGACGAGCACACCATCCGGGCCATCGGCCTGTTGAACGGGATCGAGACCGGCCGGCTGGTCGAAGACCATCCCGTCAGCTGCGAAGTGATTTCGGAAATCCAGTCCCGCGAGGCGCTCTACGTTTCGGTGCTGCTCCACGACATCGCCAAGGGCCGGGGCGGCGACCATTCGGAACTGGGGGCGGACGTCGCCTTGAAGCTCTGTCCCCGCTTCGGCCTCAACGCCTGGGAAACGGAAACCGTGTCCTGGCTGGTGCGCCATCACCTGTTGATGTCGGCGACGGCCTTCAAGCGCGACCTGGACGATCCCAAGACGATCCAGGATTTCTGCGATCTGGTGCAGTCGCCGGAACGGCTGCGCCTGTTGCTGTGCCTGACCGTGGTCGATATCCGCGCCGTCGGGCCCAACGTGTGGAACAACTGGAAAGCGGGCCTGCTGCGCGAACTCTACTGGCAGGCCAAGGCCGTGCTGACCGGTGATGCTCCGGCCGAGCGGCGCAAGACCCGGGTCGCCCGCGCCAAGGGCGCTTTGGAAGCGGCCCTTGCCCATTGGCCGGCGCAGGATCGCGAGGCACATCTGGCCCGCGGCACCGATACCTATTGGCTGGCCGCGGATACGGAGACCCAGGTGCGCCACGCCGACCTGGTGCGCAAGGCGGAAAAGGACAAGGCCGACCTGACCATCAGCATGACCGTGGACAAGGACCGCGCCGCCAACGAGATCATCGTCTATACGGCCGACCATCCGGGCCTGTTCGCCAATATCGCGGGGGCTTTGTCGCTGGCCGGGGTGTCGGTGCTCGACGCCAAGATCGCGACCCTGACCAACGGCATGGCGCTCGATACCTTCTGGGTCCATGACGCGGCCGGCGAGGCGATCGACGAACAGGGCCAGATGGGCCGCATGACCCAGCGCATCGAGGATGCCCTGCGCGGCAAGCGCGACCCGGCCCGCGAATTGAAGAAAGAGCCGGACGCGGTGTTCCCCGACAAGTCCCGCGCCTTCGCCATATCGCCGCGGGTGATCATGGACAACCAGGCGTCCAACACCCATACGGTGATCGAAATCAACGGCCACGACCGGCCGGGCTTTCTCTATGACGTGACCTCGGTCCTGACCCAGGAAGGCCTGCAGATCGCCTCGGCCCAGATCACCACCTACGGCGAACGGGTGGTCGACGTGTTCTATGTAAAGGACATCTTCGGCCTCAAGATCCGACACGCGGACAAGCTGAAATCCATCGAGACGCGGCTGCTGGAACGCATCGGCGGCAAGAAGGCGGTGAAGGCGGCGGCCAAGGCGGCCAAAGACGGCAAGCCCGCGAAGTCGGCGAAAGCCAAGCCCGCCGCCAAGGCGCCGGCGAAGGCGAAGGCCGACGGCAAGACCAGGCCCGGCGGCAAATCTTCCGACAGTTCCGTGGAAGCGGCGGAATAGGGCGGCCGCCTCGCCCCCTCCCTAAAGCCTTGTCATCGCCCCAATCCCGGCGTACCAGCGTGCCATGAACCTGTTGAAGGCGATCACGACCGTTGGCGGTTTCACGCTGCTGAGCCGCGTGTTCGGTTTTGTCCGCGACATGCTGATCGCCAATTTCCTGGGCGCCGGCATGGTCGCCGACGCCTTCGTCGTCGCTTTCCGCCTGCCCAATCTGTTCCGCCGCCTGTTCGCCGAAGGGGCCTTCGCCGCCGCCTTCGTGCCGCTGTTCGCGCGCGAGCTGGAGGCGGGCGACGGCGCCGACGCCGAAGCGCGCGCGGCGGCCCGCGCACGGGCCCGCGAATTCGCCGACCAGGCGATGACCCTGCTGGCCCTGGTGCTGGTCGCCTTCGTCGCGGTGATGGAACTGATCATGCCCTGGGCCATGGTCGTGTTGGCCGGCGGGTTCGATGCCGTGCCGGGCAAGATGGAACTGGCGACGGACCTGTCGCGCATCGCTTTTCCCTATCTTCTGTTCATCTCCCTGGTGTCGTTGCAATCGGGGGTGCTCAATTCGCTCGGCCAGTTCGCCGCCGCCGCCGCCGCTCCCGTGCTGTTGAACCTGACCCTGATCGCGGCCCTGCTCGGCCTCACGGGCCATGTGGAAACGCCGGGCCACGCGCTGGCCTGGGGCGTGTTCGCCGCCGGGCTGGCGCAATTCGCCTGGCTGGCCTGGTTCTGCCGGCGCCAGGGATTCCCGTTGCGCCTGGTGCGTCCGCAATGGACGGAAAAGGTCGCGCTGCTGATCAAGCGCATCCTGCCCGTGGTGTTCGGCGCCTCGCTCTATCAGGTCAATCTGCTGATCGGCACGATCCTCGCGACCTATGTGTCCGATGGCGCCGTGTCCTACCTTTATTATGCCGACCGGGTGACCCAGCTGCCCTTGGGCGTGGTCGGCGTCGCCGTCGGCACGGCGCTGCTGCCGCTGCTGGCGCGCCAGCTGAAGGCCGGCGACGACAGGGCGGCCCGGAACAGCCAGAACCGGGGCCTGGAATTCGCGCTGCTGCTGACCCTGCCGGCGGCGGCCGCCTGCCTGGTCATTCCCGACGAGATCATCCGCGTGCTGTTCGAGCGCGGCGCGTTCGGTGCCGACGCCACGGCGGCCACGGCGTCGGCCCTGTTCGCCTATGCCACGGGCCTGCCGGCCTATGTGCTGATCCGGGTTCTCGCCCCCGGTTTCTATGCCCGCGAAGATACCTCGACCCCGGTGCGCATCGCCATCGCGGCCATGATCGTCAACATCGTGCTCATGCTGGTCCTAATGAAGCCCTTGGGCCATGTGGGCATCGCCCTCGCCGCCTCGGCCTCGGCCTGGCTCAACACCCTGCTGCTCGCCATCGTTCTGGTAAGGCGCGGCCATTTCGCCCTCGATGCCCGCACGCGGTCCCGGCTGCCGCGCATTGTTTTGGCCACGGCGGGCATGGTCGGGGTGCTCGAGGTCGGGCGCCAGAACCTGGGCTTCCTGATCGCGGGAAACACGGCCGAACAGGTTCTCGGCCTGGGCCTTCTGGTCGCCTTGGGCCTGGCCGCCTTCGCCGCCTTTGCCCTGGTGCTGCGCGCGGCGGGGCTGAAGGACGCCAAATCCATGCTGCGGGCAAAGGACCTTTGACGCCCCAAAGCTTGACCAACGGGGGGTGAGCGGCGATAACCGGCGCGCGTTTTCGACCATTCATTTCAGGGATCAGCCACATGCGGCGCATCTTTTCTGGCGTTCAACCGACGGGGAACCTTCACCTGGGCAACTACCTGGGCGCCATCCGTAACTGGGTGCATCTGCAGCAGGATTACGAGGATTGCCTGTTCTGCGTCGTCGACCTGCACGCCATCACCGTGTGGCAGGACCCGACGCAGCTTCGGGCCTCGACCCGCGAGGTCGCCGCCGCCATGATCGCCGCCGGCATCGATACCGAGAAATCCATCATCTTCAACCAGTCCCAGGTGCCTGCCCATGCGGAACTGGCCTGGATTTTCAACTGCGTGGCGCGCATGGGCTGGCTCAACCGCATGACCCAGTTCAAGGAAAAGGCCGGCAAGAACAAGGAGAACGCCTCGGTCGGCCTGTTCGCCTATCCCAACCTGATGGCCGCCGACATCCTGGCCTACAAGGGCACGCATGTGCCCGTGGGTGACGACCAGAAACAGCATCTGGAACTGGCCCGCGATATCGCCCAGAAGTTCAACAACGACTTCGGCGTGGATTTCTTCCCCGTGGTCGAGCCCCTGATCTTCGGCGAGGCGACGCGGGTCATGTCCTTGCGCGACGGGTCCAAAAAGATGAGCAAGTCTGATCCGTCGGACCAGTCGCGCATCACCATGACCGACGACGCCGACGCGATCGCCAAGAAAGTGCGCAAGGCCAAGACCGACCCGGACGCCCTGCCGACCTCCAAGGACGGATTCGAAGGCCGGCCCGAGGCCGCCAACCTGATGGGCATCTACGCCGCCCTATCCGGTCAGGACCTGGCCCAGGTCATCCAAGACCACGGCGGCCACCAGTTTTCCCAGTTCAAACAGGACCTGGCCGATCTGATGGTCGACAAGCTGCAGCCCATCACCACGGAAATGCGCCGATTGGCCGACGACCCCGGTTATATCGACGGCGTGCTGAAGCGGGGCGCCGAGAAGGCGCGGGCCCTGTCCGAGCCGATCATGGCCGAGGTTCACGACATCGTCGGCTTCCTTCGGCCCTGAGCAAGAATCCCTGATATACTTGACCCCGTTTGTCGGACTTGATTGCAGGCGGCATCGGTCCCATGTTAGGGCCAAGCACCGCCGGATCGTGTCCGGCAACGAATGACGGCCGAGCGGCCGATAACGCGGAGACCAAGACCCATGTTCATCCAAACGGAAACCACCCCGAATCCGGCGACCCTGAAGTTCCTGCCCGGCTGCACGGTGATGGCGGAAGGCACCGCCAACTTCGCCGAGGCGGCCTCCGTCGGGCGCTCGCCCCTGGCCCAGGCGCTGTTCGCGGTCGAGG
>PALN01000031.1 GCA_002706405.1 Rhodospirillaceae bacterium | reverse complement strand
CGGGTCGTCGTTTCCGCCGTGCCGCGCATGCTGGTCGCCGTTGCCTGCAGTTCCGTCGAGGCCGAGGACACCACGCCGAGAACCTCGTTCACCGTCGCATCAAAAGTCGACGTCAGGGACGAAAGCTTCTCCGCGCGTTCAACCTGACGCGCCTGTTCCCGACGCTGCGCTTCTTCCAATTCCTTGGCCTTAATCAGGTTTTCCTTGAAGACCTGAAGAGCCCGCGCCACGGCACCAATCTCATCCTTGTTCTCCAGCGCCGGAATTCGGACGGTCCAATCACCTTCAGCCAGCGTTTCCGTGACTGTGGCAACCGCTTTCACAGGACGGGTGATGCTGATCGCGACGACCGCGCCCGCAACGACAAAGACGGCGAAAATCACGGCGGCGCTGATCATCATCAGAATCTCCATGGACCGCTGTGTTGCGTCCATGTCGGCAAGGGCGCTCTTGGCACCCTGTTCACCGAACGCGACCAGTTCCTCGACGGCCGGAGTCACGATCTTGTAGATATTGCTCAGCTCTTTGATCGCCGCACCGTTTTCGACGGACAATTTGGCGAAAGCGTTGAACGCCGTCACATAGACGTTGAGAAGCTCGGTGATCTCCGCCTTAGCACGATCGGACAGGGGTGCTGCCGGCAGCATTTCAAGAAACTCTGCCTGCCGTTTCGCCACTCGGCCGACGTACTTTTCCGCACCGCGCAGCATGAAATCCTTTTCGTGGCGCCGCATCATCAGCATTTTGACGGTGAGAGCGTCCAGATTTGCTTCCTTCAGTTTCGTTTCGACCGCATGCACGGCCGTGCGCAGCTTGCCCTGTAGGCCGGCCGTCTCATCCAGGCCCAGGTCCTGGACCTGGGAAACGACCGTAGCGAACTGCATTGCGTGGGCATCAATCGCGCCACCCAAACGGGCCAGGGTTTCGGATTTGGCTGCCGCCACAGGCTCCTGGCGCACCTCGTTGAGGACGGATTTAAGCTTGGCGACGTTGCTCTTGTATAGGTCCGCATACTTCGTGTCGCGGCGCAAAAGGAAATCTTTTTCCGCGCGGCGCATCTGCAGGGATTGCGCCTGAATTTCCCGACTGTCCAGCGCCAGGGCGTTGTAGTCCGTGTTGGCCTGGACCGCCTGGGCGATCTTCGACTTCCCGTAGAACTGGATGCCGCCGAACACGGCCATGGCGGCGACGCCCAAGATGACGATGGCGCTGACGCGTTGTGCGATCATGAAGTTGCCGAACAGCGTCTTGGGCATGACCACACCCTCACCATTCGTTTCAATTTGTGATTGTTTCGACATCGCGTCTTCCTCGTTTCTTCTTGTATTCCAACGTCGCCCCGCGGAGGCGGTCACATCCGATCACGGCAGGACAGACAAGAAGCATGGCTGATTCTTGCCGCCCGGTCTGCTGACCGGAAGGGGGTCTCGGATTAGAAATTCAGTATGTAGCGGCATACTTGTGATACGGCACGCACCATACTTTCGTATGCATAGACCGCAAGCGTTCAATCACCCAATAGATCGGCGAGAACCTTTCCCAGGCGCGACGCGGAAACGGGTTTCTGAAAAAAGGCGTCCGCGCCACCGGCGCGCGCCGTTTCCTCCGTCAGCGTGTCGCTGTAACCGGTACATAGGACGCACGGCACGTCGGGGCGAATTTCCTTGATCTGACGGATCAATTCCATCCCCCGCATGTCGGGCATGATCTGGTCGGTAATGACCGCCCGCCACAGGCTGGGCGACTCACCGAACACCTCGATCGCCTCGCTGCCGTCGGAACAGACCCCAGCTTCGTAGCCCAGGCGCTCCAACCCGATCGACACCATGTCCGCGACCTCGCTTTCGTCATCGACGATCAGGATCATGCCCCGGCCCGTGACCTTTTCGGCAACTTCATCAGCGGCGGCACCGGCCGTATCCGCCGTCGCACAGGGCAGGAAGATCTCGAACCGCGCGCCCTTGCCCAGGTAGGTGTGAACACGTATCGCGCCGTGGTGGGCGGTAACGATGCCATGCACCACGGGAAGGCCGAGCCCCGTCCCCTTGCCTGCCTCCTTGGTCGTGAAGAACGGTTCGAAAAGACGCCGGAGAACGGGCTCCGGGATACCCGGCCCCGTGTCTTCCACATATACCATGACGTGATCGGTTGCGGCGTCGATCGCCCCCGCCACCACCTGCCAGGCGCCGTCTTCCATCTGCCGGATTTCCATGAAATCCTCGGGCGTGGTCTTGACCGGGCCTTCGTGGGCGGACAGCAGTTTCGAGCCCGCGGGGATGCGCTCCACGCCGATATTGATCACGCCGTCGACACCGGAAAGGGCGTCGTTGGCATTGACGCCCAAGTTCATCAACACCTGGGACATCTGGCCCGCGTTGGTCATGGCCGTGACCTCCTCGGCCTCTGACGGATGGAACACCACGCGGGTCGTCACGGGCAGGCTGCCGGACAGAAGCGTCGCGGCCTCATCACCGATCGCGTTCAGGTCGACGACGGTCTGTTCGCCGTGCGATGCTCGCGAGAACGCCAGGATTTGGCTGACCAATTGTTTGGCCCGCTCACCGGCCCGGGCGACGCGCTGGGCGAAATTGTGCTGCGGCGTGCCTTCCGGAAGATCTTCGATCAGGAATTCGTTGAAGCCCATCATGGCGCCCAGCAGATTGTTGAAATCGTGGGCAATGCCGCCAGCCAGCCGGCCCACGGCTTCCATTTTCTGGGCCTGTTGGAGCTGCACCTCGATCTCGCGGATTTCGGACACGTCGACATAGAACGAACACACACCCGTGACCTTCCCGTCGGGCGTCAACATGGGAGCCTTGATGTTGGTCGTGGTCAGATTGCGGCCGTCGGCGCATTTGATGACGACCTCTTTCATGAAGGGTTGACGCGTGGCGATGACCTTGGCGTCTTCCTGGTCGGTCCGCACACCGACCTCGGGGCCGAACATGTCGGCCGAATGGCGCCCCACGACGTCGACCAGATCCCATCCCTTCCAATCCAGGAAAGTCTTGTTCATGGCCAGGTAGCGGCCCGTCGTCGTCTTGATGGTGATCCCGGCGGGCGCGTTCTCGAACAGGCCGCGGAACCGAGCTTCACTTTCCTTCAATGCCAGGTCGGCGCGTTTACGGTCGGTAACGTCCATGATCGCCGTGCCGATGCCGAACATATCGCCCTTATCGTCACGCACGGGGAACTTGATGTAATGCATCGTCCGCGCGCCGTCGCCCTGGGTGGACATCGCCTCGGCCTCGAACTCGGTGGGCTCGCCCGTTGTCAGAACCTTGGCTTCCTGTTCGATGATCAGATCGATGACATGATCGGGGAAAATATCTTTGACCGTCTTGCCGATGATTTCGTCAACGGGCCGGCGTACCCATTGGGCATAGATGTCGTTGACGAACTGATACCGCCCTTCCTTGTCCTTGAGGTTAAGCAGCATGGGGGCATTCTGGGTAATCGCCTGGAGCCTGGCCTCGCTCTCCCGAATGGTGTTCTCGGCCCGTTTCTTGTCCGTGATGTCCATCGCCGCCGTGCCGACGCCGATGACGGTTCCTTCCTCGTCACGCACCGGAAATTTGATGAAGCGCAGGAGCCGGCCCTTCAATTCCTCGCTTCGGGCATGGGATTCGAAGTCCTTGACCTCGCCCGTGGCCAGGACCTCCCGGTCCATCTCAAGCAAATCATTGGACGCCCGGTTCTGGAGCGCCTCTTGCGGCGTCTTGCCGACGAAACTGACGCTTTTGTCGCGCCGAATGTCGGCGAACAGTCGGTTGACGAAGACATATCTGCCTTCGGTATCCTTGAGGTTCAGATAGATGGGCAGATTATCGGTGAACGCCCGCATCCAGGCCTGGTTCTGACGCAGCGCGTCATCCGCCAGTTTCTGTTCGGTAACGTCGAGGACAATCCCCTCGACCAACCAACCACCATCGGTTTCTTGGATCACTCGACTGCGTTCATGCACCCAACGAGCTTCACCACCTTTTGCCACCATGCGGTAAATTAGATCGAAAGGCCGTCCCTCACGGAAGCAGCGAATGGACTCGGCCGCATATTCGTCTCTGGAATCCGTGTGGAACATCGAGAGGTCGCCCGCATTCACGCGCGCCATAATCGTCGCCGCGTCCTCACCCAGGATATCCTTGACCCCTTCACTGAGGAATTCGACGTGAATACTGCCGTCGGGGCGGCGGAGGGTTCGGAAGACCAGCCCGGGAACATTCTCGACCAAGGTCGACAATTGGCGCTCCCGATCCCGCAGATCAGTCAGATCGACAGCGACCGACACCACGCCCGTCACTTCTCCGGATTCGTCGATGAACGGGTATTTGGTAATCAGCAAATTATGGATCGAATTGTCGGCAAACGGGCGCTCGGTTTCTCGCGACAGAGATTTGCCTTCGATCCGGGCCTTGGCTTCCTGCTCTCTGACCATATTGCCGTCGGCATTCATACGGTCGGCGAGGCCGAGAATATCGCTTCCGATCACCTCATCTTGGCTCATCCCATACCAATCACAGAAGGTCTGGTTGACGAGGTTGTAGCGCTTATGGCTGTCCGTCATCGTGACGCTGACCGGCAGATTGTCGATCAGGGACCGCAGCAAACGCTCATGACGCTCAAGTGCCCGGCGGGCATCGACCTCCTGCGTCATGTCGATGCTGACGGATCCGACCCGCGACACTTTGCCCTGACTGTCAAAAATCGGGAACTTGGTCACCTTCAGTGAATGAAGGCGCCCATCCACGAAGCGATGCGCGACCTCGCGCGTGCGGATCTCACCGGTCTTCAGAACCTCCCGCTCTTGCGCCTTCCGATGACGGATGTCCTGATCGTCCGCCTGCTCGCCGCTAACAAGGGTGTCCGATTCCCCGATCTTGGATTCGAAATCGATGCCGTACCACCGGCGATAGACGGGGTTCGTTCTTTCCAGGCGCAGATCGGCATCCTTGATCAAAACCCCCACGGGCAGATGGTCGAACACCGATTTGAGAAGCTGCTCGCTGGTCTGCAGGTCGCGGGTGCGCTCCGCGACGGTTTGCTCAAGGACTTCCGCCTGGCGGGCCAGCGCTTCCTCAGCCTCTTTCCGGTTGGTGATGTCGTAGTGCCAAACCAGGGCCGCACGCTCGCCTTCGAACTCGACGATCCGCGAATCCATCAACAGCCACATCTGGCGTCCGTCCAGGCGTCGGCGGCGGACCTCGGCCGCATCGATGGCACCTTCCTGATCGAATTGCGCGCTGAGCCGCTCCAAATCTTCCGGGTCGACATAGGTTTCCGCCATGGAAACCGCATTGAGTTCGTCTTCGTTTTCGGCGCCGAACATGTCGAGGAAGCTTTGGTTGACGAACAGCCGGCGACGCGGCGCACGGGCGACGACGGCAACCCCAACGGGGCTTTTTTCCAATATTGCCCGCAGGTTCGCCTCTGACCGGCGAAGATCGGCCTCGGCTCGCCGACGCTCGGCAATTTCCTGAGTCAATTCCACGGTCCGGTCGGCGACCATGTCTTCGAGCTTTTCAAGATGCGCCTGTAGTGCCTGTTCCGCGCGGCGTTCGTCGGTGATATCGAGAATCGCCGTACCGACACCGGTGATCCGGCCGCTGCTGTCGCGGATCGGGAATTTGAACTGGCGCAGGATCACCGGCACGCCGTCCTTCAAGTGGTCGAACGCCGTTTCGATTTCGAACACCTGGACTTCGCCCGTCTTGATGACATCACGATCGATTTTCTCGACCGTCGCGGCACGTTCGAGCGGCAGCAGATCTCCAGATGTTTTGCCGATGATCTGTTCAGGGCGAGCACCATGCCAATCCGCGAACTTGGCGTTGCAGTGTTGATAGATGCCGTCTCTGTCCTTGAGCGACAACATGATCGGCACGTTGTCCGTGATCGCCATGAGCCGCGCCTGGGTTTCTTCCAACGCCCGCTGCGCCAGCTTCTGTTCGGTGATGTCCGTCATCGCCGTGCCGACGGCCATGATGTTTCCCTGCGCATCGTGCACCGGGAATTTGATCATACGGAAAATCGTCGGCAATCCATCGGGCCGGCGTTGAAGTTCGGAAACCGTTTCCTCGACGACGACCTCGCCGGTTTCAATCACACGCTGATCCAGGGCTTCGACGATTGCCGCCCGGCCCGGGTTCACGAGGTCGCCCGACCGCAGGCCGGCAACCGTGCGCGGATCAATCCGATGCCAACGGGCAAAGCCCGCGTTGCCTTCCAGGTAACGTCCGTCCAGCCCTTTCAACGAGAGCATGATCGGAACATTGTCGGTAATCGCGCGAAGGCGTGCCCGGGCGTTCTCCAGCGTTTTCCGCACGGAAACCTGTTCCGAGATATCCGTCCACAGGGTGGCGATCAGTTCGACATTGCCGTCCTTGTCATAAATGGGAAACTTCGAAACCAACGCCGAGCGTTCGAGGCCGTCGCGGCCGACGCGGGTCGATTCACTGGTGAATGACTTTCCTTCGCGAAAAACAGCCCTGTCCTCGGCGTCAATGGCCTCCAGAATTTCCGGCGTGTTCAGGCCCAGTTCGCTGATCTTCTTGTCGTAGGTGTCTTCTGCGCGCACGCCGTAACTCTGTTCATAAACCTTGTTGACGAAGACGTAGCGATGATCTTTGTCCTTGAGCGACAAGGCGCTGGGCAACGCGTTGACGACACTGCTGAACCGTTGCTCGATGGATTGTCGCGCGCGCTCGGCCTCCTGTTGTTCCTGGCGGGCCAGGATCAACGACGTCAGGGCGGCAAGAGAACGCGCCAGGGATTGTTCTTCGAGTGTCCACTCCCGCCGCGCGCCCACATGCTCCAGGCACAACACCCCTTTCAATTCGTCGCCGACGTGGACCACCGCATCAAGCGTGGAGGAAATGCCGTGTTCGACCAGGTATTGATCGACCAGTTCCGCAGTTCGGGGGTCCGAGCAGGCATCATGGGCGTCGATCACCTCGACCTGCTGCAGCGCTCTGAAATACTGAGGATACTGATCACGGCGGAGAACCCTGCCGCTGGTATGAACGGCCTTGCTCATCTCGTAGATGTCCAGGCACGTGATGTCACTCAGGTCCTGGGCGGCGCGCCACACGCTGACCCTCTCCACATTCAGGGTTTCAGCGGCGACCCGGGTCAACAGCGCAAAGGCATCCCCCGCATCGTCCGACGCCATTTCGTCGCTGGCGACAATGCGGTCGAGAGCCTTGTGATACCCTTTCAAGACCCGTTCGCGGTCGCGCGCATCCCGCTCCCACTTGTCGCGCTGGGTGATGTCGACACCAAGCGTGCCGACCGCCATCAACTGGCCATCGTCATCGGAAATGGGAAACTTGACGATTTCCAAACGGCGATGCGTTCCGTCCAAGAACCGGCGATCCTGCTCGCGGACGACGATCCTGCCGCTTTCCGCAACGTCCTTTTCCTGGGCCCGCGACAACGCGACGCCGCTTTCCGGGTCGGGGAAGAGCTTGTCGTTCGACTGCCCAAGGATTTCATCACGGGACACCCCGTAGCGGCGCGTGAACTCCTTGTTGACCAACATAAAATGTCCGCCCGGGTCCTTCACCGTGAGCCCGTGGGGAATGTTGTCGACAATCGCCGACAACAGGGCATCCCGGCGCCGCAATTCTTCTTCGGCCAGGGAACGGTCCAGCTCCGCGGCGACCCGGCCCGCGAAGAATTCGAACGCCAGCTTGTGCAGGTCTTCCAGGATCATCGGCTGACGGGACAGCGCCACCATCAGGCCGAGACAACGGCCATTGGCCCCCTGCAGTGGAACGCCGATATAGCCTTCGACGCCTTGGTCGGCAAGAAAGCGGTCTTTGGGGAAATCGGCGGCGACTCCACGCGGAAAAACACAAAGATTGGTGGCGCGCGTTACCGCCTCACAGGGACCGCCGGCAACGGAATAGCTGATGTTCTCGCTCCGCATGCCGTCGACGACCGCGACCACGCTTTCCGCGGTCATGCCGTCGTCCGACAGGCGGGAGATGTAGACCTGGTCGACGGTCAATTCCCGCCACAGAGCCTGGGCGATCTGCTCCAGAAAGTCCCGACCGACGGCCTTGGACGTGGCGCCGACGATGTTGCGGATCATTTTTTCGATGACTTCGCCCTGGGAAGCCCGCCGTCCGGTTCCGCGGTATCCCATGAACCTGCCGCCGTCGAATACCGGCACTCCGCTGATCGCGATGGGAAATGTCGTGCCGCCGGCACCGGCGATGATCAGCGTGAAATCACGAAACGGTTCCTGGGCATCAATGATCTTGCGATAAGCGGCCCAGGCTGCGTCTTGGGGGACGGATCCGTGAAGATCCTGGCGCGTTTTGCCGATGCAGTCCTCGGGCCGCATCCCCGCTGCGGTGATGATCTGATCGGAAACAAAGGTGAAGCGGTCACCGGCATCCGTCTCCCAGAACCAATCGGCACTGACCCGGGCGAAGTCGAGAACACGCGCCTCCGCGCCGGCACGGTCACCGCTCGCGGCGTCGGCTTGCCCCGCCTTCGTCGACTTGTTCGATGGTGCCCGCGACATTCAGCCCCTCCCGGAACGGATTCAATGACTGCGGTCCACGCGCGCCGGCATGTCCCTGGGAATTGAAGTGCGGTCCGATCTTTTCATTCGCCGCCCGTCACGGCAAGCCGGAAGGCTTCCTGGGGCGGCAACGGACCACTGAGCAGGGACCTCGGGGCCACGGTCGCCTCGCAATCTGAGGAAACGGACCGGCATATCCACTTCGATATCCTCGGCAACGACCTTAACGTCAATTCCTGATGATCGAGATCGGCGGGCCCGGTCAGGCCATGTCCCTGGACGGCGTGTTGAGGGCGTCCTTGGCGTCTTCCCCCCGGCTGTCCGCCACCTCACCAGCCGGTCGGCCGACGCCGCGCAGGCTATCATTTTGGTCGCCGGACTCCCGAACCGGTTGGTCATCCGCGAACCCGACCAGGTCAGCGACGCTGCGGCGCAGCCCGCCGATCTGGCCCTGGAATTCCTCAACCTCGGCCTGTATGTCCCGGTTTTCCCGATCCAGGGCCTCCACGGCTTTGCGC
This sequence comes from Rhodospirillaceae bacterium, assembly GCA_002706405.1. GTDB lineage: Bacteria > Pseudomonadota > Alphaproteobacteria > Rhodospirillales > Casp-alpha2 > UBA1479. The sequence continues at coordinate 21,868 of PALN01000031.1, read as the reverse complement.
AGTCGATCCAAGGTCGTCCCCTGTTGGCGGGCAACCTTGACGCGCTTGGCATCATTTCCTTCGAATCTACGCGGCATCGACCAAAACCTCTCCCAAGGCCGTTTCCAGGACCTTCGTACCAAACGGCTTGTGCAGAACCTTGGCGTTCGCCAAAACCGCGAACAGGTTTTCATAAGGACGGATCACGCCTTTGAATCCGCCGGTCATGCCAAGCACGGGAATTTGGGAACCCATCTTCTTCAATTCTGTGATCAATTCGATACCGTCGGAACCGGGCATGAAGATATCGGTGATGATGGCATCAACCGCGTGATCCCGCAGCAGGCCTAAGCAGCGCTGCCCATTTTCCGCGGCGATCACCGAGTGACCGAGACGCTCGAGCAACTGCACCACGAATTCCCGGTGATCGGTGTCGTCGTCAACGACGAGAATGTTAGCCATTTCGGCTTCCTTTTTCTTACGCGCTATTCCCGCCTCCCCCGAATACGAGAATGTTTCCCATTTGTAACAGCCGAAAGCGTACATCGACCGGCCAGCGATATCTGCTGACCGGGAGACGTGGTTGCGGACACAAAAGTATGGGGTGGGTAATACCTGACCGCGGCGCGTTCGAAGGCCTGCCGGAACCAAGGGTCGGTCGGTCGGCGGCTGGAAAGCCGTCCGACCGGAGGGTTTACGCCGCGGTCACGACGCCGGGCTACGAGCCGTATTTCACGCTGCAGCCATAAGGCCGCGTGCCATGCGGCTTGACCGGTTGGCCTGCCTTCATCTGGGCCAGCGCGTTGAGCACATAATTCTGCGCCTTGGGAATATCGGTCACAGCCGTTGATTTGATGCTGTCGATCGCCCCGTGATAGGTGAGCAGCCCCTTTGTATCGATGATGAACATGTGCGGGGTGGTGCGCGCATTGTACAGGCGGCCGATTTCGCCGGTCGGATCAAGCAGCACCGCGGAGGGGCTGGCGTTGCGCGACTGGGTCAAGGCGTCCGCTTCCGCGCCGCTGACATGGCCCTGCTCCCCCGGCGCCGAGGATATCACCGACAGCCAGACAACGCCGTCTTCGACAGCCTTTTTCTGGGTCATCTGCATGTTGCCCGAGGAATAATGCTTTACCACGAACGGACAGTCGTGATTGGTCCATTCCAGGATCACGGTCTTGCCCAGGTAGTCGGCAAGGCTGACCTTCTGGCCCTTGGTGTCGGTGCCCGTGAATCCCGGGGCCGGGCTGCCGACCACGGGATCGGCCTGCGCCGGGGACGGCGCGGCCAAGGCGACGGCACCCAAGACCGACAAAACAGTGAGGGCCGCAAAGCGGCGGCGGGTAAGGGTTTTCATGGCGTGAACTCCCGGCAATCTATGAGGTTCGGATTGCCGAAATTCTACACAGTCCGCGATTTCACCGCGAGTGACATCTTCGTGTGCGGCGCCGTCCCGCGGGCGGGTTACGCGACCCGGTTCAGCAGGCGCGCGCGGATGGTTCCGGAAAGGTCGCGAATTTCCGCCAGGATCGCGTCCGCATCGGCGACCGCCCCTTCCGCTTCCAGCACCACATAACCGATTTCGCCATCGGTCTGATAGGTCTGGGCGGCGATGTTCACGCTGTTGCGGGCGAACACTTCGTTCAGGCGCTGCAGTTCGCCCGGCAGGTTGCGCTGAACCTGGATGAAGCGGGTCCCACCCTGACGCGGCGAAAGCTGGGCCTGCGGGAAGTTGACCGCCCCTTCGGTGGAGCCGACGTCGGAATATTCGACCAGCTTGCGCGCGACCTCTTCGCCGATGCGTTCCTGGGCCTCTTCGGTCGAACCGCCGACATGGGGCGTCAGGATCACGTTATCCAGGCCCTGCAGGGGCGACACGAAGGCTTCGGAATTGGACGACGGCTCCTTGGGGAACACGTCGACGGCGGCACCGCCCAGATGGCCGTCCTTCAAGGCGGCGGCCAGGGCCGGAATATCGAGGACCGTGCCGCGCGAGTTGTTGATCAGGAAGGCGCCCTTCTTCATGGCGCGGATTTCCTTTTCCCCGATCATGTCCTTGGTGTCCGGCGTTTCCGGGACATGCAGGGTGACCACATCCGATTGCCGCAGCAGGTCTTCCAGATCGCGCGACGGCATCACGTTGCCGTGGCGCAGCTTGTCCGTGCGGTCGTGGTAGATGACGCGCAGGCCCATGGCCTCGGCGATCACCGCCAATTGGCTGCCGATGTTGCCGTAGCCGATGATGCCGAGCGTCTTGCCGCGCACTTCCCGCGAGCCGACGGCGGACTTGTCCCAGCCCCCGGCATGGGCCGCCTGCGAGCGCGGAAAGGTCCGGCGGAACAGCATGACGACTTCGGCGATCGTCAATTCGGCGACGGAACGGGTGTTGGAAAACGGCGCGTTGAACACGGGAATCCCGTTGTTGCGCGCGGCGTCCAGGTCGATCTGATTGGTGCCCACGGAAAAGCAGCCCACGGCCATCAAGGACGGCGCCGCGTCGATGACCTCTTTGGTCAGCTGCGTACGCGAACGGATGCCCAGGATGCGCACATCCTTCAGCTTTTCCTTCAGCGCGTCGCCGTCCAGGGCCGTCTTCAAGCGTTCGCCGTTGGAATACCCGGCTTCCTTGAAAATGGCGGAGGCACTCGGCGAGATGCCTTCCAGCAGAAGGACCTTGATCTTTTCCTTGGGCAGGGACGGATTCTGGATTTTCGACATGGTATCTTGAGTCGGCTTATTGGGAGGGATGTACATGTTGCGGCGCAAAATGCCGGAGCCCGCCCCGGGACGCAAGTGATATAAGGAGCCGCATGCGCCTTTTTCGTCGAGGAGCCCCTGATGCAGGAAACACCCCCCTTGTCCGCCCTTAAGACCGTCACCGTCCCCGGGCGGGGCGCCGTCGTCACGGGCGCCGCCAGCGGAATCGGCCTGGCCGCCGCCAAACGCTTTGCCGCCCTCGGCATGGACGTTTGTCTGGCCGACCTGGATGAAACGGCTCTCGACCACGCGCGGAAGGACATTCAGGCCGCCGCCCAGGGCGGACGCGTGATGGCCATGGCCGTGGACGTCGCCGACGCCGCCGCCGTGACCGCGCTGAAGGATCGGGTCCTGGCGTCGTTCGGTGACGTTGCCCTTGTAATGAACAACGCAGTCGCCCGCCACACGGGTGGCTGCCTGGATGAGCCGGATAACTGGCGCAAGACCATCGACGTCGGCCTGTTCGGCGTCATCAACGGCTGCCAGGCCTTCGCCCCGGCCATGATCGCGGCGGGGAAACCGGCGATGATCGTCAACGTCGGCTCCAAGCAGGGCATCACCAACCCGCCCGGCCGGCCCCATTACAACGTCGCCAAGGCCGCCGTGAAAGCCTACACGGAACTGCTGCAGCACGAATTGCGGAACGGCGACGACACCGCCGTCACCGCCCATCTGTTGATCCCCGGCATGACCACGACGGGCGACCGCGCACACCGGCCGGGGGCCTGGTGGCCCGACCAGGTGGTCGATTACATGCTGGACGCCTTGGACCGGGGCGATTTCTACATTCTCTGCCCCGACGGCGAGGTCACACCGGAAATGGACGCCAAGCGGATCCTCTGGGCGGCGCGCGACATCACCGAGAACCGCCCGCCCCTGACCCGCTGGCATGCCGGCTTCAAGGCCGCATTCGACGCCTTCGAGCCCTGAACGACAGTCGCGCCGGAGCTTATCCCCGCCCGATCCAGGGCATTTTCGTCGCCTGGATGGTGAGGAACTGAATGTTCGTATCCATGGGCAGGTTGGCCATCATGACGACGGCCTCGCCGACATGTTCGGCGGGCATGCGCGGTTCCACCTTCAGGGTGCCGTCGGACTGCTTCACGCCGTGCCCCTGGGCCATGCGCTCGGTCATCGGCGATACGGCATTGCCGATGTCGACCTGGCTGACCGCGATGTCGTATTTGCGCCCGTCCAGCGCCGCCGTCTTGGTCATGCCGGTGACCGCATGCTTGGTTGCCGTATAGGGGATGGAATCCGGCCTGGGCGCATGGGCCGAGATCGAGCCGTTGTTGATGATACGCCCGCCCATTGGGGTCTGCGCCTTCATCACGCGGAAAGCTTCCTGAATGCACAGGAACACGCCCGTCAGGTTGACGTCGACGACGCGCTTCCAGTCCTCGACCTTCAAATCCTCGAGCAGAATGCCCGGCGCATTGGCGCCCGCATTGTTGAAGATCACATCGACCCGGCCATGGGCATCCGTGGTGACTTTGAACATTGCCTTGATCGCCTCCGGGTCGGTGACGTCCGTGGGCTGAACCAGGGCCCGGCTGCCGGCATCGCCCGCAAGGGCCTTGGTTTCCTCCAGCATGTCGGCACGGCGGCCCGCCAGGGTCACCGAATATCCGTCCGCCAGAAGGGCCAGCGCGGCCGCGCGGCCGACGCCGGTGCCGGCACCGGTGACGATGGCGACTTTGGATGCGGGCGTATGGGAATTTGTGCTCATTGAATGCTTCCTTGATGCAGATCATTTTTTTTCGATGTGGTAGTTTTATAAACCACAGACCGCCGACGAACAGGGAGTTTCGATACCATGAGTTATTCACTTGATGCGTTTGCCAAAGACCTGAAGCAGGTTCTGGCCCAGGGGCAAGGCCCCGCCCAGCTTGAAGAAAGCCGCAAGCTGGTGGAAAAAGCGCTGAAGGACCCCGGATTCGTCGACGCCAACCTGGGCGATGACGCCGAGGGCGAACGCAACATCGTCTATGAGGACCCGGACCTGGGATTCTGCATCCTGACCCATGTCTATGAGGGGGCCAAAACCGGCCATCCGCATGACCACGGCCCGGCCTGGGCGATCTACGGCCAAGCCTTCGGCGAGACCACGATGACGGAATACGACATCGTCGAGCCGCCCCAGGGCGACAAGCCCGGCAAGGTCAAGCCGCGCGAAAGCTACACGATGGTTCCGGGCGATGCCCGCGTGTATCAGGTCGGCGACGTGCACTGCCCGGCGCGGGATTCCGCGACCCGCCTGATCCGCATCGAAGGCATGAACATGAACGGCGTCAAGCGCACGCCGCTGGTGCCGGCCTGACGCCCCTTTTGCCGACCGGCGGAGCGGCCTAGCGGTCGCTCGGCTGGAGGCCTTGCAACTTTTCCAGACTGTCCGACGTCAGCTGCAGCGACACGTTGCCGACGGCGGAGCGGATGATCAGATCGACGAACCATACGCCGGGCGTCAATTCCTGCGGCGTGCCGACATCAATGCCGACGATGTCCTCGATGTCGATGGACAGGTTCTTGTTGTCGTGAAACGAGATGGCGGCGACGGTCTTCTTCGTTTCGGTGCTTGTCATTGACTGGTCCTTGGATCAGGTGAAACCGCGGCGGGCAAGCCGATATATGCCGCCGATGCGGTCCGACTTGGGATAGCTTGCCCGCACGGCCACGCCGCCGCAACCTGCCAATGGCGTAAAATTTACTGCAATTGCCGCACAACCCCGGGGGTCGTCAGCCGAGAACGGCCTGGGCCAATATTCCGGCGAGCAGCGATCCCGTCAAACCAAGGACGATATACCAGACGAAGGTCGGGCGCTTGACCAGGGCCCAGACGGCCATGGCGGCGGGGATCGACGTGACGCCGCCCGCGATCATGAAGGCCATGGCCGGACCGGGCGCCATGCCCAGGTCCATCAGCCCGTCGATTGTCGGAATCGCGGCGAAGCCGTTCAGATAGGCCGGCACACCGACCGCCACGGCGGCCGGAATGGCCCACCAGTCACCGCCACCGAGCCACCGCCCGACCTGATCGGCGGGAATATAGGCGACCATCAGGCTTTCGATGAGGAATGCCAGGGTCAGCCATTTGAACAGGAACCAGCCGATCGTGCGGCTTTCGTCCCGGAACAGGGCAACGCGCTCCCGGTCGCGCCAGAACCCCCATTCGACCGGAGCGCCCGCCAGCGCCTTCTTGCGCGCCCCGCAACAGGACGTGACCGCCCCCTTCAGGGGATCGGCGAAAGCCCCCCGGGCGACCAGGACATGGGTGCCGTAACCCGCCCCCAGGCCCAGGACCACCGCGGCGGCGGCCTTGAACACCGTAAACGGCAGGCCGAACACGGCGGCCATCAGGATGAAGATCTGCGGATCCATGAGGGGCGAGGCGATCCAGAACGCCATGACCGGTGCCAGCGGCACCCCGGCGCTGAGCAATCCGGCGATGATCGGCACGACCCCGCAGGAACAGAACGGAGAAATGGCGCCGAACAGCGCCGCCAGGAAGATCGCCGTCATGGGCCGGCTGGTGAAGGCGCGGGCGATCTGACGGTCCAGGCCCGTGGCCTTGGTCCAGGCCGCGGCCAGGACCGACATCAGAAAGAACGGCGCGATGAAGCTGTAGGCATCCGCGACGAACAGGATGCTCGCGGCCGCCTGCTCCCGGTTGAGGGCCGCCAGGATCAGAATCCCGGTCAGAATGACCAGAAAAACACGGTCCAGCCGCTTCAGACGGCCCAGCAGTCCCGGCCGGGCGGGTGACGCGGGCGTATCGGCGGGCGTTTGCAGGGGCGGGGTGAAGATTGTGTCGCTCATCGCGGATCTCTTGTCATCAAGGGGTGGCGATCTTGGCCGCCGGCGCGGTGCAAGTCGCCGTGACGCCGGTGCAGCATTCATCGGCGAGGAAGCCGATCAGACCGTGCATGGCGGCGAAATTGGCGCGGCAGCGCAGGGTTCGGCCCTCGCGGGTCTGGTCCACCAGGCCCGCCCAGACAAGGCGGGACACGTGGTGGGACAGGGTTGATGCGGGAATCTGCAGGAGGTCCTGGATCTCGCCGACCGACAAGCCGTCCGTCCCCGCCTTGACCAACAGACGGAAGGCGAGAAGGCGGTGCGGGTTGCCGAGTTCGGCAAGCTGTTTGGCGGCGTGGTCCGTATCCATGGCACCCAGATTAGGCATGGCGGCCGGAATTTGCAACGATATTTCTAGAATTATCGAATCATTATCTCACCCAATGCTCCGACAATCATCTATGCCGCAGTCCTCCTGGGGTTATGCCTTATGTCCGATGTCTCCGGGCCGCCCGAACTGGCACAATGATTGCGGTTCAGTTTGCACGATTCTCATTCTGATTAGGCAGCTTGATGAACAAACCCATGGGCAGCACGGTCACCATAAAATCCACGTTCCTTGAAGCGGGAAATAATCTTCCGCCCTTCCATCGCGAGGTTCTGGATTACTGGCAGAACCTGCGCGGCGACCGGACGGTGCCGGCACTGTCCCAGGTCGACCTGGCGGCACTGAATCCGGAAACCGTCCGCTTCATGAACATCACCGACATCACGCCGGCACCGCTTGCCTCGGTCTATCGTTTCTGGGGGTCGGGCCTGACCGAGGCGTTCGGCGCGGATTACACGGGCCGCTCCCCCATCGAGGTGCCGCCCAAGGCCATCGGCCTGAGCGCACGCGGCGGCTGCGGCCGACTGACCTACGAGATGGCCCCCCATTGCGAGGTCAAGCAATTCGAAACCCTTGCCGGTTATCGGGGCCGTGCGGTGGTCCTGCGTCTGCCCTGCTCGAACGACGGCATCACGGTCGCCAACGGCCTCGGCGTGTTCAAGTTCGAGCACGTCAATCCGGATGCCGGCCTGACCGCCTTCTTCGACGAAGTCTTCGGGCCGCTCGACGCGACCTCAAGCATCACAGGGTAAACACCCCCCGATCCATCCGCGCCTTTCGATCAGGCGGCCGTGGCGCGACCCTTCAGGAACGGCCGGTCACCGCCCGCCGTGGTGCGATGCATGCGCCGGGGCATGTTTTCGTCGTAATCCCGCACGGCGTAATGCATGGTCGCCCGATTGTCCCACATCACGAAGTCACCTTCCTGCCAGCGATGGCGGTAGACATTCTCCGGCTGCGTCGCATGGTCCATCAGGAAATCCAGCAACGGCCGGCTTTCCTCTTTCGTCATGTCCACGAAGTTGGTGGTGAAGAAGGTGTTGACGTAAAGCGCGTCGCGCCCCGTTTCCGGATGGGTGCGCACCACCGGATGACGGAACGACGCCAGGTTGGCGGGAATCTGCGGCGAATCCGTGTCCGGCTCGGCCAGGTTGCGCTGCCGAATGGCGTCCGGCGAATGCATGGCGTCGAGCCCGCGCAACATGTCCTGCATGGCCGGCGACAGGGTTTCCAGCGCCCGATACATGTTACAGAACATGGTGTCGCCGCGGCCTTCGGGCACGATCCGCGCGTGCAGCAGCGACAGGGCCGGCGGCTCTTTCGAAGCCGAGATGTCGGAATGCCAGAAATCGTTGCGCGCGCCCCGGCGGCCCGGCTTGGTTTCCAGCACGATGACTTCGGGGTGCTCGTTGTTGACCCCGGCCCGCGATCCGTAAGGATGCGGTTCCGCCGGCCCGAAACGCTGGGAAAACCGGCTTTGCTCCGCCGGCGTCAGATCCTGATCGGAAAACACCAGCACCAGATATTCATGCAGCGCGTCGGTGACGGCGGCGAAGGTGTCGGCATCAAGGTCTTCGGACAGATTGACGCCGTTGATCCGGGCACCCATGGCCCCGGTCAGAGACTGAATTTCGAAAGGATAGTCGCGGCTCATGTAGTCGCCTCCCATGCTTGAACCGATACAGCCCGTTATTTGTTTTTTTGAAGGGGCCGGTTGATCTCCGCCCGCCGCAACATGCGGGCGACGGCATCATTCTTACCTCTCATCAACGCGTAGTCCAGAGCCCTGCGCCCCCAGCGATCCGTCAGCATCGGGTCCGCCCCCGCGCGAATCAGGTATTCGACGACGGCTTCGTGATTGCCGATGGTCGCCATGATGAGAGGCGTGGCCTTGTCCGCGTCCTGCCAGTCGACCCGTGCACCGGCGCGAACCAACGCCCGCACCATGTCGAGCCGCCCCTGCGCCGCCGCAAGGACCAGCGGCGAGCGCCAATCCGCGCCGACCACATTGGGATCGGCCCCGGCCCGCAACAGTTGGACAAGCCGATCAAAATCACCGTCGGTGGCGGCGCGCACCAGGTCAAGCGTGGTCCCGGTCGCCGGCGGGGCCTGGGTTTGCGCCGGGCCGGCGGCGGCAATCACCAGAACACAGATGAGGAATATCAATCGCGTCATGACACTTCTTCGATTGCGCGGGCCCGGGGCCACGGATAGGCTTTTGCCCATGATCACGCTCCACGATTTTCTGCCGTCGGGCAATGGCTACAAATGCCGGCTGATACTTCGCTTCCTCGGCCGCCCCTTCACCCTGGTCGAATACGATGTCACCAAGGGGGAAACCCGCACACCCGAATTCCTGGCCAACCTCAATCCCAACGGCCGCATTCCCGTGCTCGAATTGGAAGACGGCCGCTGCCTGTCGGAATCGGGAGCGATCCTGAATTTCCTGGCCCAGGACACGCCGTACCTGCCCGATGATGCCTGGGCCCGGGCCAAGGTCCTGCAGTGGATGTTCTTCGAACAGTACACGCTGGAGCCGACCATTGCCGTGCGCCGGTACTGGCTGACCGAACAGGAAACGCCGCTGACCGAGGTCCAACAAGCCCAACTGCCGACCAAGCTCGAGCAGGGCCACGCGGCGCTGGCGGTGCTGGAGCGGGGGCTTGCAGCGGGGCCGTGGCTGGTGGGGGATCAGCCGACCATCGCCGACATCGCCCTTTACGGCTATACCCATGTGGCGCCCGAAGGCGGCTACGATCTGGACAGCTACCCCAACGTCATGGCCTGGATCGGCCGGTTCCGCGACCTCCCCGGATACGTCCCGATCACCCAGCGTGATTTCGCCTGACGCGCCGGCGCGCGCAGCCGCGTATCTGATCTCTCTAATTTACGTTATACTGGGCGCAAACCGCCCCGGGCCGCGGGCCGGGCGAACAGACGGGAGACGCATCCATGAACGTGAAACATATCCTTGAACGTAAGGGCAGTGCCGTCACCACCATCCCCACCGGGGCCACCATCGGCGACGCCGCCCGTACCCTGGCGGAGGCCCGGATCGGGGCCATTGTCGTGTCCGACGACAGCACCACCATCAGCGGCATCCTGTCGGAACGCGATATCGTGCGCGTCATCGGCACGGAAGGCCCGAGTGCCCTCAACCGCCCGGTGACCGACGCCATGACCGCCAACGTCATCACCTGCAAACCGGACGACCGCATCAACGTCCTGATGGGCATGATGACCCAGCGCCGCATCCGCCACCTTCCCGTCGCCGAAAACGGCAAAATGACGGGCCTGATTTCCATCGGCGACGTGGTCAAGGAACGCATGGACGAAATCGAAAATGACGCCGCCGCCATGCGCGACTACATTACCGGCATGACTGCCTGACGACACTTCCAACCACAAGGACCAGCAGAAACCCATGACCACCACGACCACGCCAGGCCAGGACCTGGTGCTTTATCACGCCTGGGCATCCTCCGCGTCGCGCAAGGTGCGCATGTGCCTTTACGAAAAAGGCCTCGCCTTCGACGCCAAGGTCGTCGACCTGAACAAGTTCGAACACCATTCAGACTGGTACAAAAAGCTGAACCCGTCGGGCATCGTGCCGGCATTGATGGTCGACGGCCATCCGCTGGTTGAAAGCAACTTCATCAACGAGTATCTGGACGAAGCCTATCCCACGCCGCCGCTGCGACCAACGGACCCGATGCTGCTGCACGACATGCGGCTGTGGGGGAAATACATCGACGACACCTGCCTGCCGGCGATCCAGAAACACAACTGGATGCACCATTTCCACCCCATGGCCCGCGAATGGTCGGACGAGGAACTGGAAAAGCGCCTGGCCGCCATCCCGACCGCCAACCGCAAGCATGTGTGGTATCGCATGGCGCGCGATCCCTACACGGCGGAGGAACTGGACGCCGCCCTGGATATCCTGCGCGACATGATGGACCGCATCGAGGCGCGGATCAAAGCCACCGGCTTCGTCACCGGTGATGCCTATTCCCTGGCCGATATCGCCGCCGCCCCCTACGTGATCCGCACGGAAGAACTGGCCCCCATCGAGGTGTCGCCCGAGAAACGCCCCCATGCCGCCAAATGGTGGGCGGCGATCAAGGCACGGCCCGCCTACCAGGCGGCCCATATGGAGCCCTTCAACGACCAGTGCTGGTCCGGATGGATGCCGCCGGCGGCGTAGCCCGCCGCTGAGTCAGCCGCTCGGTCAGCCGTTTCTGGCCTTGTCGATGCGGCGGGTGAACTCCTGGATCACGCGCTCGTAAAGGGCCCCCTTCAGGATCTTGTCCTCGACCCCGCCGTCGATGTTGGGGTTGTCGTTGACCTCGATCACGAACACGCCGGCCTCGGTCTCCTTGAGGTCCACGCCGTACAGGCCGTCGCCGATCAGGGCGGCGGCGCGGCGTGCGGTCTCGACCACCAAGGGAGGGGCGGCGTCGATCGGCATGGTTTCCCACGCACCGCTGACGGATTTTTCGCTGTCGACATGGCGGTAGATCTGCCAATGCGCGCGCGACATGAAGTACTGGCAGGCGAACAGCGGCTCGCCGCCGATCAGGCCGATGCGCCAGTCATAGGGCGTATACATGTATTCCTGGGCCAGGATCACGCGGGAGCGTTTGAACAGGCCGTCCGCATGGCGCAGGAAGTCGTCCCGGTTCTCGGCCTTTTCCACCCCAAGCGAAAACGCGCCGTCGGGGATCTTCAGGACCACCGGATAGCCCATCATGGCTTCGATCTCGGCCAGCCGCTTGTCGTCGAAGGTCGCGCGGTTGAGAAGTTCCGTGCGCGGCGTCGCCACGTTGGCCGCCTTGAGCGCTTCCGACAGGTAGACCTTGTTGGTGCAGCGCAGGATCGAACGCGGATCGTCGATCACCGGAATGCCTTCGACCTCGGCCTTGCGGGAAAAGCGGAAGGTATGGTGGTTCAGGGACGTCGTCTCACGGATGAACAGGGCATCGAATTCGGGGATGCGCTGGATGTCCTTGGCGGTGATGAATTCGACCTCGACCCGCTGGTCCGCCCCCGCCCGGGCCAGACGCTTGAGCGCCGTTTCGTCCGACGGCGCCAACCGTTCGTTCGGGTCGATCAAGACGGCGAGTTCGTACAGGGCCGAGGGGCGGCTCTTGCGCTGTGACGCGGGCACGCGGACATAGGTCCGCAGGGCATCCTCGAAAATGGCCGCCAGGTCATCCTTGATCTTGTTGATGCCCAGGGGGCGGATCGACTGGATGCGCCACCGCTTGTCGTGCAGGACCTGGATTTCCAGGATCGGGTAGCGGAAAGTGTCGAAGACTTCGGCCGCCAGGCGGCGGAACCGCACATCGTCGGGCCGACCGAAGAACACATGCAGCGTGAACCCGGTCGTCGGCGGGCTGGCCAGGCGCCTCATCGTCGCCTGCAGGATGCGCTCCAGGTCGGGGACCGCATAGGCGTAGGATCCCCGCTTGTCCAAGTCGATGATGTCGACCACCGTCGGCATCGGCAGGTCGCCCCGGGATTCGGACAGCAGCGAGCAGTAATACCCCGCCGACAGGTACTTGTATCGGCGGCACAGGTTGATCACACGCAACGGCCGTTTGTTCGGCAGGCGCTTTTCGGCGATGAAGGCATCGGCCGTCTGGATGTTCAGGCCGTCCTGGTTCCAACGCCAATCGGAAATCCGGTCGACCACGATTACGCTACGGGCCATCAGTCAGTCCTCGTTTTCGGGCCGATGACAACCACCGCATATTGCTTTGACCCGCCGTAGCGCATCATGCGGTCGAACTCTCCAAGACGGATGGGAATCCCGAAACAGACCGTATCGGTCTCGCCCTCGTCCGTATCGACATAGGGTTCGTGGACATAGACGAAGCGGTCGTCGAAGCCGGTGATGGCCATCCAATGGGGGGCCTTGTATCCGGTCAGGCGATAGGCGCTGACCAGCACGATGGGGAAATGCCCGGCTTCGAATCTTTCCCGCAGGTCCGAAAGCTGCGGCGGCGCGTAGGTCAGCTGAATATCGGTCTTGCCGATTTCCGCCAGGAAGTCGGCCTGAACCAGGCGGATGACTTCCTTCTTTTCCTCGTTGCGCACACCGTCGGCGAACAGGGCCTGTTCCTCGCTCACGAACAGGCTGACCTCGAAGCCCCGCTTCCAGGCCGACAGCGCCAAGCCGAAGGGCCCGCAGCCGCCATGCCCGGAGGTCATGAAGATGGTCGTCGCCTCGCGCCACAGGCGCAGCTCGAACGAACGGTCCAGTTCCAGGTCCGGTTCCTGGGCCTTCATCGCCATCATCAGGCAGGCCGGGCCGCAGGTGAATTCCAGGGTCTGGGCGTAATAGGGCACGGGCGCATCCTCGGCCGACAGATGCGGGGCCAGGGCCTTTTCCATGCGCACCGCGTCGACATGGTCTTCGTAATAGTCGGGATAGGTCGAAAAGGCGCGGTAGCCGGCCTTTTCATAGAAGCCCCGGGCCCGCGCGTTGTCCTTGCGCACTTCCAGCCGCATGGTCACGAAGCCGTTTTCCACGGCGATTTTTTCCGATGCGCTCAGCAATGCCCGCGCGATGCCGCCGCGCTGGCGCGTGGGCAGCACGGCGAAGGAATAAAGACGCGTCATCGACGTGTTGCGGTGGAACAGCACCAGGCTGTAGCCGGTGATCGCCCCCGCTTCCTCGTCGACGATGAGCGACGCATTCCCGCGCGTCAGCAGATAGCGGAAGTTGCGCGTCGACAGCCGGTCGGTGTCAAAGCACTGCCGCTCCAGTTCGGCGAGAACCGGGACATCTTCCAGGGTGGCGTTGCGGATCACGGCGGAACCTGCACGGCTTTCATGGGGGCAAATACATCCGCGGACCGCCGCGCCCAAACAGACGGCATTCCGCGCACAACATCTGGCCTGAACAGGTAGCTCAAATGGCGGCGTTTGGCTATGGCCGCGATATGCATGGCGCCCATCCGAAAACCGATGGGCAGGCGGGCCTATTCCTCGGGCTTCAAGACCAGGGAGGCCGAATTGATGCAATAACGCTGCCCGGTCGGTTCCGGACCGTCGGGGAACACATGGCCCAGATGAGCATCACATTTGGCGCAGACGACCTCGACCCGGCGCATGAAGAAGCTGACGTCCTCATGCTCGATGATCGCGTCCGGGCTGACGGGCTGATAGTAGCTGGGCCAGCCGGTGCCGCTGTCGAACTTTGTGTCGGAGGAAAACAACGGCTCCCCGCAACAGACGCAGACATAGGTGCCGGGCGTCTTGGCGTCGTGGTACTTGCCGGTAAAGGCGCGTTCCGTGCCCTTCAGGCGCGTCACCTTGTACTGTTCGTCGGTCAGCTGCTGGCGCCATTCGGCGTCGGATTTCTCGATCTTGCCGGTCATCTTGCGTTTCCACCTATTAGGGAGCGTCCCCGATCATATAGGACGTCGCCACGCACTGACGAGGGGGCTCGCGGGAAGTTTACCGCCGGGCCTCTTACGCCCCGCCCTTTTCCGCCAGCTTCTGATAGCCGTCGCGGGTCTGCGGCAGCTTGCGGCCCAAGATCTGGGTCGCCACCATGTTGCGCAGGACCTGGGCCGTGCCGCCGCCGATGGTGAACATGCGGGCGTCGCGGTACATGCGTTCCATGGGCAGGTTGCGGGAATAGCCCATGGCGCCGAACACCTGCAGCGCTTCGCTGGTCACCTTGATGGCCATTTCCGAGGTGAAAATCTTGGCCTGGGCGGCCAGCGTCATATCCGGGAAGCCGGACTGGTCGGTTTCGGCGCTGGCCGCCGCACGGTAAATCAGCGTCTGCGCCGCCGTGATCTGGGTCGACATGTCGACCAGCATCCATTGCAGGCCCTGGAATTCGGCGATGGGGCGGCCGAACTGTTCGCGCTCCTGGGCATAGGCGAGCGCCTTTTCATAGGCGCCCTGAGCAATACCGAGGGCGACCGTGCCGGCCCCCACGCGCTGCGAGTTATAGGCGGTCATCAGGCCGGCGAAGCCGCGGCGGATGCCCTGGGGCGGGATCAGGGCCATGGATTCGGGGACTTCCAGATCCTTGAAATGAACCTGGCATTCCGGAATGCCGCGCAGGCCCATGGCCGTCTCGCGGGTGCCGATGACCAGGCCCGGATGTTCGTTGCGGATGGCCAGGAAGCCGCCGATGCCCTGTTCCTCGCCGTTTTCGAACACGCGAGCGAAGATCAGGTGGACCTTGGACACGCCGCCGCCGGTGATCCAGTGCTTGGTGCCGTTGATGATGTATTTGTCGCCGACCTTGTCGGCACGGGTCGTCATGTCCGTGGCGGCGCTGCCGGCGTTGGGTTCGGTGATGCAGATGGCGGGCTTGTCGCCGGCCAGCACATGTTCGGCGCAAAGCTTCTTCTGTTCCTCGGAGCCATAGCGCATGACGGAGGAAATGGCGCCCATGTTGGCCTCGACCACGATGCGTCCGGTGACGCCGCACTGCTTGGCCATTTCCTCGACCACCAGCACGGCGTCCAGGAACGAGCGGCCCTGCCCGCCGTAGGCTTCGGGAATGGTCATGCCCATGAAACCGGCGTCCTTCAGAAGCGCCACGTTGTCCCAGGGATATTCCTCGGTGCGGTCGACCTCGGCGGCGCGCTCGGCCACCGCGCCTTCGGCAAGGGCGCGGGCCTTGGCGCGCAGGTCTTTTTGGTCGTCGGTCAGGTCGAACATGGCGGAATCCCCCTTTTAAATCAGTCCGTCATCGCGCAGCTTGGCGCGGTCGTCGTCGCTTAGATCCAGAAGCTCCGCCAGAACCTCGTCCGTATGCTGGCCCAGGGTCGGCGGCGGGCGGCGGTAGCTGACGGGCGTTTCCGACAGCTTGATGGGATTGCCCAGAAGCGCCACCTTGCCGTCTTTGGCCAAGGGCTGCTCCATTTCGATCTTCATCTCGCGGTGCTTGATCTGCGGATCGTTGAAGGTCTGCTCCAGGTTGTAGACCGGCGCCGCCGGCACGTTGCGCTGTTCCAGGCCGTCGATCCATTCCTGAGTGGTCTTCTTGGGCGTAAGCTGTTCCAGCTTGGCGACCAGTTCGTCCCGATTGACCAGACGCTTGGGGTTGGTGGCATAGCGCGGATCCGTCGCCAGTTCGGGCACGCCCGCGAATTCACAGAACCGGGAATATTGGCCGTCATTGCCGGCGGCCAGATAGAAATAGCCGTCCTTGGTCGGGAACACCTGATAGGGCACGATGTTGGCGTGCTGGTTGCCGCGCCGCTTGGGCAGGTCGCCCGAGGTGAAATAGTTCAATGCCTCGTTCGACGACCAGGCGACGGTGGTGTCGAGCAAGCCGAGGTCGATGTTCTGGCCCTGCCCCGTCTTGTCGCGATGGCGCAGTGCGGCCAGGATCGCCGTCGAGGCATACATGCCGCACATGATGTCGGAAATGCCGACACCGACACGGGTCGGCTCGCCGTCCGGGCTGCCGGTCAGGCTCATGATCCCGCCCATGGCCTGGGCCAGAGCGTCGTAGCCGGGCCGCTTGGCATAGGGTCCGGTCTCGCCGAAGCCGGAAATATGGCAATAGACCAGGCCCGGGAAATCGTCCTTGAGATCCGCATAGCCGAGGCCGAATTTCTCCAGCCCGCCGACCTTCAGATTATGAGCCAGCACGTCGCAATGCTTCAACAGCCGCTTGATCAGGGCCACGCCCTCGGGCCGGGAGAAATCCACCGTGACCGAGCGCTTGTTGCGGTTCACCGCCAGGTAATAGGCGCTTTCATCCAGGTCCCCGCCGTCGGCGGCCGTCAGGTACGGCGGCCCCCAGGCACGCGTGTCGTCACCGACGCCGGGGCGTTCGATCTTGATCACGTCGGCGCCCAAATCACCCAGAAGCTGGGCGCAGGTCGGGCCCGCCAGGATGCGGGTCATGTCGAGGATACGAATTCCCGCCAAAGGGCCGGCGGGGCGGTCAGAAGAAGCGGTCATGGATGTTTCCGTTGGAGTGCAGGCGGAGAATGAAGGAGACGCATGCTACACCCCCGCTCCGCGCAGGCAAAGACCGCGCGGGCCAAAATGAAACGCTGACCCGGCGATCAGCTGGCGGTGTCCAGTTCCGTATGGGCCGGCTTGCCCTGAACCCCCTTATAGAGAATTCCCTGACGCAGCTTCATGATGCGGGCGTATTCGGCCAGCGCCGCTTCGTCCATGTCGGAATCCGGCGGGGTTTCGTGGATGAAGTTGCCGTGATTGTCCGTGCCGCGCACCAGCCAGGCACAGTCCTTGTCGGCGTTGACCTGCGACACGTCCGGGCGGATGTAGCGTATGGCGAAGCCGATGCGCCGGTCGTCGGTCGTGTTGGGGGTCGAGCCGTGGGCGATCAGCACATGGTGCAATGAAACCTCACCGGGGTTGAGCGGCATATAGGCCGCCTCGTCCTCGTTGACCTCGACCGCCAGTTCCTGGCCGCGGGTCAGAAGGTTGTTTTTGTCCAGAGTGTCGCGGTGGGCAATCTGGTCCCACTTGTGGCTGCCGGGGATGACCTTCATGCAGCCGGATGCCACGGTCGCCGGCGACAGCGCGACCCAGGCGGTCAGCACGTCGGGCTTGGACAGCCCCCAATAGGTCGCATCCTGATGCCAGGAAACGAAGCCCGGGTCATGGGCATCCTTGACGAACAGCGAGCAGCCCCAGGCCAGGATATCGGGGCCGAGCACGTCTTCGACCGCGTCGAGAATTTTGGGGTGAGACACCAGTTCCGCCGCCCAGGTCTGCAGCAGATAGAGCTTCTGTCCCTTGGACAGTTCGTACCAGCCGCCCTGGGCCTCTTCATAGGCTTCGAAGCGACGGCGATAGGACAGCGCCTCGTCGGCGCCCATGACGGGGATGGGCGCGACGTATCCGTCCGTATTGTATTGATTGACCTGTTGTTCCGACAACAGCTTCGGCATGGTTCCCTCCCAAGGGTAAGCGCCTGTATGGGCGCGACGGTCCCGGATTTTTCCGGATTCTAGGCCGGTCGGCACGGTTCTGCCAATCCCAGCCCCTTTAGTGGGCCTGAGTGCGCCCCCGGCGGCAAGCGAGAATTGTTTAAAAACCCCTCAAGGAATCCTAAAGCCCCACGGCGGCAGACTGCCCGAACGCAGGCCCGGGCGGGCAATCACCCTCGCCCGCGATGGTCACAAACCGGCAGGATGTCAGGTGACGTTGAAGTCGCTGTCGTCCAGCGCGGCACCGTCGGTGTCCGTCAGTTCGACTTCCATATCGACCTGGGCGTCGCCGTCGGCGTCGATTTCCAGAATCTTGGTCTGGTCATTGAACCGCGCCTGGGTGTTGCCGCCGCCATCGAAAGCGTGGGTTTCATCCCCCAGGAAGGCGAACGCGCCGGTCGCGAAGCTGGAGAAGTCCAGAATATCGACGGAATCCCCGGCACCACCGGCATCGAAGTCCTCGATCACGTCGCGCAGAGCCGCGCCGGTGCCGGATTCATCCGCCGAGCGGTAGATGAACACGTCCCGGCCTTCGCCGCCGATCAGAATGTCCTGGCCCAGACCGCCGGTGATGGTGTCGTCGCCGTCACCCGTTTCCACGATGTCGTCACCGTCGCCGGCGTCGATCACGTTGTCGCCGCCGTAGGCCCAGATATCGTCATCGCCGGCACCGCCGAACACGACGGCACCGCCGTCGTCCAGGGTCACGAAATCGTCGCCGTCACCGGCGTCGATATAATTTTCGCCCCAACCGGTTTCGATGTCGTCGTCCCCGGCACCGCCGTAGATTTCGTTGTCGCCGGCGCCCACGAAGATGATGTCGTCGCCGTCGCCGCCGTCGATGTAATTGTCGCCGTCGCCGGCATCGAGATCGTCGTTACCGGCCCCGCCGAAGATGCGGTTGTCGCCGTCATCGACGATGACAAGATCGTCGCCATCCTCGCCGTAAATCTCGTTGTCGCCGTTCAGTGCGTCGATCAGATCGTCCCCGGCGCCGCCATGGATCACATTGTCGCCGTCACCGACCAGAACTTCGTCATCGCCGTCGCCGCCGTCGACGTCGTTGTCGCCGTCGCCCAAGTCAATGATATCGTTGCCGATTCCGCCGAACACGCGGTTGTCGCCGTCACCTGCGGCGAGATCGTCATCCCCGGCACCGCCGTAAATTTCGTTGTCGCCGTTGCCGAATTCCCCGGCTTCGACGATGTCGTCCCCGTCGCCGCCGTCGACGTAGTTGTCGCCGTCGCCCAATAAGATCTCATCATTCCCCGCGCCGGCCAGCACCGTGTTGTTGCCGTTGCCGCCGCGCAGAAGGTCGTCGCCATCGCCGCCATCGAGGAAATTATCCCCGGTGCCGCCGCTCAACTCGTCATTACCGGCACCGCCGTAAAGGCTGTCGTCGCCCGCGCCCCCGATCAGAAGATCGTCGCCGCCCAGGCCGTATATCGTGTCGTCGCCACCCAGCCCGTCGATGACGTCGGCGCCGGATGACCCGACCAACAGATCGTTGCCCGGGGTCGCCGTGTCGGGCACGTCGTCGACCGTAATGACGAAGGTTTCCGTGCGGCTGAGACCGCCCGCGTCCGTCGCCGTGACGTCGACGGAAACCGTCGGCGTCGCTTCGAAATCCAGCGCGATGCCGTCTTTCAGCTTCAGCTGTCCGGCGACGATCTCGAACCGGGCGTCGTCGACGGCCAGGGTGTGGCTGTCGCCGGCGTCGGGATCGGTGACGCTGACGGCACCGACCACCCAACCCTGTTCGTTTTCCAGCACGTTGGTGGCGTCCAGCGCGATGTCCGTCGGCGCCTGATTGGCGGCCGGGAGGGTCAGCACGAAAGCCGCGGTGACCGCGGCGCTGGCGCCGTTGGATTGTTCCGTGGCGGTCGCCGTGACCTGAACCGCGACATCGCCGGACACGCCCGAGGGCGGGGTCAGCGTCAGGCCGGCCAGATCGCCGGGCGCCAGGGTAAAGGTGCCGTTGGCGTTGGCCGTGCCGGCGGAAAGCAGGCTGCCGGCCGGCAGGCCGGACAGGGTCAGGCTGAGAACTTCCGAGCCGTCCAAATCGGTCAGCTGCGCGGCGATATCCAGCGCCACAGGCTGGCCCGCCTGGCCGGTCACGTCCTGGACCGTCAGAACCGGCTGGTCGGCGGTGGCTTCGATCTCGAAGGTGACGGTGGCGGTCGACTGCGCGCCCGCGCCGTCAACCACGGTGTAGGAGAAGCTTGCCGGGCCGGAATAATTCGCGTCCGGCGTGAACACCACGTCGCCGTTGGCGTTGAGCGCGACCGCGCCGCCCTGGGGCGTGCCGACGGCGCTGATGGTCAGCGTGTCATTGGCGTCCACGTCCGTGTCGTTGGCCAGCAGATCGCCCGCCGGGATCACCAGGACCGTATCCTCGACCCCGCCCCCGATCACATCGGCGGCGGCCACGGGGCCGTCGTTGGTGCCGGTGATGGTGATGGTGACTTCGCCTTCGTCGGCGTCGCCGTCCGCGTCGGTCACGCGGTAGGTAAAGGTCTCGACCGCCGTTTCCCCGTCGCCCAGATGGTCGAAGGCATTGCCCGGATCATAGGTAAAGGTGCCGTCGGCGTTGAACGTCAGGCTGCCCTGCGCCGGGCCGCTGACCAGCGTCGCCGAGGCGGGCAGATCGGGCACCAAATCGTTGTCCAGGACCGAGCCGGAAACCGCGATATCCTCGCCCGCCGTCACAAAGGCATCGTCGTTGGCGATCACGCCCTGATCGGCGGGATCAATCTCGACGCCGTCGACGACGACCTTCAGGTTTTCAAATTCCTTGGCCTTCAGGCCGAAGGCCGAGAAGGTGAACCATTTGCCGTCGGCTTCGCCCCGGCGGCCCGTGTGGTCATCGATGAATTCAAGGTAGTCGCGAACGTCCTGCTGCACGTCGGCGCGCATCCATTCGGCCTGGGTCAGATCGAGGCGCAGCGTGTCCACACCCTTGCCGCCTTCGTAGGTGTCGCGGCTGCCGCCGTTGTCGCCCATCACGTAGACGGCGGTGTCGTCGCCCTTGCCGCCCTTCACATGGTCGCTGCCGGCACCGCCGGACACGATATCGTCGCCACGGTCGCCGTCGACATAATCCCGCCCGTCGCCACCGTTGATCACGTCGTTGCCGCTGCCGCCATGCAGGTGATCGTTGCCGTCCCCGCCCGCGACCGTGTCATCGCCGCTGCCGGCATGAACCAGATCGCGGCCGTCACCGCCGTCAATGTCGTCGTTGCCGCTGCCGCCGTCGATATGGTCGTTGCCCGTGCCGCCGGACAGCACGTCATTGCCGCTGCCGCCGTCGACATGATCGTTGCCCGATCCGCCCGACACGATGTCGTCGCCACGGTCGCCATGGACATGGTCGTTGCCGGACCCGCCTTCGATCACGTCGTCGCCGTTGCCGCCATAGATCTTGTCGTCACCGCCGGCGCCGTCGAGCGTATCGTCCCCGTCGCGGCCGTAAATCTTGTCGCGGCCGCTGCCGCCCGTGATGACGTCATCGCCACGGCTTCCGTAATTGGTGGCCGGCGGGGAGAATCTCGCCAAAAAGGCTGCGATAAACTTCATAAAAAACATGGGGGTGCTCGATTTCGATCTTCATGCAGGGATTCGCCCGGCGCACATGCGCCGCCGCGGTGGTTTTCAATTTTCCCTCAAGGCACCCTTATGGGTACTCAACATGATTTGCGGCGGATGCTAACAGCCGTTGCTGACAACAAGTTGACCGATGCGAAATCAGTTGGCAGGCGGCAAAAGACCCCCGGACGGGGAATCCGGGGGCCTTAAGCGGAGTGACCTCAATGGGTCGTTGGGATGAGGCCCGGCAGCCGGGGGAAGGTTGGGGAGTTGGGGAGTGACCGCCGGGCCTCTCTGCGGGGTATTAGGGCAAACGTATTGGGAAAGGCTCAGCCAAAAGCGGCAGAGGCAATGACGGCGGTCGCTACCGCGACGCCGATGATCATGCCGGTCACGGTGAGTGATGTCGCTTTTGCTG
>PALN01000030.1 GCA_002706405.1 Rhodospirillaceae bacterium | reverse complement strand
CTAGAACACCAGTTCGCCTTCTTCGTCGCCGGTGGCGATGACGATTTCGCCGCTGTCGGCCAGGTTCTTGGCGACCTGGACGATGGCCGATTGGGCCTCGTCCACGTCCTTCAGGCGGACAGCCCCCATGGCTTCCATGTCTTCCTTCATCATCTTGCCGGCACGTTCCGACATGTTGGAGAAGAACAGATCCTTGACCTCGTCCGATGCGCCCTTGAGGGCCAACGCCAACTGTTCCTTCTCGACCTGACGCAGCAGCGTCTGGATGCCGCTCGGGTCGACCTTGACCAGATCGTCGAAGGTGAACATGAGCTGCTTGATGCGCTCCGCGCTCTCGCGGTTGCGTTCTTCGAGCGCCGTCATGAAGCGGTTTTCCGTGTTGCGGTCCAGCGAGTTGAAGATGTCGGCCATCAGCTCGTGTGAATCGCGCCGCGCCGTGCGCGCCAGGTTGGTCATGAATTCGGTGCGCAGGGTGCGCTCGACATGGTCGACGATGTCCTTCTGCACCGCTTCCATGCGCAGCAGGCGCATGATCACTTCCATGGCGAAGTTTTCCGGCAGCAGGGCGAGGACCCGCGAGGCATGGTCCGGGCGGATGCGCGACAGGATGACGGCGACGGTCTGCGGGTATTCGTTCTTCAGATAGTTGGCGAGCACCGCTTCGTTCACGTTGCCCATCTTGTCCCACATGGTGCGGCCGGCTGGGCCGCGCATTTCTTCCATGATGCTGTCGACGCGGTCATCGGACAGGGCGGCCTTCAACAGGCGTTCGGCGGCGTCGATGGAGCCGACCAGGCCGCCGGCCGACGACAGTTTATCGGCGAATTCGACGAACAGGCGTTCGATGACCGATGAATGGACGTTGCCGAGCGACGACATGGCCGCGGACAGTTCGCGGATTTCCTCGTCGTCCATGCGTTCGAACAGCATGGCGGCCTGATCCTGATGCAGGGACAGGAGGAAGATCGCGGCTTTCTCGGTGCCGGTTAGGGCGCGGTAATCGTCCTTTATGCGGGCCATATTCACTCCGGGTAGATGTTACAAGAGCTTGACCAACAAGAGCGGCGGGAGTGTACGCCCGGCTTTCTGAAAAATCAGCCGGAAATATCCGCCGCGACGGCTCGTTTACGCCTTTGTTGGTTAACAGCTCGTTTACTCGGATATCGTAGGATTTAGGGAGTTCCCGCACGTATTTTCGGAGACGTCCCATGTTTCGCATGACGCCCTTGTCACGCATCCGTCCGGCCGCCGCCGCGGTTTTGATCGCGCAGCTGGCGGGCCTGGTCGCTGCGGGTCCCGCCCAGGCCGCTGATGCCGGCCGGATCACCGGGCCGGATATCAACCGGCCCGGCGTGGCGCTGCCGCTTGACCGTCAAAACAGCGGTTCCGTGGTGCGTCAGTCTCAATCGGGATCGGGCGAGGGGGCGGAAGGAAACAGCGGCGCACCGTCCCAGGTCCAGATGACCAAGCAACCGAGCCTGTTCATTCATCCGGTGCGCGGGTTCTCCCTGCCGCTGCCGGCCGGTGTCGCCGTGTCCCATCGGGGCAAGGAAATGCACGTCGCCGTGCGCTCGCCCAAAGGCTACGTCATGAATCTGCAGACCGGCGACAGCAACGCCCTGGTGCCGCTGCCCGCGATGCTGGGACGTCTGGAATCCCATTATCTGGGCGAACGGGGACCCTGGCTGCGCAAATTGTCCGACGGGGCCTTCAACGTCGCCGGCCTGCCGGGGGTCGACGCCACTTATCAAGGGCACCGGACGAAAACGCGGGTCGTCATCGCCCGCGGCAACCGCACGGATTTCGTGTTCACCTTTACGGCCCCCCTCGATCTCTATGCCGAGCATGGCCAGATATTCGATTGGGTGCTGACAAACTTCACCCCCGGCGATGGCGAACGCCCGGCCCAGGCGCCGGTTGCCGATGCCAAGGGCGAAGGTGTGCCGAAAAGCGCGGGCAACGTGCCCGTTCGGGCTGGCGATAGCGTGGCGTCGATGGCTGCCGGACGTCCGAAACCGAGGCCTTCCGCCGCCCCGCCGCCGGACATGAACCGCTTCGTCGAGCCGGGATACGGCTTCCTCATGGACTATCCAAAGCAATGGACGGTGTCCAAACCGACGGCCTTCACCGCGACCTTCAGCGGGCCCGAAGGGGCGGCGTCCCACGATGCCGTTGTTTCCGTGCAGAACGTCAATCCGGCGGGCGCGCGCACGGGCGACGAGTCGGCGGTCATGGCGACGGCCGATCTGTTGAAGGCGCTGGAGTCGGGAACCCAAGGCATGACCGTGCTGGGCGAGGGCAAGCTGGCCGAGTCGCCGGGCTCGCAATTCATCGCCCGCTATGAGTACGCCGGGAAGGTTTACCGGAAATGGGCTGTCGTCGTGCCGCGGCCCGAAGGCACGATCGCCCATATCTGGTCGTTCACGGCACCCGAAGGATCGTTCGACAGTTACCGTCCGGTCGCCGAATCCATGCTTTGGTCCTGGACCCTGACACAGTAGACTGCGCGCTTGCGGCCGGTCCCGGCCGCTCACCGGATGACGAAGACGGACGGCATGCGCCAGTTCACGCAACTCATTGAAAAATTGAATCTTTCCAATCCCCACGTCGCGCCCCTTCGGGCGCTGGTTCTGGCGGTCACCTTGTGTCTGTCCGCCGCCGGGACGGCGCGCGCCGATGCCGCCCTGCCGTCTGTCGACGACTTGGTGAAAGCGTTCGAGATCATCGCCTTCGGGTCGGAGACCAGGGCGCTTGACGGGCGCGCGACCTTGTTGCGCTGGGACACGGCGGAGATCGCCGTCAACATGACCCGCTTCCTGAGCGAGGGCGAGGGGCAGATGAAACCCGTGCCGGCCCAGGATATCTGGGCCAAATTCGCGTGGAACCACCTGCGCACGCTCGAGCATTTGACCGGGCTGACATTCGTTGATTCCATCACGGCCAAGAAACGTCCGCGTCTGACCATCGTGTTCACGGCCCGGGATCTTTTGGTCAAGGTGCCGATCCCAGGCGTGGATGCCAAGCTGCAGCAGGAACTGTCCGCGCCGGGGGGATGCTATTTCCTGTCCTTCGCCGGCGGCGGCATGGGGGCCTTGGACCGGGCCTTCGTCGTCGTCAACACGGACCGGGACGGTTTCCTGATCGACCATTGCCTGCTTGAGGAACTGACCCAGTCCCTGGGCCTGCCCAACGACACGGATGTTCTGCGCCCGTCGATCTTTTCAGACCATGACACGCTGCGCAGACTAAGCCCGACGGACGAGATGCTGGTCCGCACGCTCTATCACAAGCGGATGTTCGCCGGCATGACCCGCAAGGCTGCCGTGACCATGGCCCGCCTGCTGATCGCCCAACAGTTGGCGGCGAAGCGGTAAAAGCGTATATTTTCAAAGGCTCAGGCCGGTTGGAGGTAGCGGATTGTTAACCCCTGACGGTTAGCTTGAGCAGGCGTTCCGGTCCATCTGCGGCAAGGCCGGACAAACTGGGGTGACATGATTCCAAGGGCAGAGACCTTCGGTGTGGTCTTCGGTCCTGCGTCCATTCGCGGCGCGGGCTGGGAACTTGCGGCCGCCGCCCTGGTCCGCGCGGCGCTTTGGCTCACCCTTCCCATGCTGATCTTGCAGGTCTTCGACCGCGCGCTCCCGGCGGCGCGAACGGATGACCTGTTCCTGCTGACGGCGGCCGTCGCCGCTGCCTTGGCGGCGCGGGCCGGGCTTGACCTGGCGACCGCGGCGCTGGCGGAAACAACCGCCCAGGCGCGCGCACGGGCAGGCAGTTGGGCCGCCATCTCCCACCTGTTCACGGCGCAAGGCATGCCGTCATCCGACGCGCCGACCATGACCGGCGCCCCGGCGCCGGTATCGACATCCCATCGGCTGCTGTTGACCGGATTGCCCGTGCTTGTTCTGGCGCTTGCGTATCTCACGGGCGTTCTCGCCGTGCCGGCCGTCCTCCTCGCCCTTGCCGCCGCGGCGGCGGCCTATGTCATTCACCGCGGGGCGGCGGGGGCCTCGGGTGCCGGCGCAACTGCGACCGACGACATCGCGGGGCGGATTTTGGATGCGCTCTGGACCATCAAGGCCATGGGGGCCGAGAACCTGGTTCTTCGCCGGGCCGAAAGTGCCGCGCGTGACGCCGCCACCGCCGGCCGCACCCGGGCGCGGCCGCTGTTCGCCGCCGGTCGCGCCGCCAGCCTGTTCGACCGGCTTACCCTGATCCTGGTCATCTTGACGGGCACCGTGCTGGGCCTGAACGGGTTGCTCACCCTGGGCCAGTTGGCGGCCGGGGTGCTGATTTCTTCTGCCCTGGTGCGCGATGCCTTCCGGGGCACGGCGGCCTGGACGCTGGCGCGGGCGGAGCGGGCCGTGGAGGAGACGGCGGTCGCGGACATCTCGCAGGAACCGCTACCCCGCATCACCGGCAACTTGATGGTCAACCGTGTCAGCCTGGACCAACCCGCCGACGGCGTGCGCGCCGTGGCGCGGACCCTGTTCGACCGCATCCGCATCGAAGCCGAGGTCGGCGAAATGGTGCTCATCACCGGCGGCGATGCCCAGATGCAGTCGGCGCTGTTGCGCCTGATGGCCGGGCTGGAGCGCCCGAAGTCGGGCACGGTGACCATCGACGGCTATGACCTGACCGCCTATCGGCCCGACAGCATTCGCCGTCAGGTCGCCTATGTGCCGACCCTGGGCGACATTCTGCCGGGGACCTTGCTGGAGAACCTCACGGCCATGGATCCCGGCCGGGCCGCCGACGCCCTGGGGGCGGCCCGCCTGACCGGGCTGGATTCCCGCGCCGCCTGTCTGGCCGACGGGTTCGACACGCGCTTGCAGGGAGGGGCCGCCGGCTTCCCCGCCGGGTTCCGCCAGCACCTCGCGGTGACCCGAGCCCTTGCCTTCAAGCCCAAGGTCCTGCTGCTCGACCACGCCACGGAAAATCTGGACAGCCAGGACCTGCGCACGTTCTCCGACGTTCTTGAGCGGCTCAAGGGCCGGGTGACGATCATCTTCGCCTCGACCCAGGCCGGGCTGCGTGCCATGGCGGACCGCGAGGTCGATCTCGATGCTCTGAAACCGGCACCCGAGTTCGGTGCTGCCGTCGAGGATGGCGATGGTGCGGGCGACATCGGCCCCCTTCCGAATACGGACGGGGAGGGCTGAGATGACCCGCCGCGTTCCCCATTTCGAAGCGACGGAGGCCCTGTTTACCCGCGCCCGGGCGCTGAACGTCGGGACGACGGCGGATGCGGAAACTGCGGAACGGCCGACGGGTTCCTGGCGGTCGCTTCGCCTCGATCGGCTGGAGGGCCTTGATCCGCACGCCCAGGTACCGCCGCCGTTGTTGCCCTTGTCGCCCGATGCGGCCATCGACGTCGCGGCGCCGGAAGCGGAGGAAGCGCCGCCCAGTCCCCAGGATCTGGAAGTGGCGCTTTCCGAAGCCGTGGATTTGCCCGATGACTGGACCATGGCGGCGGCACTGGCGGGCGGGACCAACGTCGCTCATTGCCTGCGCGAGGTATTGCAGGCCCTTGATTGGAACGGCGCGCCGCGCCAGGTGGCCGAAGCCCTGCCGGCGCTCAACGCCCCGCTTGACGCCTCGGGCGCGGTGACGGTTCTGGCCCGGCTCGGCTTTCGTTGCCGCTCGTTCCAGGCGCGCCTCAATGAATTGGGGCCGGAGGATTTTCCGGCCTTGTTCATCACCAAGTCGGGCGAGGCTCTGGTCCTGGAGCGGTTCGGGCAGAATTCGCTTCCCGGGTTCGACGGCGCGACCCGCACCCGCCGGCCCTTCGCCCGCGACCGGCGCGCCGGAAAGGTCCATGTCTTTACCGCCGCCGAGCCGGCCGCCGACACGGCGCCGCCGGCGGAACCGGCGGCCTTCGTCTGGTCGTTGCTGCGGGGCCGGGCAGGCGGCGTGGGCGCTCTGGCGTTGATCCAGGGCACCTTGGCGCTGGCCGGGCCGCTGTTGCTGCTGGTGGCATTCGACCACGCCCTGCCGGCCGCGGCGCTGCCCATGATTCTGTTCTTCACCGGGGCGGCGGCACTGGCGATGATCGTCGAGATTCCGTTCCGCGCCTGGTGCGACCGCATGGCGGCGCCGGTGTCGACGGCGGCGGCGGGCCTTGGGCTCGGCGCCTTGGGCCGGACGCTGTTCCTGCCGCCAGATGCCCTCAAGGGCACCACGCCCGGGGCGCGGCGCAGCCGCCACGAAGAATTCCATGCCGGCGGTGCGGCGCCGCCGGTGCGTCTGGTTCAAGCTGCCCTTGGTCTGCCGGGGGCGTTTGCCGCGCTTTGCGCGGTGGCGCTTCTTGGCGGTCAATTGGTCGTCGTTCCCATCCTGGGGGCCCTGGTTCTGGCCGGGACCGGCTGGGTGCTCCGGGGCGGGGTGCGCGCCGCCGTGGCGCGGGCCGTGGCCGCCGCCGGCAGCTTTGCCCAGCACTGGCGGGATCATGCCGACGTTCGCGCCGATATCATCGCGGGCGGATGCGAGGACGCCGTTGCCCAGCGAATGGCGCGCGCCGCAGGCGAAGCGGCCCTTGCCCGGCAGGAGGCGGCGGGACAAACCCGTCGCGTCGCTGTTGCCGGCCGCTGGGTCGCCGCCGTGACCGTTGCCGCGACGGCGGCGGCCGGTGCCCATCTCGCGTTATCCGGCGGCCTGACCCTGGGAGCTTTGGCGGCGTCGGTTCTGTTGTCCGGCTCCGCCCTGCGTGCCGTCTCCCGGGTGACCGACCAGACCGGCAGTGCCGCGCGCCTGTGGTGCGGTTTGGTCCAGGCGGGGCGCCTGCACGCGATCCGGCCGGAACGCAGCCCCGCGCGGCCATCTTTGCCGCCGCGCACCTTGGCCGGGCATGTCGATGTCAGCGGCCTGTCCACGGCGTCCACGGGCGGGATCGACATGCCGCTCGACGATGTCTCTCTTTACGCCGATCCGGGCGAGGTCGTCGCCGTGGTCGGCAATTATCAATCGGGTAAGTCGGCGGTGCTGCGCGTGCTGGCGGGCCTGGAGCCCGCCGCCACCGGGCACGCCCGCCTGGACGGCGTCGAAACGGGATTGTTCGATCCCGTGCAGTTGCGCCAATCCGTCGCCTACGTTCCCGAGACACCGGAGTTCCTTCCCCTGTCCATCGAGGACAACCTGCGCCTGATGAACCCCGTCGCCTCCGACGCGGACATCCAGGCCGCCTGTAACCTCGCCGGCGTGATGGAGGACATCCGCACGTTGGAGACGGGAGTCGGCGGGAACCGGCGGTCCGGTCTGGCCGTCAACATGGGCGTGTTCGCCCAGGACCCGCACCCCGGCTTTCTCAAGCGGCTGGCCTTGGCCCGCGGTTATCTTCGGCACAGCGGCCTGTTGCTGCTCGACGGGCCGGAACGTCATCTGGATCCGGACGGGGAACAAGCGCTGCTGCGCGCCATCGAGGACCTTCGGGGGCGCACGACCGTGATCGTCGCCACCGACCGGCCGCAGATCATTCGCCTGGCCGACCGCGTGCTGTGGCTGGACGGCGGCCGGACCCGCGCCGAGGGACCGTCGTCGGCGGTCCTTGAGCAGCTTTACGCCGAAGGACGGGTCGGACAGACTCTGGCGGAACGATGACCCAGCCGGACACCACCCCATCCTATACGACCGAGACCCAGGCACCCGCCCAGGGACAGCCGCCGCTCGCCGTGCTTGAGGACGGCACGTCCTCGGCGGCGGAAGGGCGCCGCCGCTTGTGGTCGCGGTGCATGATCGTCGGGTTGGTCTTTGCCGTTGTCGCCGTCGGCCTGTGGGCAGCGTTCGCCGAGGTTCAGGAAACGGTCGAGGCCCAGGGGGCCGTCGTGCCCGCCGGGCAAATCCGCGCGGTCCAACATCTCGAGGGCGGCGTGGTGTTGGAAGTTCTGGCCGAGGAAGGCCAGCTTGTCGATCAGGGTGCCGTGCTGCTGCGGCTCGACCCGGCGCAGATCAAGGCACGGTATGAGCAGGCCCGGATCGAGGAGACGGCGCTTGCTCTCAAGGCCGAGCGGCTGCGGGCCATCGGCGACGGACGGGAGCCCAATTTCGGTTTCGCCGATCCCACGTTCCAATCCCTCGTGCAGGACCAATGGGCCGTCTACAACGGCTACCAGCGGGCCCAGGAGAACCGCCGACTCATTCTGGAATCCCGCATCCAACAGCGTCAGTCCGACCTGGACCGTCTCAAGGGCGAGGACGAAACCCTAACCCGCAGGGCGCAGATTCTGGCCGAAGAACTGGCCATGCGCGAGGAGCTGTTCCGCAAGGGACTGAGCCCCAAGATCATGCTTCTCAACGTGCGCCGCCAAGTTGCCGACGTCCGCGGTGACATGGCCAGGGTCATCAATCGGCGCGAAAAACTGACCGAGGCGGTCGAGGAAGCGAAGTCCGAGCTCGACGCCCTGGAAAGCCGCAGCCGCGAGGAAGCGCTTGCCGAATTCGGCCTGGTCACGGCCAAACTGGCCCAGGCCTCGGAAGAGGTGAAGCAACTGTCGGCGCGGGTCGACGCCTTTGATATTCGTTCCCCCGTGAGGGGCTTCGTGAAGGGCATCGGCGGCTATGCCAAGGACCGCATCGTGCCGGCGGGGGCGACGGTCATGGAAATCGTGCCCGTGGACGAGGACCTGATTGCCGAGGTCCGGGTGGCGCCCCGCGATATCGGCCGCATCACCGTGGGACAGCCGGTCGCGGTGCAGATCACGGGCGCGGGGTCCGGCCGTGCCGGGCAGGTCGGCGGTGAATTGCGCGACGTCTCCGCCGGTACGTTCACGGATGAAGCCGGCAATCCCTATTATCGGGCGACGGTCGTCCTGGATCAGGCTTTCGTCGGCGACGATCCCAAGGCCAATAAGATATTGCCGGGCATGCAGGTCAGCGTGCGCGTGCGCACCGGCCGGCGGACCTTGCTGGAATACCTGTTCCGGCCGGCGTCGGCGCCCCGGCGTCTTCTGTAAAATTACCTTACTGTCAGTCGGACGGCGGAACGGCCCCGGCCATTTCGGCACCCAGTTCGATGATACGCCGGGTTTCCGACCACAGCGGCAGGTCGGGGATTTCGGCCAGCGGCATCCACAGGGCGTCGGCGGCGTCGCCGGCGGCCTGGGGCACACCCGCGACCCAGCGGCAGACCACATCGACCAGGGTGTAGTGGAACTGAAGGCGGCCGTCATCGTCCCGGGTCATGCTGTCGACCACGTCGATCAGGCCGAGTACCTCGGCTTGAATTCCCGTTTCCTCCAGAATTTCACGGAGTGCGCCCTCATGCACGGTCTCGCCGACGTGTTGCGCGCCGCCGGGCAGGGACAGGCTGCCGGCGCGTGGCGGCTTGCCGCGCCGGATCAGCAGTACATGGTCATCCTTGATGACGACGGCGCCGATGCCGACGATGGGGCGGTTGGGATATTCGCGGCTCATGCGGGGCGGTTTCGCATATGAAAATAGACTCCCTTTGGCGGGTGGAGCGGGTACACTACCGTCAACGGCAGGCCCCTGGAAACGGGAAACGAAGAACCATGCCGGAAGGGTTGAGAGCGGCCGGACGTTGGCTGGTTGCGGATTGAAAACAAAGGTTCCACATGTCGGCCACGGGCGTTCTTGAACGCAAAATGTATCAGGCGGACGATCGCATCTTCAAAGAGGGTGACGAAGGCCTGTTCGCCTATCTCGTGCAAAGCGGATCGGTCGAAATCTACCGCGAGGCCACGGGCGAAGTTCTCAGCACCATCGGCGCCGGGGGCATCTTCGGTGAGATGGCCCTGATCGACGGCAAGCCGCGGGCGGCGTCTGCCCGTGCGGCCGGCGGGTGCACGGTGGTCGTCATCAACCGCGCCAATTTTCAGCACCGCATGAAAAAGTCGGATCCCTTCGTCCAGGGACTGTTGAAGATCCTGGCCGAAACCGTGCGGAGGATGAGCAAGTGATCCCATTGCGTGCGGGGCAGGGGATTACTTGATGTTTGAAAATTTCCAGCTGGATCGCCGGGAAATCGGCGGCGTCGCCGTCAACTTCCGCATGGGCGGCGAGGGGCCGCCGTTGCTGCTGCTGCACGGCTATCCGCAGACCCACGCCATGTGGCACAAACTGGCGCCCCTGCTGGCGCGCCATTACACCTTGGTCATGCCCGATCTGCGCGGATACGGCGACAGCGGCAAGCCGCCGACGGACGCGGATCATGCCCCCTATTCCAAGCGCGCCATGGCGGGTGACCTGGCGGGCCTGATGGCCGATCTGGGATTTGACCGCTACGCCGTCGTCGGCCACGACCGGGGTGGGCGGGTCGCCCATCGGTTGACCGCCGACAATCCGGACAGGGTCGCGCGGCTGGCGGTGCTCGACATCGCACCGACGGAGCACATGTACCGCATGACGGACATGGAATTCGCCACGGGCTATTACCATTGGTTCTTCCTGATCCAGCCGGCCGACCTGCCGGAGCGCATGATCGGCGCCGATCCTGAACTCTTCCTGCGCCGCAAGATGGGGCAATGGAGCGGCAAGGGAAGCTTGTTCGACGACGCGGCCATGGCCGAATACATCCGCTGCTTTTCCCTGCCGGAAACCATTCATGCCTCCTGCGAGGATTACCGAGCGGCGGCGACCATCGACATGACCCACGACCGGGACGACATGGCGGCGGGCCGCAAGCTGACCTGTCCGGTGTTGGCGCTGTGGGGGGCCAAGGGACTGGTTGCCCGCAAGTTCGACGTTCTGGCCGCATGGCGCGAGCGGGCCGAGGACGTGACCGGCGGGACGCTCGATTGCGGCCATTTTCTTGCCGAAGAGTTGCCGGATGATACCTTTGCCCGGCTTCGGGAATTCCTTGGCGACGGTCCCTGGAATTGAGATTAAGACAGAGCGGTTTTTGGGCGACGGCCCACGGTTGAACTGGGAAACAGAAGGCTACTCTTTGACATGAGTGACGAGACGCAGCACGACGATCAGGCCCCCGCATCCGATGCCAAACCGGCGTCGAACGGATTCTTTCCGCGCATGCGCGCCTATTTCTTCGCCGGGATCCTGGTCACGGCACCAGTTACCTTCACCTTTTATTTGGCCTGGTTGCTGATCCATTTCGTGGACAACAGCATCCGGCCGCTGATCCCGGTCAAGTACAACCCGGAAACCTATCTGCCCTTCGCCTTGCCGGGCCTGGGTCTGTTTGTGCTGATCGTCGGCCTGACCCTGACCGGTGCGCTGACGGCCGGGTTCATGGGCCGATTTTTCATCAAGCTGAGCGAACGCATCCTCAACCGCATGCCGGTGATTCGCAGCGTCTATAACGCGACCAAGCAAATCCTGGAAACGGTCCTGGCGCAGCAGTCGAATGCATTCCGCGAGGCCGTGCTGGTCGAATATCCCCGGCGCGGCATGTGGGCCATTGCCTTCATCACCGGCACCACGACGGGTGAGGTGCAGAACGTGACACAGGAAGAATGCATCAACATCTTCATTCCGACGACTCCGAACCCGACCTCGGGGTTCTTGCTGTTCGTTCCCAAGGAGGACTTGGTCAGCTTGGATATGTCCGTCGAGGAAGCGATCAAGATGGTGATTTCCGGCGGCATCGTCACGCCGCCCGACCGCCGGCCGGATGCGCTGAAGAAACAGCCCGTGACGTCGGCCCGGGTGTACGAGGATCTGGACACCCTGCGCGAAACCGCAAACGCGCCCGTGGTTCTGGCTGCCAAGCGGCCCGCGGAAATTCAGAAAGAATTGCAGGCATCGCTGCCGGCGAGTGAACGGGGACGGACCAAGAAGCCGAAAAGCGGCGACAAGTCCTAACCGGCCAATCTAGCCTGACCGCAGGGTGCGCGCCGCCGCATCCCGTTCGAACAAGTATAAGAGAACGCGCAGGGCCGTCCCCCGGTCTGATTTCAGGTCCGCGTCCCGGTTGAGGATCAGCGCCGCGTCGTCCCGCGCCATGGCGAGCAGGTCGCCGTGGTGGGCAAGGTCGGCCAGACGGAACGTCGGCAGGCCGCTTTGCCGCGTGCCCAGAAGTTCGCCGGCGCCCCGCAGTTTCAAATCTTCCTCGGCAATGCGAAAGCCGTCGTCCGTTTCGCGCAGGATTTTCAGCCGTGCCCGCGCGGTTTCCGACAACGGCGGCGCATAGAGCAGCAGGCAGGTGCCCGGCTTGGCGCCGCGCCCGATGCGTCCGCGCAATTGATGCAGTTGGGCAAGGCCGAAGCGTTCCGCATGCTCGATGACCATGACCGTGGCGTCGGGTACGTCGACGCCGACCTCGATCACCGTCGTCGCGACCAGAACCTGCAGCGGGCCGTTGGCGAAGGCATCCATGACGGCGTCTTTCTCCGACGCCTTCAAGCGGCCATGAACCAGCCCGACCCGATCGCCGAACACCTGTTTCAAATGGGCGTAGCGGTCTTCGGCGGCTGCCGCGTCGATCTTTTCCGAATCCTCGACCAGCGGGCAGACCCAATAGGCCTTGGCCCCGGTCGCCAGGGCGCGGGTCAGGCCGTCGACGACTTCGGTCAGACGGTCGTTGGGCACGGCCCGGGTATCGACGGGCGCGCGGCCGGGCGGCTTTTCCGTCAGGCGGGAGGATTCCATATCGCCATAGGCCGTCAGCATCAGGGTGCGCGGGATCGGCGTCGCGGTCATGACCAGGACATCGCATTTGCGGCCCTTGGCGGTAATGGCCAGGCGCTGATGCACGCCGAAGCGATGCTGCTCGTCGACCACGGCGAGGGCCAGGTCCTTGAACGCGACATCTTCGGTGAACAGCGCATGGGTGCCGACGGCAAGGTCCGTGGTGCCTTGGGCCAGATCGGCCAGGATGGCGTCCCGGGTCTTGCCCTTTTCCCGCCCGGTCAGAAGCGCGATGGACAGGCCGGCGGCATTGGCCAGCGGCTCCAGCGTCGCGAAGTGCTGGCGGGCGAGGATTTCGGTGGGCGCCATGAGGGCCGCCTGGGCCCCGGACTCGACCGCGCGGGCCATGGCCAATAGCGCCACCAGGGTCTTGCCCGATCCGACGTCGCCTTGAAGAAGCCGCAGCATGCGCTCGGGTGCGGCCATGTCGCCGGTGATCTCGGCCACGGCCATGACCTGCGACGGCGTCAGTTTGAAGGGCAGGGCTTTGGTGATGCGGTCCATGATACGGCCGTCGCCGGTGGTTGCGCGGCCGGCGACCTTGCGCATGTCGCGGCGGACCAGGGCGAGGGCCAGTTGATTGGCCAGCAGTTCGTCATAGGCGGCGCGCCGGCGGGCCGGGGCATCGGGTTCCGTGTCGGCTTGCGCTTCCGGATGGTGGAGTGTGTTCATGGCGTCGTGCCAGCCGGGCCAGCCCTCGCGCTGGGTGACGGTGGGGTCGAGCCAGTCGGGAAGCTCCGGCGTGGCTTCGATCGCGGCCAGCACCGCCCGCCCAAAGGTCTTGGGCGACAGCCCCGCGGTCATCGGATAGACCGGCTCCGCCCGCAGCAATTGCTCCCGTTCTTCCACGGGGACGATGTGGTCGGGATGGGTGATCTGCAAAGAGTCGCCGTAGCGTTCGATGACGCCGGACACGATGCGGGTTTCGCCCTCGGGCAAGGTCTTGGCCAGGTAGTCGTCCCGGGCATGGAAGAACACGAGGGTCAGGCGGCCGGTGTCATCGGAAATCTCGACCTTATAGGGCTGGCGCCGGTTATGGGGCTTGGCGTGACGACCGACGGTGACGGTCAGGGTGGCGACCCGTCCGGCCTCGGCTTCGGCAATCTTGGGCGCATAGCGGCGATCGACGATTCCGGTCGGCAGATGAAACAGAAGATCGAGCAAGCGCCCGCCGCCGCACAGCTTTTCAATCACGGCCCCCACGCGCGGGCCGACGCCGGGGAGCGTCGTCACGGGCTTGAACAAGGGGAACAGGATTTCCGGGCGCATGGGGCGGGTTCTTTGTATCAGCGGCTGACAATGCAGATTGAAGCGACTATATCCTACGTCCCCCGCAACGATCTTTCGATAGGAACCGGTCTTCCCATGGACGCCCGCCGCAAACGCATCCTTTTCCGCGCCCAGCACTGCGGGATGAAGGAAAACGACATCATCCTGGGCGGTTTCGCCGAGGCGCGGATCGAGGCCCTGTCCGAGGCCGATCTCGACGCCTTCGAGATTCTGCTGAAGCAGCCGGACAACGATGTTTACACCTGGGTGTCCGGGCGCGAAACGCCCCCCGCTGAATTCGCGACAGACCTGATGCGCCAGATCCTCGCCTTCAATGCCGACTGAGCCCGAGAACCCGTGACCGATATGGCCCAGGACAATACGGAAAAGCATTGGTATTCGCCCGGCGTGCGCCGGGTGTTCGGTGTGCCCGGCGGGGCGGAAGCCCTGGTGCTGGCCGATGCGGCGCGGGCCGGGAAGGCCGTGCTGTTCATTGCCCGCGACGACGTGCACATGGATCAGGCGGCGGAGGCCCTTGCCTTCATGGCGCCGGACATCGCCGTGCTGACCTTTCCCGCCTGGGACTGTCTGCCCTATGACCGGGTGTCGCCCAAGACCGACATCGTCGCCCGCCGTGTCGGGACCCTGACCGAACTGCGCCACGGGGATACCAAGGCCCGGCCGCCGCTGGTGCTGACGACCGTGTCGGCGGTCCTCCAGCGGGTGCCGCCGCGGGCCTATTTCGATGACGCGGGATTGAGCCTGCGGGTCGGTGATCGCACGGGGCCGGAAAAGGTTCTGGAAAGCCTGGCCCATGCTTCCTACCAGCGGGTCGAAACCGTGTACGAGCCCGGTGAATACGCCGTTCGCGGCGGTATCATCGACATCTATCCGGCGGGAGCGGCGAACCCGGTGCGCCTGGATTTCTTCGGGGATGAACTGGAACAGGTGCGGACCTTCGATCCGACATCCCAACGCTCAGATGAAAAGCTCGACGGCTTCGCGATCCGCCGGGCCCTGGAAGCGCCGTTGGACGAAGAGGCGATTTCGCGGTTCCGCTCGGGCTATCGCGTCGCCTTCGGCACGGGCGGTGACGATGATCCCTTGTACGAAAGCGTGTCCGCCGGGCGCGCCCATCCGGGCATGGAACACTGGCTGCCCCTGTTCCACGACGGCATGGAGACCTTGTTCGATTTCCTGCCCGAGGATGTGATCGTGGCGCTTGAGCCCCAGGCGGGCGAATCGGCGGAAGGCCGGCTCGCGATGATCACCGACTATTACGAGGCGCGGGCGGAAATGGCCAATACGCCCCAGGGGGCGATGGCGGGCGTGCCGTATCGGCCGCTGCCGCCGGAACAGCTTTATCTGGCGGCCGATGAATGGCGCCAGATCGAGGGTGGCCTGAACGTGCGCGAACTGTCGGCATTCGATGCCGCCGGCGACGGGCCCGACGCCATCGACCTGGGCGGGCGGCCGGGCCGCGAGTTCGGCGATGTGCGGGCGCGGCCCGACGCCGATGTGTTCCAGGAAACGGCGACCCATATCAAAGCGCTGATGGCCGACGGTCACAAGGTCGTCGTCGATACCTATTCCGAAGGGGCGCGTACGCGCCTGATGACCGTTCTGTCGGAGCGGGGCGTGACGTTGACCCCCGCCGCCGACTGGCAGACGGCGCTGACGGGGCAGGGGGCGACGGCGATCGTGCTGGGCCTGCCGCGGGGCTTCGTGCTGCCGGGTCGGGTTACAGTGGTGTCGGAACAGGACATCCTGGGCGAGCGCGTGGTGCGCCGCCACCGGGTCAAGGTGCGCCCGGAAAACCTGATCGCCAGCGTATCGGATATCAATGAAGGCGACCTGGTCGTGCACGCGGAACATGGCATCGGGCGCTATGAAGGACTGCAGGCCATCGACGTCGGCGGGGCGGCCCATGATTGTTTGATGCTGGTCTATGCCGGCGACGACAAGCTGTTCATTCCGGTGGAGAACATCGAGGTCGTCACGCGCTACGGCTCCGAAGGCGGGCCGGGGCAGTTGGACCGCCTGGGCGGCGCCGCTTGGCAGGCGCGCAAGGCCAAGATGAAGGCGCGCATCCACGACATGGCGGAAAAGCTCATGCAGGTCGCGGCGGAGCGGCTGTTGAAGGACGCGCCGCGCCTGGAAGGGCATCCCGGCGCTTATGACGAGTTCTGCGCGCGCTTCCCCTATGACGAGACGGAAGACCAGCTGCGCGCCATTTCCGATACTCTGGAAGACTTGGCCAAGGGGCTGCCGACGGACCGCCTGGTCTGCGGCGACGTCGGCTTCGGCAAGACCGAGGTTGCGTTGCGTGCCGCCTTTACGGCGGCGCTCACCGGCAAGCAGGTCGCCGTCGTGGTGCCGACCACGCTGCTGGCGCGCCAGCACTTCAAGACCTTCCAGGAACGCTTCGCCGGATTTCCCGTGAAAATCGGACAGCTGTCGCGCCTGGTCACCGCCAAGGACGCGGCCAAGGTGAAGGAGGGCATGGCCAAGGGGGATATCGACATCGTTGTCGGGACCCATGCGCTTCTCGGCAAGGACGTGCGGTTCCGCGACCTGGGCTTGCTGATCATCGACGAAGAACAACACTTCGGCGTTGCCCATAAGGAACAGTTGAAGCAGCTGAAGACCAACGTCCATGTCCTCGTCCTGACCGCGACGCCGATTCCGCGCACGTTGCAGATGGCGCTGTCGGGCCTGCGCGAGATGAGCCTGATCGCGACACCGCCCGTCGACCGGCTGGCCGTGCGGACCTTCGTGCTGCCGTTCGATCCGGTCATCATCCGCGAGGCCATGGTGCGCGAACTGCACCGGGGCGGGCAGGTCTATTACGTCTGCCCGCGCGTATCGGACCTGGACGGGGTCGCCAATCAGATCACGGAGCTGATGCCCGACGCGCGCATCGCCCTGGCCCATGGGCAGATGAAACCGCGCGATCTGGAAGACGTGTTCCAGGCCTTCGCCGACGGCGCCTATGACGTTCTGGTCTCGACCAACATCATCGAATCCGGCCTCGACCTGCCGCGCGTCAACACCATCATCATTCACCGCGCCGACCGTTTCGGCCTGGGCCAGCTTTATCAGTTGCGCGGCCGGGTCGGGCGTTCGAAGATTCGGGCCTATGCCTATCTGACCCTGCCGACCCGCGGCAAGCTGACGCCGACGGCGGAAAAGCGGCTGGAAGTCATGCAGACCCTGGACACCCTGGGTGCGGGCTTCACCCTGGCCAGCCACGACATGGATATTCGCGGCGCCGGCAACCTGCTGGGCGAGGAACAGTCCGGCCATATCCGCGAGGTCGGGGTCGAGCTTTATCAGCGCATGCTGGAAGAAGCCGTGGCCGAGGCCAAGAGCGGCGGCGGCGACACGGCGGCGGACGATGATTGGAGTCCGCAGATTTCCCTCGGCACCGAAGTGCTGATTCCGGACCACTACGTCGCTGACCTCAGCTTACGTCTGGAGCTCTATCGTCGAATCTCCCGCCTGTCCGGCGACGACGAGATGGAGGACCTGGCGGTCGAACTGATCGACCGGTTCGGGCCGATCCCGGAAAGCGTGCAGAACCTGCTGGACCTGGTGCGGCTCAAGGGATCGTGCCGCCGTGCCGGGGTCGCCAAGGTCGATGCCGGGCCACGCGGCGCCACCGTGCAGTTCCGGGGCGACGATTTCGCCGATCCGGTGGGGCTGGTGCAATGGATCACCCAGCAGAAGGGCAAGGCCAAGCTGCGTCCCGACCACCGGCTGATCTACGTCAGCGACTGGCCGGACAAGCAGGCCCGGACCAAGGGGGTGCGCTTCCTGGTCTCGCAACTGGCGGCCATCGCCGGCAAGGCGGCGGCCTAGGCGCTTTCTACTAGTAGGAAATCAGTGAATGACCTTCGTGCCCGCCTGGGGGGTGACGACGGGCTCGCCCACGGTCAGGGCCAATCCCCATCCGGCCTTCTGCACCGTAGTCGCCACCATGTGGCAGAAGCCGTGCAGCAGTTTCTTGTCCAGGGTCACGGTGACGTTCATGTCGTTGGACGTCTGGAACCCCAGCACCAATTTCTTGCCGTCCCAGGGTTTGACCTTGGCCCCGGTCACGACCATGGGGCCCGTGTTCGCGGTCAGATCCACGGTGTCCTCGTCGTGCTTGCGAGAAAAATCGGATTCCTGCACGGCGGCCTGATGTTCCATGCCCAGCACCGCATCGCGCACTTTGGGCGGTACGGCGGCGGCCGGGGGCTCCGAAGCGCCGGCGGGGCCATCGGCGTCGTTCGATTGCGGGCGCAGGCCGGAAAGGTCCGCCGTCTGCGCCAACTGGCCGCCCAGTGCCGGCCATAGCGTCGCGATGAAGCGACGGGTCAGCCACAGGCGGTATTCGGTTTTCTCGCTGGTGGCGATGCGCAGCATCATGCGGTCCTCGGTGGGCACGTAGGTGACCGTCATTTGATGCAGGCGTTTTGTCACGGTTGGATCGCGGCCTCCGGTTCAGGCGGCCGAGGCGGCGGCGTCGAGCATACGCGCCAGGATCTGCGGTTCCTGGGCGCCGGAAATCACCAAGGGGCCGGTGAACACGAAGGACGGCACGCCGTTGACGCCGAGGCGATGGGCGCGGGCGTTATCCTGGGTCACGGTCTCCATGTCCTCATCGCCGGCCAGGTAGGTTCGCAGGTCGGCATCGTCGAGGCCGTGGCGGGCGCCGATGTCGAGCAGCACCTGTTCCTCGCCGATGTCGAGGCCGTGGACGAAGTAGGCGACGAACAGGGCCTCGACCACCAGGTCGGCGGCAGCGCCGTGGCGGGCGGCATATTTGACAAGGCGATGGGAATCGACGGAATTGGGTGTCTTCTGGATTCGGTCGAAGGCGAAATCGATTTCGACCGACTGACCCGCTTCGCCGATGGCGCCGTAGATGCGCCGGACCCGGGTTTCCGATCCGAACTTCTTGACCAGATAGGCCGTGCGGTCGACGCCGTCGGGCGGCAGTTCCGGGTTCAGCAGGAACGGCCGCCAATGGGTGGTGACGCTCAGGTTCGGGCGCATGGCCAGAGCCTGATCCAACCGGCGCTTGCCGATGTAACACCAGGGGCAGACGGTGTCGTAAATGATTTCGATGTCCAAGTGACGGGCCCTTAATCCCACGGCAGGGCAAGTATCAGGCCAAAGTATAAGGGGGTGGCACCAACGTGCACACCCCCTTGGTAATTCGTGCTGAGTCCCGGCCGTTGCTCCATGGCGTCAGTGGCTGAAGCGGGGCCGTGGCTGATAGAGGGCCCGATTGAAGGCTGCCCATTCCGGCGCGGAATAGAGGTAGGCCGTTTTGACCGGGGCCTTCTTGGCTCGGTTGAGGAAAAAGCCGCGGAACAGAATGATATGCGAGAGCATCTCGTGGTCTCCTTTCAGATTGGAGAATCGCTAGACACAAATATACGCACGTTGTGCGCAAAAATCCAGAATAATACGCACAAAGTGCGTTTTTTAGCGCCGCGCGTCCGGTACGCGCAGGATCAGGACGAACCCGACGATGAAGAAGGCGATGACCGTCGCCATGCCGTGGCGCTGGCTGTCGGCCATGCTCGTGGCCCAGGCCACGGCGGCCGGGCCGACGAAGGCCGTCGCCTTGCCGGCGAGCGCCATGAATCCGAACATTTCCGTGCGCAGGTGATCGGGCGCGAGATGTGCCATCAGGGACCGACCCGCCGCCTGACCCGGGCCGACGAACAGGCCGATCCCAAGGGCGAAGGTCCAGAACAGGGCCTTGTCGGTGACGGAGACGATGGCGAGCCCGAAGATAATGAGGCCGAGCAGGGAGATCAGGATCGTGCGCTTGGGCCCGATCCAGTCATCGACCCAGGCCATGGCGAAGGCACCGAGGCCGGCGGTGATGCTCATGCCGATGCCGAGCTGAATGACCTCGGCCTGTTCCATGCCGAAAGTCCCGGCGGCGTAGATGCCGCCGAAGGTGAACATGGTGCCGAGGCCGTCCATATAGATCATGTAGCCGATCAGAAAGACGATGATGCCGTCATACTCCCGCGCGCGCCTCAACGTGCCGCGCAGCGTGGCGACGCCGTCGCGCACCGCCGTCAGGGCGGGCAGGCCGCGGGACGGCGTGTCCGGGGTGAACAGGAACAGGGGCAGAGAGAACAGGGCCAGCCAGACCGCGACGAAGGGCCCGGAAATACGCACATGCTCCGCCGCGTCCTTGTCCAGGCCCAGCCACGGCACGTCGGGCTGTACAAAACCGACCAGCAGCACGACCAGGCAGGCGATGCCGCCCGCATAGCCGAAGCCCCAGGCCCAGCCCGACAAGCGCCCGATGCGGTCGCGTCCGGCAACGTCGGGCAGCATGGCGTTGTAGAATACGGTCGCCGTTTCGAACGTGAAGTTGGCGGCGGCGGCCAGGACGAGCGCCAGAACGATGGAAGAGGGATCGGGCTCCACGAACCAGAGCAGGGCCGAGGCAATGACGAGCCCCAGGGTGAATACGAAGATCCAGGGCTTGCGCCGCCCGCCCCGGTCGGCGATGGCGCCCAGGATGGGGGCCGAGACGGCGACGCAAAAGGACGAAGCCGATATGGCATAGCCCCACATTTCGGTCCCTGCGATCGGGTCGGCGGCGACGGCCTTGGTGAAATAGGTGCTGAAGACGAAGGTCGAGATAACGGCCGCATAGGCCGAATTCGCCCAGTCGTACATGGCCCAGGAAAGCGCGCCCAGAAAGGTCGCGGGCTTCGCGGGCGCTGCCTGTTGCGGGTGGTCTGTCATCGATCCAGGGACATGTTGGGGCTTCCAATTGCGGTTCGTGCGCGAGGGTGACCGTAGGCTGGATCACCGACCCCGGGCAAGCGGGTTGCGCGGGCGCGATCGGGGGCGCGGCCGGTTTCACCGCCCATGCGATGAAGATGCCGGAACAAAAGGAAGATTCGCCTTATCGCGGCCATGATTAAAGGGCATAACCCCCTGGACTGACGATTTCCCGCAACAACACGGTTACCGAAATTCACCCATGCAGTACGACCCCAAAGAAATCGCAAAAGACATGATCCAAGAACACGGATTTGACGGAGCCTTATCTGCTGCCATCGAAGGTGCGATGGATGCACAAAGAGCGGGTGACAATTACAGCCTGAGCGTTTGGCGGGAAGTTAAGGCAATTATCCGCAAACAAATTTCCGACCGCGCGGCCTAGCCCGCGGCTTCAGCCTCCCTCATCCACTGTCCCGACGCTTAAAAGCGGTTCGAGTGATGCTCGTCATGTTCCGGAGGGGGCGAAATGGGTATGCTGCTCCCGTCATTCGCAGATCAATTCGAATGCCACATCAATAGGCGACGGCTCGATATTTCGGGCCGAAGGAGGGGTGTGTGGCCTATTTGGAGAATTATACGGTCCTGGCGTCTGAAGACCTGGATGAGGTGCGTGAGTTCCTGTCGGGGTTGACGGTGCGCCATTCTTTCGATGTGCGCGGCGAAATAGCGGATTTTTCGGCAAACGTCGCCGTGGCTCCGCTTGGGGAGCATTCCCTTCTTCATTTCGGATACGGTAATTCCCGGGTTGAAGTCACCTCCGGCGAGGAGAGCGACGACGGGCTGCTGATCTATGTCGTGACCGAGGGGATGGGGTGTTTCCGGTCCGGAAATTCGGAAACCGAGTTCTCGGTCATGCGGGGGGTTGTTCGGGACGTGTCGCGGCCGATTTCGGCGATGCAGGAAAATCTATCGGGCTTCG
Source organism: Rhodospirillaceae bacterium (assembly GCA_002706405.1). GTDB lineage: Bacteria > Pseudomonadota > Alphaproteobacteria > Rhodospirillales > Casp-alpha2 > UBA1479. The sequence continues at coordinate 67,279 of PALN01000030.1, read as the reverse complement.
CCCTGCCGCTGTCGAAGGCGCGGCTGCGCCGGCATGCGAGCGCGATCATCGGTTCCGATATCGGTCCCGCCCGGGTGGATTTCGACCAGACCATCGACATGGCGACCCCGGGCGGCCGTCAGTTCCGCAATACCTTGCATTATGTCGCGAATTCCCTGGATGGGCCGCTCCGGGAGTTGGACAATCCGATCCTTACCCGGCATATGGAAGAACTGATCCTGACGCAGGTTTTGACGCTGCTGCCGAACAGTCTGTCAGATGCGATGGCGGATTGCGCCGCGCGGAGCGCGCTGCCCTATCATGTCAAGCGGGCGCGAGACCATATCCATGCCCACGCGCATGAGCCGATCAGCGTTGCCGATATCGCCGCCGCGGCCGGATGCGGCTATCGGACCGTGCAGAATGCCTTCAAAGACATCTATCACGTGTCCCCCATGGCCTATTTGCGGCTGATCCGCCTGAACAAGGTTCGACGGGCATTGCTTGATGGTCGCGACGATTTCTCATCTATTGCCCAAGTGGCTCAGGCCTGGGGGTTTAGCCATATGGGGCGGTTTGCGGAGCTCTACCGGCGTCAATTCGGTGAACTGCCGTCGGATACTGTGCGCAAACGTTCGTAAGTGCCGGTGGCTTATCCGGAAAGTGTATCCATTATCCAATATGCGCCAAATAAAGGGCAGGGGCACGCCATCCGCGTTCTCTGGCCGAGGTTTCCTGCGTACCCTGTGCTGATGCTAGGCCGCCAAATGAGAGCGGTTGCGGGGAAAAAGAGACGAGGTCGATCGAAGATGAAGAAGCTTGGGGTTTTATGCGTCGTTGCCGCGTTGTTGGTTTTATTCCAGGGCGGCCTGTCGGACGCTACGGCGCAACAAACGCAGGCGGCATTTTCCGAGGGGCATGTGATCTGCGGCGGGGTTGATCTGAAGACCGGCCAGCTTGCGCAGCCCTGCGGCTTTGAAAAAGCCAAATATACCGGTAAGGCCGTCGGCAAGTGCCCGAGCGGATCGTTCTTCGATATCGGCACCTGGGCCTGCTTCACATGCCCCAGCGGCTACAACCGAACGGGATTCGCGGTCGATACTCCGCAGGCCTGTTCCAAACAGGTCAGGGCTGAATACAAATACGCACGACGGGTCGGCGGCCACAAATCCTGCCCGAACGGGACGTTCAAGGACCCCCGCAATGGCGGCGAATGCTGGAAATGCCCGTCGGGGTTCGGCCGGACCCTGTCCGCGGTCGACGCCTGGGATGCCTGCGGCAAGTTTGGCGCAAGCGCGCGCCGGGCTGAATTCATCGACCGGGTCTGCCCGGAAGGCACGATCACAGACCTGAACGGAAGCTGTTATTCCTGCCCCGAAGGGTTCCGTCGCACTGCCGCTGCGGTCACCGCCAACAATGCCTGTTTCCGGAACGAGGACCTGAAGCCGGCCGAGCAAACGGCGGCGCTGACCTGCAAGGCCGGCGAGCATTTCGATTTCATTGACGGCGGAACCTGCTGGGAATGTCCTAAGACTTCGGTGCGCTCGGTGTTCGGCGTAAAAACGAACAAGGCCTGCGAGTTCACGACCATCGACTGGGAAGCGGCCAAGCGTACGCCGAACGGCTTGTTCAAGCTGCCGGGCGGCCACGAGATCGCGGCCGAGGTCATCAAGGAGCGCACGCGGATCGACAAGATCATCGAGGGGTCCATCGAGGCGGAAAAGCTGACTGGTGCCAAAGCCGCCGAATTCAGAGACGAAACCTGGAAGCATATTCTGACAGGGCCTGAAAGTTCGCCGATCCTGATGGCGGCGGTCTACACACGCGTTTTCGATCTGATCAAGAACGGTCCGAAGACCAAGCCCGAACGGGACTTGCTGGACTACATGGCCATCTATATTCAGCAGTCGCGCCAATTGGCCGCCTCGGAAATGAACAACATCTGGCAAAGCTGGACCCGCGGCCAGCAGGCGCGCACATCGGCACTGGCCACAAGAAGTATGCACAGTGCCTATGACGTCGGCGTCGCCCCACCGGATTTGAAAAGCCTGGTCGCCAATATCATGCATCTGGCACCCAGCGCGGCGATGGCGACTGCGTTCCTCGGCGCGTTTGCGCTCGAAACCGTGTCGCCCGGGTTCGCTCAGCTGACGGCCCGCGCGGCGATAGCAATAAGACCCTTCAATTGGGCGCAGAAAATGGCTTCGATCCAACAAAAAGCATTGAAGACCGGCGCGGCGATTTCCAAGGCCGCCGCCGCCGCCGAGGCCGGAGCGGGGGTCATTGGCTCCTTTGCCGTTCCCTTCGCGGTCATGACGGCCTCGGCGGTAATCTTCAGCATCGCGACGGACAACGCCTTGGCGCAGAACCAACAGATCGCCGTCGTCAACGACGCCCTGGAGACGGCGAGGAAGCCGGTGAACCTGTCCCGCCTGATCATGACTCCAGAAGGCCGGGTGGAAGTCCTGAGCAACTGGGCGCTGATGACCCAGGAGTACTACAAGCCCACCGCCCGCACCTGGGCCGCGCTGTTGCCGGCGCAATCGATGCCGAGCAACACGGCGACCGTGAACATCAATGGTACGAACATCGTCATGGACGTTCCCGCGGTGTCGGGCACGGTCTTGGAAGGCGACCGCGTGGTCGTCAGCAGGGCAACGGGCAGCGCGCCGAGTTGGGAGAAAGTCGCCGGTGCGGCCCGCGATGTCGCGGTCGGCTCAGACGGGACCGTCTATGCGATCGGCGTGAATAAGACGAATGGCGGGTATCAGATGTTCAAACGCGCCAAGACCGACAGCAAGTGGACCAAGATTATCGGTGGCGCGCTTCGCATTGCGGTTTCCGGAACCGAGGCTTGGGTGGTGAACGACAAGGGTGGAATCTATGTTCAGTCGGGCACCCGGTGGCGGAGGGTTTCCGGCCCCGCGGCACAAGACATCGGCGCCAGCGCCAAAGGCGTGTGGATTACCGGTACCGATGACAAGATTTATCAACGCGTCGGCAACAACTGGAATCTCGTTTCTGGTAAGGCCCAGCGGATCGACGTCGATCAGGATGGCCGCCCCTGGGTCGTGAACAATAAAGGCCACATCTTCGTTCATGACAATAACTTAAAATGGCAGAGGCTGCCGGGCGCCGCCAGGGATGTGGCGGTCGATGTGCGGGGCGCGGCATACGTCGTCGGCACGAGCGGCGGCGTGTACGTGTTCAACGGCACAAAGCGCGATTGGGACCGAATTTCCGACGACAAGGATTCCGTCGCCATCGGTGCCGGCGGTGGTCAGGTGTGGCGGATTTCCAAATCTAACGATACCTACCGCTACCAATAACTCCCGCGTGGGGGAGAGATGGTCAGGCGCCCCTCGGCACGGACATCACGTATTGCCGTGATCCGGCCGAGGGGCGCTTGTGATTTCGGGTCACGTGCTGCGCTTGGCCTTTTCTACGGCCGGGACAGGTTCCCGACCACGTCATCCACACTGACTGAGGAAATATTCAGGCGGGACAAACACGCATTGTCCTCGGGAAATCCTCCATGATATTTACTAAAAGGAATGAATGTTTCCTATAGGTAACATTGAATGGATAAGGGCGTGGCCTTAAGCGAAGACCTGGACCAGGAAAGCGGACAAACGAGTCCGTTGCGCGTAGGTGCGCGTTTGAAGTTCGTGCGCCGCGTCAAGAACCTGCGTTTGCGCCAACTGGCCCAACGCGTCGGCTGCTCCGAGGGATTTCTGTCGAAGATCGAAAACGACAAGGTCAATCCGTCCTTGCAGATGCTCCACCGAATTGTCACCGCTTTGGATATTTCCATCGGTGAAATTCTCGCCCAGGAAATCGAAGAAGGGACCGTCGTCATGCGGGCCGGGGAGCGCCCGGTGATCCGCATGGTCCCGGACCGGGAAACCGAGGGGATTCATCTCGAGTGGCTGATCCCTCCAGGCGATGCCCGGCTTTTGTCGGGCTCGGTGCACGTGGTGCACCCGGGGGGCGTAACCCACGGAGTGATCCAGCACGAAGGCGAGGAGGTCGGGTACATCCTCGAAGGAGAGCTCGAGTTGGAAGTGGACGGCGAAGTCCACTTTCTGAAAGCGGGCGACTCGTTCTTTTTCAAAAGCGATCTGCCGCATGGATACCGGAACACGGGCGACTGCGTGACCCGGGTTCTGTGGGTCAACACGCCGCCGACATTCTGACGCGCGTTCGGTTTCGTGGGGTAGGATGGCCGCACCGCTGGTCCGCGATCATGGCCGGCGTTATTGGGGGGCGGACCGCAAGGTCTTGCATCGATTGCCAAGAATCATTCTTAAAATGCAAGAAACTTGACTAATGTATCGACGCTCTTGATAGTTTTGCCCGTGCGACCGTGCGCCCTTATGTGCAGGCCGAACCCTCGGCGGCGCCGGTCAAACCAACTGACAGGAAGGAAGGACTATGTCGAACGGGATCAGTAAGAAATACAGTGGGATTGCCCTCGTCGCGGCGTTCGCGATGGGGATGGCGATCTCCGGCGAGGCCGCGGCAAAGGACAAAGTCAAAGTCGGCTTCATTGGTCCGTTGACCGGCGGCGTGTCCGTGAACGGTATCGGCGGGCGCAACTCGGCCGATCTTGCGGTTCGTCTGCGCAACAAGGATCCGAAGGCCAAGTACGAATATGAATTGGTCGTACAGGATGACGAGTGCAAACCGAATATCGGCGTCCAGGCGGCGACCAAGGTCGCGGCGGATCGCAAGGTCATCGGGGCGGTCACGCATTATTGCTCTGCCGTCGCCATTGCAGCGGTCGACACCTATCATAAGTTCGGGCTGCCGGTCGTCGTCTGGGGCGCCGTGCTGCCGGACATCACCTACGGCAACACCTACAAGGAAGTGCACCGTGTCAACGGCACGATGATCAACCAGAATCAGACCGCCGCCAAGTTCATGCGGAGCCTGGGATATGAAACCTGGGCGGTGATCCACGACACCACGGATTACGGTAAAGGCCACAACAAGTACTACAGTGAAAACCTGGCCAAGGAAGGCGGGAAAATTCTTGCGACCTTCGGGGTTACCTCCGACCAGCAGGATTTCACGGCCGAGCTCACCAAGATCAAGGAACTCAATCCCGACGTCATCTACTTCGGTGGTTTGACGCCGATCGGCGTGCGGGTTCGCTCGCAGATGGAAAAGCTGGGCATCAAGGCCGTGTTCCAGGGCACGTCCGGGATCGTGTCGGATGCCTTCGTCGAAGGCACGGGCAAGCTGGCTGAAGGCGTCGTTGCCTTCCGTGAAGGGGCCCCGACGGAAAACCTTCCGGGTGGCCAGTTCTTCCTGGAGAAGTATCAGGCGGAAAAATACGACAGCCCGCCTGAAGCTTACGGCGCGTTTTCCTTTGCGGCCATGAACCTGGTTCTCGATGCGATCGAGCAGGTCGGCCCCAACCGTAAAAAGGTTCGGGACGTGCTCAACAAGACGAGCGGCCGCGATTCCATCGTCGGTGAGATCTCCTTCGATGACCACGGTCAGAACACAGTGGCCCTGATCACCAAGTACGTGATCCAGGACGGCAAGTGGACTGTCTGGGAAGACAGCGATTATGCCGCCGGCAAGCGGAAGCTGGTCGGTCAAAAATAGTCAGTGACGCTATGGGCCGGCGGCAGGTTTCTGCCGTCGGCCCGTGCGTTTCGCACCGGGTCTTTGATTAGCAAAATTCCGGCCCACCGGGACCTGCTCCAGAGGGGGAATGAATGGATATCGGCTTCCTTGCCCAATATCTGATGAACGGGCTCATGCTCGGCATGATGTATGCCTTGGTTGCCGTCGGGTTCACCTTGTTCTTCGGTGTGCTCGACGTGATCAAGTTTTCGCACGGCGACGTTCTGACCGTCGGGGCGTTTACGGCGCTCGCAACTTATCTTGGGCTGGAACAGATCGGCGTGACCGATCCCGCGACGCAGATTCTGGTCATGGTCATCGTCTCGACGGTGCTGATCGGGGGGCTTGGCGCGGTGATCGCGCGGACGGTCATTCTGCCGCTGCGCAGCGCGCCGCCGCTTAACACGCTTCTCATCACCTTGATGCTGGGCACGGTATTGCGTGAAGCGGTTCGCCTTTTCTATCCGGAAGGGGGTAACCCGAAACCGTTTCCCGCCTTGTTGCCGACCGATTCCGTGACCTTCGGGAACTTCAACCTGCGGCTGGACAACGTTCTCATGTTCGGTGCCGGTGTCCTGGTGATTGTCGGCACGCAATGGATGCTGAACCGGACCAAGCTGGGGCTTGCCATTCGTGCGGTCGCCCAGGACGAGGAGACGGCCAAGACCATGGGCATCAACTTCAACCTGATCGTGTTCATCACCTTTGCGCTGGGCTCCGCCCTGGCCGCATTCGCCGGTGTCATGAACGGGCTTTATTACAACGAGATCAACTTCGGGATGGGGCTGCTGCTCGGCGTGATCGGTTTTTCCGCCGCGATCGTCGGCGGGATGGGCAATCTGTATGGGGCGATCCTGGGCGGCTTTCTGTTCGCCGCCCTGCAGACAATCGGGGCCGTCGCTTTGCCCTTCGCGAGTGCCTACAAGGATGTCTTCGCCTTTGCGGTCGTGATCGCGATCATGGCGTGGCGCCCAACCGGACTCATCCAAGAAAAAGTCTCGGATAGGGTATGACCCATGCAAGATGAATTGAAACCAACGGGCAAACCCTTGTGGCAGGCGTTGATCGGCGCCGTGCTGACGACCGTATACCTGATCCTACTGCTCAAGGTCGAAGAGCAGAGCGAAGTGATCGGCCTGCTGGCCGGGGGCGCGGTTCTGCTGTTGCTGTTGACGAAGACGGGCCACCTAGGGGGGATCGGCAACACCCTTCACAGTCGTGAAGGCGCGCTGAACCTGTTGGTCATCCTGGGAACGCTGGCCATCGTCGGCTTCTTCTACGAAGACCACTTCACGCTTCTGCTGATCGCGACGGTGATGCTCTACGTCCTGGCGACACTGGGGCTCAATCTGCAGTTCGGGTTCGCGGGTGTCTTGAATTTCGCGGGCGCGTCGTTCTTCGGCATCGGGGCCTATACCGCCGCGGTGCTTGGGGCTCATACGGCGGTCCCGAGCCTGCTGATCATCCTCGTCGGGGGCGTGATGGCGGCCCTGATCGGCTGCGTTCTGCTACTGCCGGTGCTGCGCACCCGGGGACATTATGCCGCCGTGGTGACGATTGCCTTCGCGCTGCTGTTCAAGACCTTTCTCGAGGTCAACGACATCCTGGGCGGCCCGCAGGGCCTGCAGGTGCCCAGCATGAAGGTGTTCGGCTGGGACTTTAACAACAACGTCGCCTTGGGCGACAGCGTCGAACTGTCATTCTACTTCAGCTACATCATCGTGATCCTGTTGGTTCTCATCGCGGCGTTCGTGCTTGTGCGGCGGGTGGAACGGTCGTGGATCGGCCTAAATCTAGACGCCTTGCGCCTGGACGAGACCGCGGCGTCCTGTTTCGGGCTGAATATCGTGCGCTGGAAAGTGACCGCGTTTCTGCTCGGCAATTTCCTGATCGGGATCGCCGGTGCGCTCTACGGGATGGTCGGCGGCTTTGTCGCCCCGACCAGCTTTACCTTCGCCGACTCCTTGATCTTGGTTTCCATCATCCTGCTGGGCGGCATCGGCAACGTTTGGGGGCTGATCGTCGCCGCCGCGATCGTGGTGATCGTGCCTGAAAAACTGCAGGCCATTCAGGAGTACCGCTTCCTGCTGTTCGGGGGGCTTGTGATGATGATGTTGCTTTTCCGGCCGGAAGGGCTGCTGCCGCGGTCTGTTCGCCGGTACTTTCCCGGGGGGGCCGAAAGATGAGTGGTGAGACGATGACCAACCAGCCCCCCGCGAACACGACCGCCGACGCGGCCAAGGGAAAACCGCTGCTGATGGCCCGTGGTCTGACCAAACGCTTCGGCGGCGTCGTCGCGCTCAATGAACTGGATCTGGACCTGAACGTCGGGGAAATTCTCGGGCTGATCGGACCGAACGGATCCGGGAAGACGACCTTCTTCAACGTGACCACCGGGATCTATGCGCCCAACGGCGGGACGATCGAATTTGATGGTCGTGACCTCACCGGGTTTTCGCCGCAGCAGGTTTATCATGCCGGCATTGCCCGCACGTTCCAGCGCTCCCGCCTGTCGCTGCCGCTGTCGATCTTCGACAACATCATGATCGGCAACCATATGCGGTTGACTCAGGGGTTATGGTTCAACCTGATGAACCGGCGCGCCTTTCGCCAGGAGTACGAGAAGAGTTTCGAGACGGCGCGCGCCTTGGTGAAGATCTTCGACCCGCCGTTGGCCGACCGGCTGGATGAGCCGGTTGCGGGCCTTCCCATGATCGACCGCCGCCGGATCGAAATCTGCCGCGCCCTGATCAGCCAGCCCAAGCTGTTGCTGCTGGACGAACCGTCGGCTGGCATGACCCATGACGAGACCGCGCAATTGATGGACGACATCCTGCACGTGCGCGGCGAGACGGATGGGCTGACCATCGTCATCGTCGAACATGAAATGGGCGTCATTGAGCGGATCACCAACCGCTGCGTCGTGCTGAATTTCGGCAGCAAGATCGCAGAGGGCACGTTCAGTGAAATTTCTGAGGATACCGAGGTCAAACAGGCATATTTGGGAATCGAATGAGCAATTCCAGCGAAACGCTTCTCCGGGTTTCCGGTGTTTACACTGCCTATGACAAGGCCGATGTCCTGCAGGACGTCAACTTGGAGGCCCAGGCCGGCAAGATCACCTGCCTGTTGGGATCGAACGGATCGGGCAAGTCGACCTTGATCCGCTCCTTGCTCGGCCTGACGCCTCCCAACAAGGGGAGCATTCTGTTCGACGGGATCGAGCTCAGCGGCCTGCCGACGCACAAGATTGTCGAGACCGGGCTATCCTGTATTCCCGAAGGCCGGCGCGTGTTTCCGAAGCTGTCCGTCGAGGACAATTTGAAGGTCGGCGCCTACCAGGAAAAAGACAACACCGTGGTGGCCAGCCGCCTGAAAGAAGTCTACGACACATTCCCGCGCCTGGCCGATCGCAAGGGCCAGCTTGCCGGCACCATGTCGGGCGGGGAGCAGGCCATGGTCTCTATTGGTCGTGGGCTGATGGGCGCACCGAAACTGCTGCTCATCGACGAGCCGTCGCTTGGATTGTCGCCGCTGTTCGTCAAAGAGAACTTCAACATCATCCGCCGTATCAACGAACGCGGCATCACCATCTTCCTGGTCGAACAGAACGTCCACCAGACATTGGCGATTTCGGATTACGGCTACGTGCTGTCCAAGGGCAGCGTCGTGGCCTCCGGGACGCCGTCGGAATTATCCAGCACCAAGGAAGTGCACGACGCCTATTTCGGCTGACACCGGCCGACTTTCTCATCGGAAGACGAACATGACGCTCAGTGCCGTTGACCTGACCCAGCAACTGATTCGTTTCGATACGATCAACCCGCCCGGTCGTGAGCGGCCTTGCGCGGAATTTCTCGGCGGCCTGCTCGACGCCGCCGGGTTCGACGTCACCTATCACGACTTCGGCGACGGCCGCGCCAATCTGATCGCCCGACGCGGCGGGGACGATGACCGTCCGGCGCTGGGGTTCACCGGCCATCTGGACACGGTGCCGCTCGGCCACCGGCCGTGGTCGGTGGATCCGCACGCGGCCGATATTTCCGACGGCAAGCTGTGGGGCCGGGGCGCGTCCGACATGAAAAGCGGGGTGGCCGCCTTTACCGTGGCCGCGCTTCGGCTGGGCGGTGCCCTTGACGGCACGCCCGGGGTCGAACTCGTCTATACCGCTGGCGAGGAAACGGGCTGTGACGGCTCGTTCGGGCTGGCGCACGGCGACGGCGCCTTGGGCCGATGCGGTGCCCTGGTTGTTGCCGAGCCGAGTTCCAACCAGCCCTGGGTCGGGCATAAGGGGGCGCTCTGGCTCAAGGGAACCGGGCAGGGGGTCACCGCCCATGGCTCGATGCCGGACAAGGGCGAGAACGCCATCTACAAGGCGGCGCGGGCGATCTCCAAGCTGGAGGAATTCGATTTCAACGTCGCCCGGCATCCCGTTCTCGGGCCGGCGACGATCAACGTCGGCATGGTGCAGGGCGGCCTGAACATCAATTCGGTTCCCGACCATTCCGAATTCACCATGGATATCCGGACCATTCCGGGTCAGGACCATGCCAAGCTGCGAGAGCAGATCGCGAGCTATCTGGGCGATGAGATAGAGATCGAAACGATCGTCGACGTCGGCGGAATGTGGACCGATCCGGAGACCGCGTGGATTCAGGACGTGTTCGCTATCGTCACCGCGCATACCGGATGGGAAAAGTCCGTACAGGCGGCGACCTATTTCACGGACGCGTCGGCACTGACGCCGGCCTACGGCAACCCGCCGACGGTGGTCCTCGGACCCGGTGAGGCCGCCATGGCCCATCAGACCGACGAATACTGCTACGTCGACCGCATCGATGAAGCCGCCGGGATATACGAAGACATCATCCGCAAGTGGTGTGCCGTTTAACCGCCCGCGTTTCTTGCGGCGCTCGATTCCGCACTAAGAAGGCACGGCCGAATTAAGCAGGCGGAGCCGAAAATAGCTGGTGCCGCCGTCGCTGAATTCCGCGGTCAGGTCGCCGCCCATGGCCCGCATGATCGCTCGGCTGATCGGTAAGCCCAGCCCGGCCCCTTTTCCGCGCGCAGATTTGCTGCCGCGGGAGAATTTCTCGAAGATCGTCGCCGCGTCTTCCTGGGACACACCCCCGCCGTTGTCCATGATATCGATCAGCACGTGTTCGCCCTTTTTATAGGCGTTGATGCGAACTTCCGGCTGATCGGAGTCGTTGTATTTGACGGCGTTCATCAGGATGTTCAGCAGAACCTGATGCAGGCGGTCCTCGTTCGCTTTGACGCATAGCGCATCCTGTTCGTATTCGATGTCGACCAGAACGCTGGCTTTTCGTGTCACGCCGGATATGGCGTCCAGGGCCGCCGAGATTGCCGCCTTGACTTCGATATGCCCGATTTGCAGCTTCACGGTTCCGGACTCGAATCGGCTGATGTCGAGCAGTTCGTCCAGCAGGCGCGTCAGCCGTCGGCTTTCGTCGTGAATGATGGAGACGAAGCGCCGTTGATCGGCGAGGGATATCGGGTCATCGGCTGCCAGGGTTTCCGAAAAGGATTGGATTGATGTCATCGGCGTGCGGAGTTCGTGACTGATCTGACTGAGGAACTCGTCTTTCTGGGCATCGAGGACCCGAAGCCGTTCGTTCACTTCGCGAAGCTGTTGCGCGGTGCGTTCCAGTTGCGCGGATTTCTCGGACAATTGCCGGGACGTTTCCACGAGCTGCAGCGCCTCGTCGGCAATGTCGATCAACTCGGTCATGCCGACGGTCTCATGCCCGGCGATGCGTGACACCATGGCGTGGGCCGACGCCGCGCCGATCGAGCCGGCCAACTCCCGTTCCAGTCGGGCGATGACGGCGTCGCTGGCCAGGGGAAGCCCGGTGGTGCCTTGCTCATGGGCCATTTCATCGAACAGCCGGCGGGCCGCGTCGGTGCCAAGGATACGCTGGGCCAGGATGAACAAGTCTTCCGAGTCGGCGGTGCTGTTGGCGACGGTCGACGGGGCCCCGCCCGACGAGCGGAAGACGTCGACGAACATCGCCGCTTGAAACCGCTCAAGCGTACCTGCGCTGGTCAGGTTCGACACGATGAGGAAGGTCAAGGCATTGGTTCCGACGCTCCAGATGACCGCATGGACGAGGGAGTCCATCCCCTTGAACCCGAACAGCGCCTGGGGCCGCAGCAAGTCGATGCCCCATGGCCCGTTGGCCAGCGTTGCCGCGCTGAGCACGAAATCGCCGCCGAAGCTGGGAAGGAACAGCGTGTAGGCCCAAAAGCTGAAGCCGACGATCAAGCCGGCGAAAGCGCCGGTCCCGGTTGCGCCGCGCCAGAATATCCCGCCGAGCAGGCTGGGCAGGAACTGGGCGACGCCGACGAAGGCGATCAACCCGATGGCGGCCAAGGCGTCGGACCCGCCACTGGCCTGGAAATACAGAAAGCCGAGGCCGAGGATAAAGGCGATGCTGATGCGCCGGGACACCAGAAGAAGGTTCCTGACATCGCCGCTGACGGCCCGCGTTCCGTGCAGCAGGCGCAGTGCCACCGGCATCACGATATGGTTGGAAACCATGGTCGATACGGCAATCGCCGCGACGATGACCATGGAGGTCGCCGACGAAAACCCGCCAAGAAAAGCAAACAGCGCCAATTCGTGCCTGTCATGGGCCAGCGGTATCGTCAGAACATACAGATCCGGATTGGACGATTCCGGCATCACCTGAAGGCCGACCAGCGCGATGGGCATGATGAAGATGGTCATGCCGAACAGGTAAAGCGGGAACAGCCAGGACGCCGTCGTCAAATGACTTTCTTCGACGTTCTCGACCACCGTCACCTGAAACTGCCGCGGCAGGCAGATGATCGCGGTCGCCGACAGGAAGGTCAGGGTCACCCACCTTGGTCCGAAGATATCGCTGGAGCCGCGGATGACGTCGGGATGCACGTTCTCGAAGACGTCGGCGAAGCCGTCGGAAATGCCGTAGGTGACAAAGAATCCGACGGCGATCAAGGCGAGCAACTTGATGATGGCCTCTAGGGCGATGGCGGCGACGACCCCGTGATGGCGTTCATTGGCATCAAGGTTCCGCGTGCCGAACAGAATCGTGAACAGCGCCATGCCGGCGGCCACCCAGAAGGCGGTGGTGATGGCATCGGCATCGCTGGAAATGATCTGATAACTGCGGACCACGGATTGAAGCTGCAGCGCGATATAAGGCGTGGTCGCGATCACCGCGATCAGGGTCACCAGCACGGCAAGGTTCGAGCTTTTGCCGTAGCGCGATGAGATCAAGTCGGCGATGGACGTGATCCGGTGGGCGCGCCCGATCCGCACCAGCTTGCGCAAAATCCACCACCATCCGACAAACACCAAGGTGGGGCCCAGATAGATGGTGACGAACTCGAGCCCGTTTCGCGCGGCGGACCCCACGGCGCCGTAGAATGTCCAGGACGTGCAATAGACGGAAATCGAAAGGGTGTAGACGATCGGCGAATGCAGCCAGCTTGTCCGGCTGCGCTGGGCGCGCCGGTCAACGACGAAGGCAATGGCGAATAAAAGGAACACATACCCAAGACAGACCGTCAAAAGGATATTGACGGAAATCATCAGCCGGCGGGATTTGAATCGGTCGGGGTGGGCTCGCCGTCGCCTTGGGGAGGCGTCGCCATCGGTGCGCCGGTTCTGCTGAGCGGTCCGGCCATGATGGCGGCGCCGAATATCAGCGCCGCCCAAACCACAAAGATATACAGCAGCGGAATTGGCACGCCGAACAGGTTGGCATCGACCAGGACGACCTGTGCGAACGGCGGCATGACCAGGACGATGCCGACCAGCAGGATCGCCATCGACCGATCGCGCGCCCGACGTCCCGACAGTTGCGTTATCTTTTGATCAGGCAAGGCGCGGTCTCCAGCGAGTCCCTAGTCGGGCCGGCCGACCGCGAGTTTTTCGACAGCGGCGATGAGTTCGGAATTAACGAACGGTTTGGTGATGAACATGTCGGCCCCGCATTTCATCGCGGTTTCCCGATCTTCGCGCTGACCCTTTGCTGTGACCATCAGCACGGGAAGGGTCTTGGTCCGGGCGTCCGCCCGCAATCGCCGGAGAACCTCGTAACCGTCCAGTTCCGGCAGCATGACATCGAGAATGAGGATGTCCGGCGTGTTCGATTGCGCGACCTCAAGGGCCTGGCGCCCATTGGTGGTGGTCGCCACTTCGAACCCGGACCGTTCCAAGATGAAAGTCAGTGATTCGACGATATTCGGCTCGTCTTCGGCAAGCAGCACGCGTTTCGCCATGTTTCGACGAAACCTCCCAGATTACGGTTGTTGTTATGTCTCCCAGTCGGGGATTAGACCCCAGATGACACGGGTCTGCAATGCCCATGCAAAGAACCGCATATTCGTGTTACTGCGTGAGAGGGGCCTCAACCCGGTGTGGACAGGATTGCCGCGAACACAATCGGCAGCCCGGACCGACCTCCTCGACGACAGATGACGTGTCTGGTGCGTAGACCGTCATTTCCGCATCAACTTCTGTTGTCACGAGCATATCGGTTACGTAATGCCGCGGTCGGCCGAACCCGGTCATGCCGGTGTTTCGTGCCCGGGCGATGAAGACGAAGCGGTCACCGGACGGGAAAAGTGCGCGCTGTCTGATCACCGCCTCCGGTGATTGCTGAGCCCGGAACAAGACCCACAATGGGCAGGCGGCGGCATATCGGGGAATGATGAGTTTCTCAAACCCGAGTTTCTCGATGATCATGCCCGATGCGTTGGCCTGCAGGTACCCGAAGCGGGGAAGCCCGGTCCCCCGGGGGATCGAGATCAATCGGTGACAAACGGTATCGACCTCGGTCGAGTAGGCCTCCGCCAGGGCTTCGACGTCATAGCGCAGTTCCTTGGCTTCTTGTGTGAACGCGGCCATGGGCATCAGGATGGCGCCGACCGCGTAATCGGTCAGCAATTGGCGGGCGCGATCGGCGGCGGCGGTTGTTTCAATCTGGCTGCTCTCGGCGATGATTCGTTGAATCGGAGCCGCCAGGTGTTCGTCCACCAAAGCCCGTGCCTTGACCCGTCGGGGCAGGGGGCGCAGATCGGCCAGCATGTGGGACATCTCGTCGGCAATGGTTTCGATGACATCGAAACGGCCCCCATGGTCGTCGAACAGGGCCTCGACCTCGTCGGCCGGGGTGAGGAATTTTTCCGCGTGCACCGATTTGTCCAGGTAGGTGGCGAGCGTTTCGCCGTTTTCCGACAGCACGCGGATTTCTTCATGGATGATCTCGATGAACCTGTCGCGGCGTTCGGGGGGAAGGTCGGAATAATCGACGAGAATATCCGCGACCGAGCGAATGGCCGTCATGCGGTTCAGCATCTTGTGGATCTCCGCGCCGAGATAGGGATCGTTCGACAGGCGGTCGGACAGGACCTGAGCACGGACCGTCGCCTCCCGTTCGGACTGGGCCAGGGCCGCGACGGCGCGGGCCCAGCCGGGGAACCTTCCGATGAATTCGCTGGTGCGCTCTCTTTCGACGTTCGCGTCCTTCAGCGCGGGTAAATGGGCGATCTCTGAAAGCGCGGCGTTCAACCGTTCTTCTGCGGCACTTCCCAAGTCGTCCAGCGACAGGTTCAGGGCGCTGGCGATTTTGCGCAGCAAGCCGCCGGCAATGGGTCGCTTGTTCCATTCGATCAGGTTCAAATAGCTGGGGGAAATACCGACTTCGCGGGCGAGGGCGGCCTGGGTCAATCCGGCCTCTCGGCGGTACTGCTGAATGCGCGTGCCCAGGATTGCATTGACCATCCGAACGCCCCCTATCTGTCGCGCGCCGCACGGCGCTTTGTGTCAATGATTTACAGATTAAATTTTATCAAATTCAATTATTTACTAAATTATCTATATAAATCAATTAAATATTGATTCGTTTACAAGACTCCCGCCATCTAGTTCCGGGATGGATCAGTTCATCGAGGGTCAAGGCTGCGTGAACAGCCGCAGAATTAAATAAGGCCCGCCGACAACAATTAAATTGGGAGACCTCCAAACATGAGTGAGTTCAAAATCACGCGCCGTGGCCTGCTGAAAAGCTCCGCCGCGGCCGGTGTCGCCTTGGCTGCGCCGACCATCTTTTCCTCCAAGGCATTCGCTGCGGGCTATCTGAATGAGCCGACGGGCAAGACCGTCACGTTCGGCTTCAACGTGCCGCAGACCGGTGCCTACGCCGATGAAGGCGCGGACGAACTGCGCGCCTACCAGCTGGCTGTCGAACATATCAACGGCGAAGGCGACGGCGGCATGCTGAATACCTTCTCGTCCAAGGCGCTCAAGGGTAACGGCGTCAATGGCAAGAAGGTCGTGTACGTCACCGGCGACACGCAGACCAAGTCCGACGCGGCCCGCGCCAGTGCCAAGCGCATGATCGAAAAAGACGGCGCCATCATGATCACCGGTGGGTCGTCCTCCGGTGTCGCGATCGCGGTTCAGGGCCTATGCCAGGATGCCGGCGTCATCTTCATGGCCGGCCTGACCCACTCCAACGACACCACCGGCAAGGACAAGCGCGCCA
The DNA here is from genome assembly GCA_002706405.1 of Rhodospirillaceae bacterium. Classification (GTDB taxonomy): domain Bacteria; phylum Pseudomonadota; class Alphaproteobacteria; order Rhodospirillales; family Casp-alpha2; genus UBA1479. Next base: position 51,107 of record PALN01000030.1, on the reverse strand, counting down.
ACGGTTTCCGTCACTTCTTCAATACGGAAATGACCGGTGCCGCCCTGGCGCCGGTGCTGAAGAAGAACTTCGGTTCCGACCGTGTCGCCTATCACCTGACCGCCGATTACACCTGGGGCTGGTCGCAGGAAGGCTCGATCAAAAAGTACACGGAAGAACTCGGCTGGAAGACGGCCGCCGCCGTCCGCACGCCGCTCGGCGCCGGTGACTTCTCGCAGTACATCACGCCGGTGCTCAATTCGGGCGCCGATGTGCTGGTGCTCAACCACTATGGCCGCGACATGGTCAACTCGCTGACCCAGGCGGTGCAGTTCGGTCTGCGCGACAAGCAGGTCAACGGTAAGGACTTCGCCATCGTCGTGCCGCTCTACAGCCGTCTGATGGCTCAGGGTGCCGGTGAAAACGTCAAGGGCATCTTCGGTTCGACCAACTGGCATTGGTCGCTGCAGGACGAAGGCTCGCAGGCGTTCGTCAAATCGTTCGGCAAGAAATACGGCTTCCCGCCCTCGCAGGCGGCGCATACCACCTATTGCCAGGCCATCCTCTATGCGGATGCCTGCCAGCGGGCCGGCACGTTCCGTCCGTCCGGCGTCGGCAAGGCGCTGGAAGGCTTCAAGTTCGACGGTTTGGGCAACGGCCCGACGGAATACCGGGCTGAAGATCACCAGTGCTTCAAGGACGTCCTGGTCGTGAAGGGTAAGGAAAACCCGACGTCCAAGTTCGACGTTCTCGAGGTCGTCGAAGTCACCCCCCGCGCGCAGGTCGAGTATCCGGCCAGCCTGCTGGGTGGGGAACTGGGACCGTACAACGACGGTAAGTAATCAGTCCTCCCGACTGGCTCAACGGTCGCTCCCGGGGGGAAATTCCCCGGGGGCGGCCAACTATTTCCGTAGGGGTGACGATTCATGGATGCAATTCTTCTCCAGATTTTAAACGGTCTCGATAAGGGGGGGGCCTATGCCCTGATCGCCCTTGGCTTGACCATCATCTTCGGCACGCTCGGCGTGGTGAATTTCGCGCATGGCGCCTTGTTCATGCTGGGTGCTTTCTGCGCGGTGGCGGTCAAGGCCGTTCTGAACATTCAGATGGTGACGATCGACCCGACGAAAACGACCCCATGGGGCGCGCCGATGGAAATCAGGCAGCCTTATGTGGAAGTCTGGTTCGGCGATTTCGGCACGACGCTCCTCGATTTCTCGGTGCCCGTTTCCATTCTTCTCGCCATTCCGATCATGCTGATCATCGGGATCGCCATGGAGCGGGGCCTGATCCGGTATTTCTATAAGCGCCCCCATGCGGAACAGATCCTGGTGACCTTCGGCCTCGCCATCGTGCTGCAGGAGATCGTCAAAAGCTATTTCGGCGCCAACCCGATCCCGCAGCCGGCCCCCGACGTCGCCAACGGCATGATCGACTTCGGCATCCTGGTCGGATTCGAGGCGGGCAACGTGGTCTATCCGGCCTGGCGCTTCATCTATTTCCTGTTTTCCACCGCGGTCATCGCCGCCGTGTTCGCCTTCCTGCAGTTCACCACGTTCGGCATGGTGGTCCGGGCCGGAATGGCGGACCGGGAAACGGTGGGGCTTCTGGGCATCGACATCGACCGCCGGTTCACCATCGTGTTCGGCATGGCGGCGGTCGTCGCCGGCCTGGCGGGGACCATGTACACGCCGATCCTCAGCCCCGATTACCACATGGGCATGGACTTCCTGGTCCTCAGCTTCGTGGTCGTCGTCGTCGGCGGCATGGGGTCGCTTGGCGGTGCCGTCGCGGCCGGTTTTTTGCTGGGAATCCTGCAAAGCTTCGCATCGATGAACGAGGTCAAGGCCATCCTGCCCGGCATTGACCAGATCATCATCTATCTCATAGCGGTCGTGGTCCTTCTGGTCCGTCCGCGCGGCCTGATGGGCCGCAAAGGCGTGATGGAGCACTGAGCCCATGCATCCCACATCAATCACAAAAAAAGATCTGCTTCTGTTCGCCGTGTTCACGGCGGCGGTTCTGGCGGGCCCGATCATCCTGAAACCGATCGGCGCCGGTTACCCCGACCTTTTGCAGAAGTTCGCGATCTACGGCATCTTCGCGCTGGGCTTCAACATCCTGTTCGGCCTGACGGGGTATCTCTCGTTCGGTCACGCGGCCTTTCTCGGCGTGGGTTCTTACACGGCGGTCTGGACCTTCAAGCTTCTCAGTATGAACCCGGTGCCGGCGATCATCTTCGCGACGCTGATGGGGGGGCTGTTCTCGGCGTTGATCGGCTATGTTTCTCTGCGCCGGTCGGGCATCTACTTCTCGATCCTGACCCTGGCCTTTGCGCAGATGTGCTACAACATGGCCTATTCGGTGCTGACCCCGATCACCAATGGTGAGACAGGCCTGCAGTTGGCCCAGTCCGACCCCCGTGCGCTGGATGTCGCCTTCGGCCGGGATTACGGCGCGGTGCTGCCGTCATCGGACCTGTTCGGCCTGGAAATGACCGGTTATCCGGGCTTCTATTTCTGCGCCGTGATGCTGATCATCTGCTTCTACATCACCCTGCGGATCTTCCGCTCGCCGTTCGGCATGATGTTGCGGGCGGTGAAGTCGAACCAGAACCGCCTGAACTACACGGGCGTCAACACCCGGCCCTACGCACTTACCGCGTTCATCATTTCCGGCATGTTCGCCGGGCTGGCGGGTGGATTGCTGGCGGTCACGGATCCCCTCGCGGGGGCCGAGCGCATGCAGTGGACGGCCTCGGGCGAGGTTGTTTTGATGACCATTCTGGGGGGTGCCGGCACGCTGTTGGGGCCGGTTATCGGCGCCGGCGCCATCAAGTACTTCGAAAACATCTTCTCGGCGTTCAACAAGGGCATCCTGAACAACATCTTCGACTTCCTGCCCGATTTCCTGCAGCAGGTGGCGGTATCGGTCAGTTCGATGTTCGTGGGCGAAGGTTGGCACCTGACCCTGGGGGCCTTGTTCATGGTGATCGTCATCTTCCTCCCGGGCGGCCTGATGGAAGGTGTCTCCCGGATCAGCAACCTGCTGTCGAGGCGCCGCTCCGACGGCGGCTCCGGCGGCACGCCGCATCCCGAACCGGCTGAATGAGCGGAGATCGGACATGAGCACTTTATCCGTAAGGAACGTCAATAAGCGGTTCGGCGGCCTGAAAGCCCTGGACAACGTGAACCTGGAGGTCGAGGCCGGAACGGTCCATGCGATCATCGGACCCAACGGGGCCGGCAAGTCGACCCTGCTGAACTGTTTTATCGGGCGGCTTGAACCCGATTCAGGCTCGGTTACGTTCGATGGTCAATCTCTGCTCGGGATGGCGCCGCACGAGATCAATCAGGCCGGGGTCAGCCGGGTGTTTCAGACGCCGGAAATCTTCGGTGATCTGAGCCTGATCGACAACGTCATGATCCCAAGCTTTGCCCGGCGCGACGGGGCGTTCAAGATCAATGCCTGGGCCGCCATCCGGCGCAACGGTCCGATGGCCGAGAAGGCCATGTCCATGCTGTGTGACGTCGGTCTGGACGCCAAGGCCGACGAAACGGCCGCCCATCTGTCGCGCGGCGACAAGCGGCGGCTGGAACTGGCCATGTGCCTGGTTCAGGACCCGAAGCTGCTGCTGCTGGATGAGCCGACGGCCGGCATGGCGCGGGCCGACACCAACAACACCATCGATCTGATGAAACGGATTGCCGAGCGCGGGGTGACCATGGTGGTCATTGAACACGACATGCATGTGGTGTTCTCCCTGGCCGAGAAGATATCGGTGCTGGCTCAGGGCGCGGTTATTGCCGAGGATACCCCCGAAAACATCAAGGGGAATCCGAAAGTGCAGGAAGCCTATCTTGGTGGAGCGCATCTATGAACCAGATAGACGAACGGGAGTCTCGTATGGACAAGGGCGCTGAGGAACAGACGCTGCTCGAAAACGGCGGTTTCAAGGGGGGCACCGCGCCGGGCGTGCCGCCGGTGACCGCGAAGGGGGGCGCGCCCGCCTATTTCTCCTGCTGGGATATTCATGCCTATTACGGGGAAAGCTATATCGTTCAGGGTGTGTCATTCGACATCCGCGAGGGCGAGATCGTCGCCCTTTTGGGGCGCAACGGGGCCGGCAAGACATCGACGCTCCGCGCCATTGCGCGGCTCGACGACCCGGCTCTCAAGCACGGGGAAATCTGGCTTGATCATAAGCCGCTGCACAGCATGCGGGCCCATGAAGCCTCGCGCAACGGCATTGGCCTGGTGCCCGAAGACCGGCGGATCATTCAGGGCCTGACGGTGGAAGAAAACCTCACCCTGGCCCAGATCGCGCCGCCGATCGGCTGGTCGATTGAGCGCATTTACGAGCTGTTTCCCCGTTTGGGCGAACGCCGCGAACAGGAAGGCACGACATTGTCCGGTGGCGAACAGCAGATGCTGGCCATCAGCCGGGCCTTGGCACGGGATGTGAAGCTGCTGCTCCTGGACGAGCCCTACGAAGGTCTGGCGCCGGTCATCGTTCAGGAGATCGAGCGAACCCTGGAAGAGATCAAATCCCACGGCATGACCACGATCATCGTCGAACAGAACGCCATCGCCGCGCTGCACCTAGCGGACCGCGCGATCATTCTCGATATGGGGAAGGTGGTGTTCGACGGCTTGGCCAAGGAAGTTCTGGATAACGCCGACCTGCGCCAACAATACCTGGCGATCTGACGGGCGATTGTATCGCGGGTCAGGGCAGGCATCGCTTGGGGCCTCTGTTGGCGGGGCGTGCTAGGAACGGCGGATGGGGCGGGGAAAGCGGTCACTTTCCCCAGGTCAGTCGTTTGATCAGATAGTCGGCGAATTGTCCGGCCGTCGAGTCCTTTCTGATGCCCCCGGAATAGAGCACCAGATCAACGGATGGCAGATACGGCATGCCGTCGAAGCCCGTGCAGGCCCTCAAGCCGGGGCCGATGGCTGGGGCGGTCAGCACGGTGACGGCCAGTCCGGCCTGCACGGCGGCCAGCAGGCCGGCGATGCTTTCGCTTTCACAGGCGATCCGCCAGGGCCGGCCATGTGCCTCCAGGGCCTGCAAAGCGTGATCGCGGTAGAGGTTTCCCGGCGGCAGCATGGCCAGCGGCAGCGGAGTCTTCTTGTGGGCCGCCGAACTCTCACCGGTGACGAAATAAAGCCGCTCCGAACGGATAAACCGGCCCTCGGCATTGCCGGGCATTTGGGTTGCGAGGACAAGATCGATATCGCCTGCTTCGAATCCACGCAGCAGGGGAAGGCTGAGCGCGCAGCGCAGGTCGATCTGCACCGTTGGGTGGGCCCGCCCGAAGTCCGCCAGGATGTCGGGCAGGAAAAAACTGGCGTAAAGGTCCGGCGTGCCCAGGACAATGCGCCCCGAGATCTCCGGTTGCGTCAGCCGGGTCAAGGCCTCGTCGTGAAGGCGCAGGATGCCCAGGGCGTATCCATGCAGAAGTTCACCATCGGCGGTCAGTTTCTTCGGCCGTTGAGAGGTTTCAAACAGGCTCTTTCCCAATCGTTCCTCAAGGCGGCGCAATTGTTGACTGATCGCCGGTTGTGTCAGGTTCAAGCGTTTTGCGGCTTCCGTGACGCTGCCTGTTTCCACGGTGACCGCGAAGGTGCGCAAGAGCGGCAGGTCGATATTCAGTGTGAGCATGGATATAACAACTCATTATGATTGGGATAAAAACAATTAAATAGTATTATGCTCATCAATGCGACATGGTTTGTTCAAGAAACGCAGCACCCGCCGCGTGCCCACTAACCGAGATGATCACGCATGTCCTCCGAACATACCCTGCTGACGAACAAACTTTCCGGCCCCCTGGTGTGGCAGGCCGACGATTTGAACGAACAGGATTGGCGCTATACCATCGATGCCGCTTGCCTGGACGAGATCGCCGGACTGACCGAAACCCTCAAGATCCGAAAGGGTGAGGTTGAGGACCTGCGGCCTGACGACTTCGATTTACCGCATTGCCGTGACCTGATGACCCGGGTGCACGACAACTTGGTATCCGGCTGCGGATTCGCCCTCGTCGACCGCCTGCCGATGGACAGATTGGATAAGGACACGGCCAAGGCGCTCTATTGGCTTCTGTCCTGCATGATGTGTCGGCCCGTGGCGCAGAAACTGGACGGGACCATGGTCTACGATGTGCACGACACGGGAAAACAGGCACTGCCCGGGTCGGGGGTGCGGCCGGACAAGACCAACATCGACCTGACCTTCCACAACGACAATTCCTACAACGATCCGCTGCCCGACTTCGTCGGCCTGCTGTGCCTGAAGCCCGCCAAGAGCGGCGGCGTCAGCCGGGTCATGAGTTTCGAGACGGCGCACAACGCCATCCTCGACCGCCACCCGGATGCGCTCGCCCGGTTGTACGAACCCTTCATCTTCGACCGCCAGCGCGAACACGAAGCGAACGACGCGGAAACGATCTCGGCGCCGGTGTTTGAGAACGACGGAAAGTTGAAGGCGCGGCTTGGCATTCATCAGATGCACAACGGCTACGCAATGACCGGAACCGACATGGACGACGAGACCCGGCGCGCCATCAATGCGTTGGAAGACGTCTTTTCCGATGACGCCCTGCAATTTCGTTTTACGATGGAGGCAGGGCAGTTCCAGTACGTGAACAATAAGGTGATTGGCCACAGCCGAACCCAATTTGAGGATTTCGACAATCCCGAAGACCGGCGCCACTTGGTGCGCCTGTGGCTTCGGGCGAAAGGCGCGCCCACGTACGCCGGCTAGACTTAGAACCGGCGGGCATGCCCGCTTAAGCGCCGACACCAATGATCGGCGCAGACGACGACAGGAGGCCACCGGCAAAGCCGGCTCCTTGGGGACAAGAATCATCCAAAGGCGGTGTTTTCACACCGGTGGCCGTTGCTGCACGGCTGCCGAATGGGATTGATTCTTGGGGACCTATCGGTGTTAGCCATTACGGATTTGAAGAAACATTACGGCGGCGTTGCCGCCCTCGACGGCTGTTCTCTGGACATTGCCGAGGGCGCGATTACCGCGGTTATCGGTCCCAATGGGGCGGGCAAGTCGACCCTGTTGAACTGTGTCGCGGGGGCCCAGACACCGGACGGTGGGACGGTCACCTTCTTGGGCGCAGACGTCACCGGGGCCAAGCCGCACATCCTGGCGTCGCGGGGGCTTGCTCGCACTTTCCAGATCTCCCGCGAACTGTCCAGCCTGACCCTGGTCGAGAATCTTCTGCTCGCCGACGCGACGCAGCACGATGACAGTTTCTTTCGCCCCCTGTTTCAGGCCGGATCCGTGCGCCGGGCCCAGGATGCCGCCATGGAGCGCGCCATGGCGTTGTTGCGGCGGGTCGGTCTCGATCGGCTGGCCGGCAACACGGCCAACGCTCTTTCCGGTGGGCAGAAGAAGCTTTTGGAATTGGTGCGCGCGCTGATGCTGCGCCCACGCGCGGTGCTGCTGGACGAACCGGCGGCGGGCGTCGCACCGCCCATGGTCAACACGCTGATTGACGTCATTCTGGAACTCAAGAGCGAGGGCATGACCTTCGCCCTGGTCGAGCACAACATGGACATGGTGCGGGCCTTGAGCGACCGCGTCGTCGTCATGGCCGAAGGTCGCTCCCTGGTTTCCGGTTCGTTCGAAGACGTCACATCCGACCCCCGTGTGGTCGAAGCCTATCTAGGGGGTGTGCTGTGAGCGCCATCCCGATAAGCGTCGAGAATTTGCGCGCCGGATACGGCGGCGACGACATCCTCAACGGCATTACGTTCGACGTTCGGCCCGGCGAGGTGTTCACCATCATCGGACCCAATGGATCGGGCAAGTCGTCGTTGATCAAGGTGCTGGCCGGCATCGTGCCGGTGCGCGAAGGCCGGATCAGCCTGTTCGGGCGCGACGTCACGCATCTGAAGACGGCTCAGCGGATCGCCGCCGGCCTGGCCTACGTGCCGCAGGAATTCAATGTCTTCCGCAACATGACCGTGGGCGAGAACCTACGTCTGGCGACCGAGTTCATCGGCCTGCGTGGCGGCGTGGCGCAAAGCGAACGCGATCGGGTGCTCGGGATGTTTCCGGACGTGGCCGGGCGGCTGGGTGTCCAGGCAGGGACACTGTCGGGCGGACAGCGCCAGATGCTGGCCTTCGCCTGCGCCCTGATTTCGGCGCCTGACGTTCTGTTGCTGGACGAACCATCGGCCGGTCTGTCGCCGCGCCTGGCCGGCGAGATATTCGAGGCCGTGCAAACGGTCAACGCCCAGGGGACCACGGTCATTCTGGTTGAACAAAACGTGGCGGCGGCGCTGCCCGTTTCCGACCGGGTCCTGGTCCTGGTCAATGGGGCCGTGCGCCGTTTGGCGCCGGCGACCGATCTGAAGGCGCGCGACGATCTGGCGCAACTGTTCCTTGGAGAAGCATGAAACATGGCACAACTGCTCGTTAACGGACTGGTGACCGGACTGATCGTCGCGCTGCCGGCCCTCGCGCTGTCGCTCACGTTCGGCATCCTGCGGTTTCCCAACTTCGCCATCGGCGCCATGCTGACGGCGGCGGCCTATCTTGCCTGGGTGCTGAACTTCTATGGCGGCGTGCCCCTCGTCGCGGCGGCGTTGTTTACCGTGGTGCTGTTTCCCCTGGTCGCACTGGCCTGCGACGCGGCCGTGTTTCGGCCCCTGCGGGACCGCGGGCCGATTACCCTGCTGGTCGCCAGCATGGGATTGTCCTTCGTGCTGGAAAACCTTTGCCGGCTGATGTTCGGCAATGAAGCGCGCAATTTCGATATGGCCCTGACGCGGCCCTACCGTGTCATGGGGGTGCGCATCAATTTCGAACAGATCCTCACCGCCGGCGTCAGCATCGGCGCCATGGTGTTGGTCTATGTGATCCTCATCCATTCGCCGCTTGGCCGCGCCATGCGCGCCATGTCCGACAATCCGACGTTGGCGGCCGCCCGCGGCATCGAGGCGACGCGCGTGGTCAGCCTCACGTGGCTGCTGGCCGGCGCCCTGACCGCCGCCGCAGGCATTCTGATCGGCCTCGACCGGGCGATCGACCCGCAATTGGGCTGGAACTACATCATCGTCTGCTTTGCCGCCGCCGTGGTCGGCGGCCTGGGCAGCCCCGTGGGCGCGGTGGTCGGCGCCATCGGTTTGGGCGTGATCGGCGAGCTGGCAACCCTGGTGGTCGATCCCAACTACCGCGCCGGCGTCGCCTTCGCGGCCATTGCCCTGGTCCTGTTGTTTCGCCCGAACGGCTTGTTCGGCCGCCTGGAGATCCGCAAATGATTGGTTACCTGACAACGATCCTGACCCTGGTGTCGATTGCCGCGCTGATCGCCATGGCGCTGAACATCCAATGGGGCATGTGCGGCATGGTCAACTTTGGTCTCGCCGGGTTCGTGGCGCTGGGGGCCTATGTCACGGCGATCCTGACCTTGGCCGGATGGAGCACATTTGCGGCCATGGCGATGGCCATCGTTGCCTGTTCCGCGGCCGGAGCCCTGTTGTCGCTCATTTCCATGCGATTGTCCGAGGATTATCTCGCCATCGTCACCCTTGGTTTCGGCGAAATCGTGCGCCTGGTCACGCTCAATGAAAGCTGGCTGACCGGCGGCGCCATGGGCCTGCCCGGCATTCCCCGCCCATTCGTCGGTGTCATCGGGGAGGCCAATTATGAAACCTTCTACATGGTGTTCAGCCTGGTCATCGTGCTGGTGGTATTCCTGGCGTTGGATAAATCGGCGCGTTCGCCCTTCGGCCGGGCGCTGCGGGCCGTGCGCGACGACGACCTGGTCGCGGCCAGCTTGGGCAAGAACGTGCTGTTGCTGCGCGCCAAGGCCTTTGCCCTGGGCGGCGCGGTGACCGGGATCGCCGGATCGCTGCAGGCATTTCAGTTCTCCTACATCGACCCCAGCCAGTTCACCCCGATCCTGACGGCCTATGCCTTCATGGCAGTGATCGCCGGCGGGCGCGGCTCGCAACGCGGACTGATCCTGGGGGCCTGTTCCATCATGGTGCTGTTGGAGGCAACGCGATTCCTCAAGGACGTGATCCCGTTCCTCGACAATGCCCAGGTTGCGGCCGTGCGTCTGATCCTGATCGGCGCCGGGCTGATCGCGCTGTTGATTTTCCGGCCCCAGGGCCTGCTTCCCGAATTCCGTCTGGCCCCGGCGAGGACCGACGGAGACTCCCCCCGCCGCGACGCCGACGGCGATGACACGATGGTTCTGCCGCAAAGCCTGCCACGGCGGACCGAAACCCTTCATCCCATTCCCAAGGAGTAATTGCATGACCCGAAACGCAAAACCGCAGAACGGTCTTACCCGCCGCCGCCTTCTGTCCACCGGCGTTGCCGCCGGGGCCTTGACGCTCGCCGCCCCCTTCATCCGCAGCGCGCGCGCCGCCAGCGGACCGATCAAGATCGGCATGGTGATTCCCTTCACCGGGGCGACCGGCGCTTACGGGCCCGAGATGGAGAAAGCAGCCAAGCTGGTCGTCAAGACGATCAACGACGCCGGTGGACTGCTTGGCGGTCGGCCCGTGGAATTGATCATCGAGGATTCGGAGACCAGCCCGACCGCCGGCGCGGTGGCGACCAAGAAGCTTCTGGAGCTCAACGACGTCAGCTGCATCATCGGTTATTGGGGCAGCCCCATCGCCATGGCGTCCAAGCAGCTTCTGATCGACGCCAAGAAGGTGATGATGGTCAGCTGCGCGGCCAACCCGGTGACGGAACAAGACCACGGCGGTTTGATCTGGCGGTTCCAGGCCAAGTCGACCCAGTGGGGCCCGGCCGGCGCCAAGATCATGAAACAGCGCGGTTATAAGAACATTGCCGTTCTGGCCCAGCAGAATCCCTTCATCATGCCGATGATCGACCCGTTCATTGCGGAGTTCGAAAAAGGCGGCGGCAAGGTGGTGCAGAACCTGACCTACCTGCCGGAGCAGCCGTCCTATCGGGCCGAGGTGGAAAAGGTGTTCGGCGGCGAGCCCGACGCAGTATTCATCCCCGGCCTGTTGACCGACTTCACGTCGATCATGAAAGAGGTCTACCGCGGCGGCTTCGACAGCAAGGTTTGCACCCTGTCCATCGCCGGCGACGCCAACGGTCGCTTCCTTAAGAACGTCGGCCCCGAAGTGGCGGAGGGCATCGATCACTATCAACCGGCTCCGCCGCTGACCAGCCCCAACTACAAGAAGTTCATCAAGATGATGGGCGAGCCGGAAGACACCGTGTTCCTGTTTGCGGGCAATGCCTTCGACCAGATGTGGGTGGCGGCTTTGGCCATGGAAAAGGCCGGCACGGACGTCAGCGCGACCTGGACCAAGATGGTTCCGGAAATCGCCAACCCGCCGGGTGCCCTGACCGGCGACGGCCTGGAGGCGCTGAAACTGATCCGCGCCGGTGAAAAGGTCGCCTATGTCGGCGCCGGAGCCGATTGCGATTTCAACGAATCCGGCGATCAGCTGAACCGTCACTTCCTGCATCGGGTCATTCAGGACGGTAACAACGAGTTCGTGCAGACCATTTCCTGACGGGTGACATCGACCGTCGGGAGGCGGCGTCAATCCATGTCGCCGCTCGGCAAATATTTTTAAGTCCGCGGAAGGAGTCCTCAGCCAAGCTGAGGGCTCCTTTTCGTCATGCCCTGCCAGCCTGGCGGCGCCTCAGGCGCGCAATTCAGTGACCGGTTCGTTTCGACAAGCCGTGGGAGCCAACAACCAGGGGGCAACTCATGGAATCAGTCGGGACGCGTTTGCGACGCCCGTTAGATCTTGAGCGTTTGCGACAGCCAGATTTCGTAGTCGCGATCACCGATCTGCGGCGTGTCGGAAATCTGCGTATCCAAGTGGACGCCGGTACGGCCCAATTCACGGGCGTCCTTGGGCGACATGCCGAACCGGGCCTTGAAGGCGCGGGAGAAATGGGCCTCGCTGGCGAAGCCCCAATTGAACGCAATGTCGTAAACATATTTTTGCTGGTGGCGGGGCGAAACCAGGTCCGCGGCCGCGCGGCGAAGGCGCCGGTCCTGGATATAGGCCCGGACGCCGCCATAAGGGGCGAACAGGCGGTAAAGTCCGGCCCGGGACAATCCGACGGCGCTGCACAAGGTTGAAACCGACAGCTCGGCAGATGCCAGATTGCGCTCGATCTCGGTCTTTGCCCGATGCAGAAGACTGGCGGCGGCGGCAGCGGCGGCGTTTTCCACATCGTCCGCGGAACCGTTCAGGGCGCTTGCCATCAGCGCCAGTGTCGGTTCGACCGACAGGGCCGCGCTTTCCTCGGTCAGGCCGTCGGACATGGAAAACAGCATTTTCAGGTGATTGACGGCCATGGCGGTCAAGGGATCGGCGCCCTTGAGGACGCGGCATTGCTGGCTGTCCGGTCGGCGCAGGTAGGGGGCGAGGAGCGGTCGCGGCACGACCAGGGTCAGATGCGAGAAATCAGATGTTTCCGACATGTGGCGTTCCGCCAGGTCGATGATCAGCAGGTCGCCGACGGCGGCTTCGGAATGGTGTCGCCCGCGGCGCACTTCCTGACCGCCCTCTAGATGGGTCTGAATCAGAAAATGATCCAATCCGTCCTTGGATGCCCGAAGGGAATCCCGTTCGAACCGCTGTGCCTTCGTTTCGCAGCGGCTGAACATGATCTGATCGTTCAGGAGAAAACTGGTCAGTGAGGCATCAAAGCCGTCCGCGGCCGAGCGGGACGATGGCGTGACATCGAACAGGGCAGAAATGCTTTCCCGCCAGACATCGAACCGTTGGTCGGCAGGCAGGCGGGTCGTCGAAAATTGGGATTTGCTGATCGCGTTCATGGCCGATTTTACCGGTGGGACTTTTTCATCCCGATAGGGGGCCGGTCCGTCTCTGTCATGGCGCGAGCTCCCGTTTGGTGGGCGGGCGTCCCGCTCTCTGCATGGTTGAAAAGGTATCCTCCGCCCGGGGCGGTGATCAAGAAGTTTGAGACGCTCAGTCAAACATCCGTGAGGGAAAACAAATATGCTTTGCCCTGATCGGTCCGGAACATGCCGTCTTCGGGCCGTGAATCGCGTCTGCGCGGTTCTTGAAAAAAAGTTCTCTAACAAGGGGGTAAATCGGCATGAAGTTTATCGCAGCGACCATGATGGCGTTGGCCGTAGCAATCTGGACGGCTGATCCGGCCTGGGCCGATGATGACGAAGGGCGTTACCGCATCGTCAACATCAAGCGCGATATCGACGCGGACAAGGGGCCGCGGACGGTCAACGGCACGATGATGATCGACAGCAAAACGGGCCGCAGTTGGGTCCTGGATGAAGAGCGGGGCCGCTGGGTGCCCGTCGGATTCCGTGCGGCCAAGTTGGGTAACGACGTCACTGTCCTTCCCGGCAGCGCGAAGTAAGTCGGCATCCAGTGCGGAGCGTATCCAAAATGAATAAGAACACATTGGTTGCCGCCATGGTCGGCGTGTCCATGCTTGGCGGGTGCATGCAGATGTCCGGGGTTGAACCGCGGCTTGCCACGGGGATTGGCGGCGCGGAATCGGCAGAGGCCAAGCCGAAAACGCACCTGAAACTGACCGAGAACGATTACGAAAAGCCCTTGTGGAAAGCGCTGGACGCCATCCGTCGGGGGGCGCTTCCGGAAGCCAATTTCATTCTTAATCAGGCGCTCAACCTGGCGCCGACCGACTCGGACCTGCATTTCCTCAACGCCTATGTCTACGAACTGCGCAGCCGCAGCGAAGGGGCAAGGGTGAGCGAATTGGCCCAGTCCGGGTATATCGCCGCGTTGAACAACGATCTGCGCCATTGGCCGTCGGCTTATCGGCTGGGCCTGTGGCACATGCGCCGCGGGGAACACGGCGAGGCCCTGCGCTGGCTGGGCGAGGCGGCGTTGATCAAGGATGACTCGCCTGAAATCTTCGAGGCCTTGGCCGAAGCCAGTTATCTGGATTTCGATGCCGCCGCCGCCGAGGCATTCCTGAACCGGGCCGCCGAACTGACCGGCGAGACGGTTGAGAACGTGCGCGCCCGCGCCGTGGTCAATGCGGCCCTGAACGACCGCGAAGACGCCGACAAGTTCGTCGAAAAATATAGAGACCTTGTCTCTGAACAAGAGGCCCGGCGTCTGAGCATGCGGGTGCAGCAGTGGCAGGGATTCCACGACAATGCCCTGAAAAACGCCGCCATTCGCGGCGGCGGGCATATCCAGCAGGCGCAATTCTTCGGCGGCAAGGCGCCGGCCGGAGCGCCGTCCAGCAAGTCCCCGGGCAGTACGTCAGGTGCGGCCACGGGGCAACAGAGTGCGGCCGAATCTGAGGAAAAGCCCGAAGAATTGAAGAAACTGCCGGGCATGCTGGTCGTCGATGCGATCATCATTCGCCAGGCCTCGTCCCTGTCCGAACGGCGGGGCGTCAATCTGATCTCCCAGCTTCAGGCGAGTTTCAGCGGTGATGTGTTCCAGTTCACCCAGGACAGTGGCACGTCGGGCAGCACCGCGACCAAACGGATTCAAAAGGCGTTCAAGATCGCCTTGGGCACCAATTCCCAAAGCTCCATTGATTACAGTCTGAACATCGCCAACAACACGGACAACCGCACCGAGGTTCTGGCCCGGCCGTCGATTACCGTGCTGGAAGGGGAGACAGGCAGCTTTTTCCTGGGGCAGGAAGTGACCTATTCCGTGGACGGTGATGGCGCGGATTCCTTCGACAAGGAAGTCGGCATTTCCTTCGAGGTGACGCCGGAAATTCTCGACGGCGGCAGGGTGCGTCTGGAAACCAAGGCCGAGTTCGATACCTTCACCACATCGACATCCAGCGTCACCTTCAACCGCGTCATCCCGACGTTGAAGAACCGCCTGAGCAGCACGGCCATCCTGTCGATCGGCCAGACCCTGGTCTTGGGGGGCGGCACGGAAGAGGAAAAATCGAAGTCGTCGGACGACGTGCCGGTTCTGGGCCGCGTGCCGCTGTTGCAGTACTTCTTCAGTTCGAAGACATCGACGACGGAAGACACCTCGCTGATCTTCCTGATCACGCCGCGCTTGGCTGAAACCCTGGACGACCGGGAAAACGTGGACGCCGCCGCCGGGGAACAAGGGGTGAAGACGGACGGCGATATCATGCGCCAGTTGCGTCAAAGGTTCCGAAACTGGTTCGACCCGACCAGCAATCTGACCAAGGCGTTGGTCGGTCTTTCCTATTCCGACCTTTACCGCGAGTTTCGCGCGGGCGACCTCAAGTTCTCAGACGACGATAAAGACGGTGATTTCGATCGCCTGTTGGCAAACGACGGGAACGGGTTCCTCAACACGTATGAGGACGGATTTTTCCCGGAACTGTTGCGGTACTTCTATTTCAACTGAGTGGTCGGTGTAAGGATTGCGGCATGCGTAACAACGCCGCGCGCAGGGACGGACAGGTCCGGTCTCGAACACGCGCATTGACCATCGTGGCGGCATTGGGGGCGGCTGGGTTCCTGGCGGTCTTTCCGACCGATCTGTCCCAGGCGCAAACCCAGGAATCCGGTGCGCCGGCCCTTGCCGCACCCAGCGTCACGGCGCCCACGGTCGAGGCACCCAAGGTTGCGGCGCCGGATGCCGGGGCACCGTCGTCGGTTGAATCCGAACTGCAACAGGAGATCACCAAGGCGTTCAAGAAGTCCGGCCTGTTCAAGGGACTGGATCTGGACCGCCTGGGTCAGGACGGCAAGGCGCGGACCCTTAAGTTGTCCGGCAACAAGGGCGAGCTCGAATTTTTTCATTTGCCCGAAGGGGCGCAAGACGACAACACGACGCCGTCTCCGGCCGCATCGGATCAGCAGACGCCCCCACAAACCCAGCCCGGCGTCCCCGGCGCCCCGACCCCGGCGCCCGTGGACAAGGTGGAAAGCCGGCCCTTGGATGCCCCCGCGCCGCCGTCGCCTACCGCGTCGGGGCAGGGCGATGACACGGTCAAGGGGAGTTATCATTTCCTTCACAAGCGCGAGAGCTTGCCGCTCCGGCTGTTCGCCGACGCAGCCGGCCGGTCCGGCGCCATCGATCTGGTGCTCAAGGACGCCGTGCTGATCTACAGTTCGGAAGCCCGCGAGACCCGCTTGTCCAAGCTGAGTATCCCCCCCGCGACAACGCGCTATCTGAAAAAGTTCATCACCGCCAAACGCCGTGCCATGGATCTGCCCGCGGGCGGCATGATCTTTGCCCGGCTGGTCATCCGTGAAAATTCGTTCCTGGACAATCTGGATAAGGCCCTCGACTTCAAGGAAAAGGAAGTCCTGGTGCAGGGGCACCTCAGCTATCGCATGTTCCGCCGCCTGGTCGGGCTTAGCGTGAAGCCGGCAAAGCCGGACGTCACGGATGACGACATCAAGCTGACGTTCAACCTGGAAGGATTTCGGCCGCCGAAGATCGGACGTTATGTGGACGCCGCCGATCTGGCATTGACGATCGCACCGGACAGCAACGGGCGGCTGGACATGACGGGAACGGCAGCGGCCCGGTTCGGGTTCGGCGCGCGCAAGGTCAAGGCCGCTGGGAGGCTTGATTTCGACGCCGTGTCGGGCGATGGCGAGCCCGTATTCCGCATGACCGCCAAGGCGGGCCCGCGCGACCTGCGCAACATCAAGGTCGACGGCGCCCAGGCCAAAGAGATCGACTTTTTGTTTTCGTTGGACGATGCCTATGTGCCCAAGCTGCGGGCCGAAGGTTATGGTGAGCGTTCGGGCGAGCGAATTCCCATTGCCGGTGAATTGGACGAGGAAGACGGAAAAGATCTATTTAAGCTGGACGGCAATACCCTGGAAGCCGTCGCGGGTCTGGACATTCCCGGGTTCGATGAGATCAAACTTGGCAATGTACCGAAGCTGACCACGGGCCGCGCCGTGTCGGTCGATACGATCATCCGCGGGCAGCCGGCGAAGCTGGTGATCGGGCCCGTCACCAACAATGACGCGGCCTATGTGGCCTTGTCCGTCGATGGCGCCGGGATTGAGATGCTGGTGCCTAAAAGTGTCCTGGGGGATCTGGGCCAGGTCGAGACAGGACGCGCCGTGTTCCTGTACGTGCCCAAGGGGCGGGGGCCGCCCAAACTGTCGGATCTGCCGAAGCCGTTCCGAACTCTGTTCGAGGAGTTTTTTACGGACAAGGATCTGAGCAGCGCCAAGCCGGGGATGAATCTGTTTCAGGCCTCGGGCTTCGCCGAAAAGCATCCGTTTTCCACCTTGCTGTCGCTGTTCCGTCAAGGGCGGGCGAACGAGGGCGGTATCAAGATCGTCGGCCAGATCGATCCCCTGGTGTTCGACGAACCCGATGAGTCCGCAGCCGAGGCTTGGCGCAGTGGCGATGCGCGCGGACGGCTGAAGCGCGTCCTGGCGACCCTGCGCCTGCGGGGTGAAGTGTCGGGATTGGAGGGGGTCGGTCTAAGCAACCTGTTCCGTCTTGCCGACCGGGCGGAGTTCGTCTTCGAGGGCGGATCGTCGGGCAAGGTTTCCGCAGGGTTGGATTTCGGCGGCACCTTGACGTTGCCGGGGGCCAAGGCGCCGCGCTATTTCGAATTCGCCGCCGCGGCCCGGTCCGACGGCGCATTCCGTTGGCAGGGTGACGAGGTCGATGCCCAAGGCGAGGATATTCGAGGCGGTCAGCGGGTCACCCTGACGGGAGCCATCCGCAACAAGCGTCCGGTTGACCTGAGCTTGGCACTGGCCGGTGGTTTCCGGTTGGGAGATCTGTCACGCCTCCAGGTGCCGGGTCTGGCGGATTTGGAAATTCAGGACGTCTATCTGAGCCGCAAGGTCATTTCCGGCGCCTTGGGCCAGGGCAATGCCCGGTCCACCATCACCATCGTCGATAAGCCGGATGCCCGTCTGGCCGTGATCGATGTCAGTCGCGGGGTACGCCCGGCGGCCTATCTGCCGGGATTGAACCGCACGCCCCTGGCCGGTCTGGAGTTACCGGAGACGGCGATCCTCATTGCCGGGCCCGGCAGTGGCGTGGAGGCGATCGACAGCCTGCCGACCGCCATGGCCCAGTCCTTGAAGAAAACGCTGGAAGGCGGCAGCATCGTTCTCAAGCCGGGGATTTCGTTCCTCAGCCGTCTGTCGTTCGACGGTGACGACCCCTTGGCGCGATTGGCCCGGCGTCTCGGCGTGCCCATAACGGAGACGGCCTTTCTATCGGGCGATATTCCCGCTGCCGTGGTCAAGGCAGTTGCCGGGGGGCGGGCACCCAAGGTCCTGGCCGGATTGTCCTTGAAGGCGCAACTGCCGCGATTGACCCTGCCGGGGCTGGAAAACCTGTTCAAGTTGTCGGACGTGACGGAACTGGCGCTGACCAGTGACGCGGCCGGGGCCATGGAACTGGCCCTGAAATCCGGGGGCACCTTTACCATTCCCATCGTCGGGCGTGATGAGCAGGTACAGGTCGACGCCCGCATAACCGGGCAGGGCGCCCAGCGCATGGCCACGGTCGATATCGAGGCTGCCTCCAAACTGCACCTGACGGCGGAAGCTCCGCTTGATTTCAAGAACCTGGCCAAGGCCAAGGATTTCTCGGTTTCCATCGACAACGGCCTGACCCTGTCGGACCTACTGGGCACGGAAGTGCCCGGCATCGGCAGCCTGCGCCTGGCCGAAGCGAAATTGTCCTTGGGTCATGTCCAGGGGACCCTGGCGCTGGGCGACACGAAGTTCACGGTCAACCTCGCGGCCCTTGGTGGCGGTGGCGGCGGCGGCAACCCCCTGGCTCGGCTGATGACGATGGAGGTCTCGGACCTGCCCGGTCTGTCGGTGATTCCCGGCCTGGGGGCAACGCCACTGGCGGATGTTCGCTTGGGTGATCTTGTGTTCGCTTATCTGCCGACACTCGGCGGCGGCGGTGGGGACGGCCTGGCCCTGGACAAACTGCCGGAGGGGATCAGGCATCTGGCGGGCAGGCTGTCCGGGCCGTCGGGCGGCAGCAGGCTGCTACCCGGCCTGAACCTGGTGTCGGCCGTTGATCCCACCAAATTGGGCAAGCTGTCCGACTTGCTGACCAAACTGGGCGCCGGCGGTGGCGGCAAACCGTTCAAGCTGAAGGCGGTCATGCCGGGCGAGGCGCTTGCCTTCATCCGCGACAAACTGCCCAAGGGGAAAAGCGGTGGGTCCGGCGGGGCGGCGGCCAAGGCCAAGAAACTGGCCGGGACGGTTGTCGCCAAGATCATCCAGAAAACGGACCTCACCATTCCGGTTCCGGCGATCAAGCTGCCGGGGGTTGGTGACTATCTGTCGTCACGGGCGGCCCAGATAAAGCTGACGGGCGGCGAGGGCGCGAACGGCGCGGCGCTTACCACGGCAATCACCGGCGCCTTCGATTTCGTCCTGCCGGGCACGCCCACGTCGGGCAACATGGATCATGAAATCACGCTCACCCTGGATGCGGGCCGCAATCTGGCGGCGGCGGTCAACGGCACCGGGCGGCTGAACAATGTGGCGGGGCAGTTGACCCTGTCCGGATCGCTGGCCACGGGCGGGGGACGCAAGGCGGATCTGGCGCTGGCCCTGGACGGCGAGGGATTGACGCTGGCCAATGTCATGGGCTTGAACGTGCCCGGCCTGTCGGATGTGGCACTGACCAAGGCCGCCATCCGCGCCGGGCTGGTCAGCGGTGAGATCATGGTCAAGGGCGCGACGTTCCAGGCCACGGCTTTTGATTTCGCCCGCGATAAGAAACCGGCCCTGGCCGTGGTTGCGGCAGACCTGGATGCAGCCCAGATTCTGCCCGCCTTGGCCGGCACGGCCCTGGACGCGGCGACGCTTGAACGCACGACCTTCCTGTACCTGCCCCAGGGCCGCAAGGAGACCTTGTCCGAAACCGGGTTCCCGGCAGAACTCGTCGGGCGTTTCGACCTGGCCAAGGTCGGCGACGGATTCAATGCCGAACTGATGGCGCGGCCGAAGCAAGGCGGCCAGTTGGCGGACCTGCTGGGCGGGCTGGGCATCCGCCTGACGGACCCGCTCGAGATCGAAGGCCGATTCAACGCCAATCCCTTCACGGCGTCGGGGAAGGACCTGATCGCCGCCATCGATCTGACGGCGACCCTGCCGACCCTGAGTTTCAACAAGATCGGCCCCGTGGCCATCAATTTCCCGTCGCGCCCGGTTCTCGCCCTGAAGGGAAGCGACACGGGATTGACCACGCGCGTCGATACCTCGATCCGCTTTACCCTGCCGGGACCGGGGCGCGTCTATGAAGGCGACGGATCCTTCACCACCGAGCCGATGGAGGGGGGCAAGCGGCGGCTGACCTTCGCGGGCTCGGCCCTCGACCCGGGCGGACGAAAGGCTCTTATCGAAGCCTCGTTGCCCTTGCCGGGATCGCCGCGTGATTTCAGGCTCAAGTTCTCGGGTGAACAGACCCTGTCCAGTCTGCTCGGCGTGGACATTCCGGTGATCGGCGATCTCAACCTGAAAGAGGTCGAGCGGGACACGGATTATCTGGTCGCCAAGATCGCCTTGAAGGGCTTCGAGACCACGGTCGGCGCGTTCCGCACGGAAGGGCGCTGGGCGGTGACGCTATCCGCCGCCGGGTTGAAGCCGTCCGAATTCATTCCCGGCCTGGGATCGTCGCCCATCGCCGGCCTGACATTGCCGCAGGCCGTGTTCACCTATATCCCCGGTCAATCGGGCGATAACAAATCCTTGCGTCTGCCCTTCGATGTGGCGGCTTTGCCCGACAAGGTGAGAACCGCCGTCGGTCCCTTGCTCAGTCCCTTCGGCGGTGGCGGGTCGTCGTTCCGCCCCGGGCTCAATCTGAAAAGCTTCCTCAAACCCGGCGATCTGCCGGCCCTGAAGAAATTGTTCGCCTTCACCGGCAGCGGGGGTGGGCAGCCACTGAAACTATCGGGCGTGTTGCCGGTAGAGGTGCTGAAATCCTTGGTGTCGGGCGGCGGCGGTGGCGGTAACAGCGCCATCAAGACCCGCGCCAAAGAGGTCGTCGCAGGGCTGGTTCAAAAGGTCGACCTGGAAACCAAACTGCCGGCCGTGAACCTGCCGGGTGTCCGTGATGTGGTCGCCTTTGACGATCCCATGCTGCGTATTCAGGGATTGTCGGAGAATGGAAAGGTCGCCCTGGTAACCCGCATCACCGGCGACATGCAGGTCACGCTGCCGGGGGTGGCGCCACTGGCCCTCGCGGGCAGCCTGCGGCTTGCGGCACGGGTGGACGGGGTCGGTCTGGATGTCGAGGGCGGCAGCGACCGTCTGCGCCTGACGGGCAGCGTCGACCTGAACAAGGCCGATCCTCGCCTGCAATTGGCGGTGGCGTCGGACATCACCGTGCAGGACCTGATCGGCACGTCGGTGCCCGGGATCGGCGATCTCGCCCTGACCGATGCCCGCATCGGCTCGGAAGTGATTTCCGGCACGGTCCAGTTGCGCGGTTCCCAGACGACTCTGGCGGTGTTCGATTTCAAGAAGGATAAGAAACCCTTCGTCGCCCTGGTGCCGGAAAGCGTGGATGCCGCCGATTTCATTCCGGGTGTGCGCGGCACGCCCTTGGACAACGCCAAGCTGACTCGGGGGGCGTTGGTCTACGTGCCCGGCGAGAAAGACGCGTATCCTGAGAACGACGCCTATCCGGACAGTGTCACGGCGGCGCTCAAACTGGTGTCGCGCGACGGCGCGCTGCCGCCGTCCCAGGGGCTGCGCGCGGGCTTCATTGTCGAACCCAAGGCCGAGAGCCCCCTGGCCAAGGCCCTGGCCTTTGTCGGGGTCAAGGAGGACACCCTGGAAGTCGCCGGCGTACTGCCGTCGATTGTACTGGCATCCCGGCCGGGCGGCACCGGCCGAGGGTTGAGCGGCGATGCCTTGAAACAGGCCGTCGCCGCGGTCGATCTGGAAGCCCGCCTGCCGGCCATCAATCTGCCCGGCATCGACAAGGTGCTGACCCTCGGCGCACCGTCTTTCCTGATCAAGGGGACGCCGGTCACCGATATCAAGGGGCAATCGACGGGCGAGGTCAGGCTGCGCGTCGGCATGGCCGGTGACCTGGTCCTCAACCTGCCGGGACATGCCTTGGCCTTCGATGGTGGCATCGACATCGAAAAGACCACGGGCGGCAAGGCGTTCCGGCTGGCCGTGCGGTCGACTTCCACCGTCAACTGGGACAAGGCCTTCGGACTGCCGTTTCTGGGGCTGAACAATCTGGCCCTGAGCGGCGCAATCGAGCGCACGGCGGAGGGCCGGGCGCTGTTGGATGCATCGCTTTCGACCATGGCGCGGCTCGACAAGCAGGAATTCGAGGCCGTCAGTTCTCTGACCCTCAAGTCCAATGCCGCCCCGGAACTGCGGTTCACGATCCCCGGCAAGATCGACGTCGCCAAACTGCCGCTGATCGGCGGGCTCAAGGGCATCAACGAGCTGAGTTTCGCCAATCTGTGGATCGGCACCGGCGGCCTGGGGGGCAAGGTGCGCATCGACAAGCTGGGCATCGGCGGCGAGGGGGCGATCTTCCTGCACGGCGGCAAGCCCATTGCCCTGGTCAAGGCCGATCCGTTCAAGATCACCGACCTAGTCGGGAACTCGGGCCCGGCCAGCAAGTTCAAGCAGGTGTTGGAAGGGGCGGCCCAGATCTCCCTGCCTGAATCGGTGTTCGCCATTTCCACGGCGGACCTGTCGAACGTTCCCGTCGGGGACCTGCCGGCGGGCCTGCTGTCCATGGTCGAGGGACTGATGCCGAAATCGGGTGGCGACAAACGCACCCTGCCGTTCGGAGCCGGGGTGTCCTTGATCGCGGCCCTGTCGGAAGAAAACCTGCCGTCGGCGGTCCGCCAGGTCGCGACCCGCGACGTCAACATCTTCAAGGCCGTGGACGGGCCGCTGTTGCTGGCCGGTAGCCTGAAGGGGGTGTTCGACGGCAACCTGGAAGCGCGCCTGGACGCGCGCCTGCCCAATTTCAAGCTGCCCGAGGGCCAGCCATGGCGTCAGTTGGTATCCATCGACAGTGTCGGTGCCGAAGGCTTCCTGTTCGTCGACGTGCCGAAGCTGCAGATGGGCCTTGGCGTCAACGGTAACATCACCCTGGACGTGCCGCGCCTGAGCACGCCGAGCAAGTCCGACAAGCTGAAGTTTGGCGGTGACCTGTATACGTCGTTCGACGCCGTGTCCTGGGCCGGCAGTTTCAAGCTGGCCGCCAACATGAAAGGCGATTGGCATCAGCCGTTCGGCATTTCCAAGAATCATACCTTCCGCAACCCGGCGATCCTGATCGGATTTGATTCCGAAGGCAGCGTCGAATTCGGTGTTGGGGCTTCGGCGATCGTGACCGGTTTGGGCCGCAAACAGGACCGCACGGTGACGGCGGATGCGGATTTCCTGGTCAACATCAACTTCTCGACCTCCATCCCGCTGCCGAAAAAACTGGCTGTCGCCTACAAGGTCAAAGGCGAGCTGAGCCAATGGACGTCGCTGGAAATGATGGAGGCCAACTTCAAGGGTGTCCTGGGCGGGCCGATGGCCAATGAGGTTCTCAAGGTCCTGCCCGACAAGAAATCCCGCGACGCCGCCAAGTACCTCCAAACGGAAATCCTCAAACGCAGCATTTTCGACATCATCCGCGTGGATGAACTGCCCCTGCCGACCTTGAGCGTCGTCGATCCGGTCATCTTCTTTGCCACGCCGGGGGCCAAGATTCCCGGGCGTGACGATACGCTGGATACCATGGGCGTGCGCGTCGGCGGCGGCGCTTATATGTCCTTGTTCGGGAACAAGAAGCGCCTGGGCGGGACAGACCTGCGTCTGACCTTGTCGGACGGCCTGATCTTGAAAGGCGATCTTGCCGACATCACCTTGCCGCCGATTCTCAAGGTCCAGAATGCCAAAGTCGACATCGTCGCCAACATCAAGCAACTGCCCCATTTCAAGGTATCGGGGAACACCGATTTCCTGGGCGCCAAGGAAAACATCGATATCGAGTTTTCCAAGGACCGCATCCATTTCGAACTGGAACGGGATTTGGGCCGAGTGATCAAGACCCGGTTCTTGGCGCAAACAGACAGCGGCGATGTGTTGGGCGCGCGCGAATTCCTGGTCGAGGCCGATACCAAGACGGAAATCGACAAGCTGATCTCGGACGAAGTCTTCCCTCGGATGGGCATTCCGAAGGTCGTGTTCGACGCCATCAAGTCGTCGACTCCGATCTTCATCCATGGCGCCAAGTTCCGCGGCAAACTGGTGGACTTTCTCAAGGGCGGCGAGGTGACGCTGGAGGTCGATCACAGCTTCTTCGGCACGCGTATGAAGGAACCGGCCGTGGCCAAGGTCAAGCCGGCCTGGGCGTCGGCCAACCCGGTTGAGGTTCTGCCCGCCGCCGCCATCGGCGCCGCCATGGGGAAAAGCTTCTTTGCCTATCTGATCGATCACCCCTTCACGTTGGGCAAGATCAACTTGGGGCTGGTGTCGTTGGAAAGCGCCAGCCTGAGTGCGGAACGGGATACGTCGAGCCGTTTCAAGATCACCGGCAAGCTCAATGCCCTGGGGCTCCCGTTCTCGCAAACCACGGCCTACCTCGACAACAAATCGGGACTGACGCTCGATTCCAAATCCGAGATCAATGTCGGTTTGCCGCTCGGCGTGCTGGGAAATCTGGCGCGCAGCGAAACCACGTTGCACTACGAACTGAACCCGTCCGGGCTCAGCCATCAGATCAAGCTCGACATGTCGACGGCAGCGCTGGGTTTCAAGGACTCGATCCATTTCAACCTGGACGGCGACCTGACGGAAACCAACGTCTCGTTCCGCTCGACCCATCCTTGCGCGCGCTTTTCCTCGCAGACCACCATGGGGGCAGGGGACATCCGCAACCTTGCGCTCAAGGTCAATCAGGGAACGGCCCAACCCATCGACTTTGTCCAGGCCGTCAAGTTTCAGCCGAAGATCTCCCTGCCGTCGCCCAAGGACGCTTTGCAATGCGGCAGCCGCGTTGCCGGTATGGCGGCGGCGGCGGTCGACGTGGCGGCCCAGGGCCTGCGCGATGTGGCGAACGCGGCCAACGTGGTGGTCGGCGCCGTTGGCAAGTTCGCCGGCGACATCATCAATAAGCTGCAGCAACTGGATTGCAAATTGCTGCGCCTGGGCGATTGCCCGCGGCCATCTGACTGCCGGGGCAGCGAACGGTGGAACGACAGCCTCAAGCGCTGCTGGATTCCGGATAATTTCCTGCTGCGTCATTATTCCATTGCGAACCGCGATAAAGGCTGGTGCGCCGACATCCGAGGGGCAAGGGACCAGGCAGGCGTGGATCTGATCCCCTGGGGCTGCCACGGCAAATGGAATCAAAGCTGGCGGTTCTACGGTGATGGATACCTGCGAAACGTGAAAGGCGGCTGCATGGGCGCCCGCCGGTATCATGAAGGCGGTGTCGTGACCTTGGAATCCTGCAATTCGCGGGAAGTTCTGAAGATGGAATTCCTGACAACGGGGCAGATCATCGCGCACCGCAAGGATGGAAGCGGCGGGGCCTGCTTGGCCATCAACCGGGGAAAGATCGTCCTATGGGGATGCGGGCGCATCGGCGACAAGCATACGGATCTTTGGCTGCCCTTTGACCCGTTCAAGGGCCGCGTGGTCAATCCGGCGCTCGACCGGGAATCCAAGGCCCTGGAAGCTGCTTTCAAGACGCCGATCAGCAACGATCCGCCGGTGCCGTTCA
Source organism: Rhodospirillaceae bacterium (assembly GCA_002706405.1). Classification (GTDB taxonomy): domain Bacteria; phylum Pseudomonadota; class Alphaproteobacteria; order Rhodospirillales; family Casp-alpha2; genus UBA1479. The sequence goes on along the minus strand of PALN01000030.1, from coordinate 25,460 downwards.
TGCGCTATTGGAAGCGCAGCACGAATGAGTACTACCATACCGCCGACCCGGAACAGTTCGGCAAGGGGCGCGACGGCTGGGCCTATGACGGCAAGGTCGGCATGATCTTCGCCAAGCGGGCCCCTGGAACCGTGCCTCTGTTCCGTTTCTGGCGAACGGCGCGGAAGGGGCAGAACCACGTCTACACGACCGACCCCAACCCCTACCGAGGCGGTCAGCGCGGCTTCAGTTTCGATGGTGTGGCGGGATACGTCTACAATCGTGACATCCCCAACACGGTGCCGTTCTTCCGCTATCACGAAAGCAATAACACCAACTACTTCTACACCGGCGACATCAACCAACTGGGACGTAATCCAAGAGGGCCCTGGCGTTTCGAGGGAACCGCCGGCTACCTGCCCAAGGAAGAGCCGCCGCTGACACCGCCGGTGGAACCATCGAACCCGGTGCCCCTCGCGTTCGACAAAAATATCCAGGTCTTTCCAAAACCGGCCGAAGGCACGATGCCGCTATACTTGTACGGTCGCATCGAGAACCGTCGCCGTCAGGCACCCAATATCCTGTCGGGCGACTTCAAAGAATATGGCTACGGTTCGCCGGAAATCTATTTTGCGGGCATTGCCGGATATGTGTTCCCCGACAAGCGCCCGGGCACGCTGCCGATCATCCAGCGCCGTTACGGCAAGAATATCGGGCTGGGGTATTATCCGGGACCAGACTACGGCCCGGGCAAGGATGCCAAGATCGTGCGTGTCGATCCCGTGCCCTTGCTGCGTTATTTCAATCCCAAGGCCAACGACCATCTGTACACCGCCGACCCGGCGCAGCTGGGTGACGGCCGCGACGGCTATATACGCGACGGCGTCGCCGGCGCCATCTTCCCGGGGCGGGTTCAGGGCACGGTGCCGCTTTACCGTTACTGGAACGGGGCCAAGCAGGACCACATCTTCACCACCGATTTCCAGGAATTGTGGTACGGCAAGGACGGTTACGAGTACGTCGCCGTGGAAGGCTATGTCTATCCCAAGGAACAGAAGGGCAGCCGGGCGCTCCACCGCTACCGCAACGGGGCGAGCAACGACAATCTGCTGACCACGGACATCGACGAGTTCGGTGGAAAGAAGGGCGCCAAGGGCTTCAGTTACGTCAAGGTCGAGGGCTGGGTTCCCGCCGTCACGCCGCCGGGAGCCAAGGACCGGGTAGTCAAGTCCGAGCCTGAGATGATGTTGCGCTATCACCATCCGGGCACCGGCGATCACGTGATCGCCCTCGGGTTCGGGGAAATGGGCGAGGGGGCGGACGGCTATGTCCTGGACAAACCCCTGGGCATGATCTTCAGCAAAAAGGCCAAGGATACGGTGCCGCTGTACCGCTATTTCCACGCGGCCAATAACGACACCTATTACACGACGAAGTTCGACGGTCTGGCCTGGGGCAAGGACGGATGGACCTATCAAGGGATCGCCGGCTGGATCTATGACAAACAGCGGCCGGGCACGGTGGCGCTGCGCCTTTATCATTCGTCCGCCAATCGGGAACATATGCTGGCGCGGGACGGAGATGCCAAGCCCGGGTATACGGCACAGTCCGTCGTCGGTTGGGTTCCGGAATTCCAGGCCCCCGGTGCCGACACGCCGGTGGTGCAATCCACGCCGGTGATCCTGGCCCGCTACGTCAACGCCAAGACCCGTGACAATCGCCTGACTGCCGGGGACAAGGAATTCGGCCGGGGGGCGGGCGGCTATGTGCCCGACCGCTACCTGGGGCACATCTGGCCGACGCGCGCCAAGGGCACGGTGCCGCTCTACCGTTATTTCAGCGCATCCAGGAACGACACCTACGTGGCGACCGATTTTTCGGAACGTTGGTACGGGACCGACGGCTACGTTTATGAAGGCATCCTGGGCTACGTCCAGGCCAAGGAAGCACCGGGGACGGTCGCCCTTCATCGCTATGTCAACGAGGCCACGGGCGACACGCGGGTCACCACCGACTTCGCCGAACTCGACGGAAAGCGGGGCCGCGACGGCTATCGTTATCAGGGGGTCATCGGCTGGGTGAAACCGTTCACCCCACCGGGGCTGGACCAGCCGGAAAAAGCATCGAAGCCGGTGCCCTTCGTGCGCTACCGCGACAGGAAGTCCGGTGCCTACGTGCAAGTCGCGGGGGCCGAAACCTATGGGGCCGGCAAGGGCGACTTGGCGATCGAGCAGGCCCAGGGCCGCATCTTCAAGACCCGCGCACCCGGGACGGTGCCGCTCTACGAATACGGCCGGGGCAAAAGCCACGTGCGCCGCTATACCACCGATTTCCGCGATCTGCTGTTCGGTCGCGACGGATTCGACTATCTGGGCCTGGCCGGTTTCGTCTATCCCGACGCCCGGCCCGGGACGGTGCCGTTATATCGGTTCGACACCCGCGACAACGGCGGCCATGTCCTGACCGTCGACAAGGGGGCATTCGCGGGCAAGAGCGGCTATGCGGGCGGCGGGATCATCGCCCATGTTCCGGCCTACGACGAGACGCCGTCACCGGCCTTCCGTAACCTTTATGTTGCAACCAACCGGAACTTCAGCTGCCTCAACGCCCAGGCTCAGGACGGCGGCGAACTCGACTCGCGCCTGTGCGCCGACGACGGCAACATGCGGTTCACCTTCTGGTCCGACGGCACCCTGCGCCACGATCCCAAGGATTTGTGTCTGGGTACAAACAGCCAAAGCGGCAATGCGGCCGATGTGGGGACCTATACCTGCGATTATTCACCGGGCCAGCAATGGGATGTCCGCTGGAGCGGCAAGAAACCGTCGCGCCCGGACCCGGCGGCCCGTTTCCAGCTGGTTCACCGGCAGAGCGGAAAATGCCTGGGGTTGGCCGACGACAGCGCCCGTGACGAGGTCGAGGCCGTTCTTGTGAAATGCGCCGCCGAGGGCAAGGCAGGAGTTCAGTTCTGGAGCGCAGGTCAAGAGATCCCCGCTTATGTCCTGCCGGGCACGGACGCGCCGGTGCGGCCGTCGGACCCGGAACTGCTGGTGCGCTATGTCAATCCCAAGGCCAAGGGGGGAGATCATCGCTTGGTGCTGGGGCTGGACGAACTGGGCCGGGGCAAGGACGGCTTCTTGCCCGACGTCGTCATGGGCCGCGTATATTCGACGCGCGCGGCAACCGATCTGGTGCCGCTCTACCGCTATGTCGCGGCCAAGGACGGCGATCATATGTACACCGCCGATTTCCACGAATTGCGGTTCGCCACGGGCGGCTATCGGTTCGACGGTGTGCTGGGCTATGTCCAGGCGGCCAAGGGACCGGGATTGCTGCCTCTGCACCGCTACTTCAATAAATCCCGCCACGATCATCTGGTAACCACGGACGGGGACGAACTGGACGGCGCCAACGGCAAGAACGGGTATCGCTACGAAGGCGTCGCCGCCTATACCCCGGGTACCGGCGCGGAGGTCCGCAAAGGCTGGGCCAAGGTTCACTTGGCCAACCGGGACGGCATGGTGTGCTTGACCCGGGACGGAGGCGGCAGTCTGTCGTCCCGCCGCTGCGAGGACGAGGGGGATCAGCCCCTGGCGTTCTGGACCGACGGCACGCTGCGTGACCTGAGCGGCGGCAAGTGCATGACGACCGATCGGGCGGGCACCGCACCGCCGGAAATGGCGGCCTGCGACAACAGTCTGGCCCAGCGCTGGACGCCGGAGTGGCAGGGCGGCAAAGCACCGGGACAGCCCGACGGGCGCACCGCGATGCGGCTGTCCCATTGGCTGTCCGGGACGTGTGTGACACTGGCCGACGGATCGGGCCGCGACGGCGTGGCCGCCGTGATGGCGCCCTGCGGCAAGTTCGCCAAGGACGACCGCCGCGGCACCTGGTGGGCTCATGGCGGCGTGCCCACGTTCACCGCGCCGGGGGCGGACGCGCCGATGGTAAAAGCCGACCCCCAGCCGCTGATCCGATATGTCAGCGCCAAATCGAAAAGCGGCGACCATCGCCTGACCGTGGGGCCGGACGCCCTGGGTCTGGGGCGGGATGGCTATGCCATGGAAACGGCGCAGGGTTACGCCTGGGCCGGACGGGCGACGGGCACGGCACCCCTGTACCAGTATCACCACAAGGCCACGGGCGATCATTTCTGGACCCCCGATTTCCGCGAACTGGGATACGGCGCGTCGGGTTACGCCTATCAAGGGGTCGCCGGGTATCTGCATGCGGACAAGCAGCCGGGGACGGTGGCGCTCCACCGCTACGTCAACAAGGCTCGGGGTGATCATCTGCTGACGTCCGATTTCGATGAATTCGGCGGCAAGGCCGGACGCGCCGGATATGCGTATGAAGGTGTCGCCGCCTGGGCGCCGGCCTATCCGGAAGCCCCGACGGAGGGCTACACGGGGCTTTACCTGGCGACGGCCAAGAATTTGAGCTGCCTGGACGGCGCGGCCAAAGTGGGCACGGCGGTGCGCGCGTCCTTCTGCCACGATCACGACAGGCCCAAGTTCTCGTTCTGGCGGGACGGCACCCTGCGTTTCGACGGCGGGACCAAGGACGGCACCAAGCTCTGCCTGACTGCGGACAAGGCCGGCGTGACGTTGGCGCGCTGCGCCTATACCCGGGCGCAGCAGTTCAAGGCGACCTGGCAGGGCACAGCGCCCAAGGCCGCCGACCCGACCCGGCCCATGCAGATTGTTCATGTCGACACCAGCAAATGCCTGGGTCTGGCCGACGCCTCGGGTCAGGACGGCGTCGCCGCCGTTCTGACGGCCTGCAAGGCGCCCGGCGACAATGTCCAAACCTGGTCGGCCGGCACGACGCGGCCCGAGTTCACCCCGCCTGGGATGGAGGTCGCCGAGACGGCGTCGACGCCGCTGCCGTTCATTCGCTATGCGGCCAAGGCCGGGAAGGGCGATCACCTGATGCAGCCGGGGCCTGAACCTTTCGGGTTGGGCAAGAACGGGTATGAGATGCAGGCCGCCCAGGGCTTCATCTTCACCACCCGTGCGCCGGGCACGCAGCCCCTTTACCGCTACAAGGATACGAAGACCGGCGACACCATCTATACCGGCGACTTCCACGAGTTCCGCTTCGCCAAGGGCACGGTCACCTATGACGGCTGGGTCGGCTTCGCCTATGGCGCCGAGCGTAAGGACGCGGTGGCCCTGCATCGTTACGTCAACAAGGCGCGGGGCGATCATCTGCTGACGGCCTCCCTGACCGAATACGGCGGCAAGGCGGGCAAGGACGGGTATGCCTATGACGGCGTCGTTGCCTGGGTGCCGCCTTATGACGAAACGCCGGACAAGGACCATCAGGCCCTGTTCGCCGCGACCCATGGCAATCTGACCTGTCTTGATGCGGACGGGACGGACGGCGGGCCGCTGCTGTCCAGCTATTGCGGCAAGGAAGACGGCAAGCATGCGCTGACCTTGTGGCAGGACGGCACCCTGCGTCAGGACGCGAGCGGCCTGTGCCTCAGCCTGCGGGCGCCGGGCAAGGGCGGGAAGACCGGGGCGGTTGTGACCGTCGACCGCTGCGACTACACCCGGTCCCAGCAATGGACCCTGGGCAAACCGGGCCGGGATAAGAGCCGCAGGATCAGCCATGCGGATTCCGGCAAATGCCTGGGCATCGCCGATGCTTCGGGTCAGGACGGGGTCGAAGTCCGGGCCTATACCTGTGCCGCTAAGGCGGACCCGGATCTTCAGGCCTTCACCCTGACGGCGAAACGACCCGAATTCACGCCGCCGGGGATGGAGGGTTCCGTCGCCGCGTCGGATCCGGTGCCCCTGGTGCGCTATGCGCGCACGGGTAGCCGCGCGGCGCATGTTTTCAAGCTGGGCCCCGCGGAATGGGAAACGGGCAAACAGGGTTACAAAATCGAAATTCCCCAGGGCACGATCCTGCCCAAGCGGGCGGCGAAGACGCGGCCGTTGTACCGCTATCGCCACGCCGGCCGCGATCAGCACCTTTATGTCACGGATTTCCTGGATTACCGGTTCGCTAAGGACGGGTATGCCTTCGACGGTATCCTGGGATACGTGCTGGCGGACGAAACCAAGGGCGCCGTGGCCCTGCGCCGTTACCGGCACAATCAGACCGGCGACGATGTTCTGACCGTGGATGACCGGGAATACGGCGGCGACAAGGGCCGGGGCGGCTATACCTTCATGGGCGTGCAGGGCTGGGTCGCGCCCTATCGCGCGGCCCCGGTCGGGCCGCTATCCGGGGTTGTCGCCGTCGCACAGGCCTGGCATTGCCTGGCCGGTCCGACGGACAAGGCCGGCGGCCCGGCGACGATCCAGCCCTGTGCGCTGGACGGTGCCGCCCGGTTCACCTATTTCGATGACGACAGTTTCCGCGACGATGCCAGCGGCCTGTGTCTCGCGTTCGAGAACGACCGCATGCCGGCGGTATGGGAAACCTGTTCCTACCGCGATCCGCGCCAACGTCTGCGCCTCCATTGGGCCGGTAAAGGCAAGGCGCCCAAGGCTGCCGACGGCGGGCGGGCCCTGCGATTGGAACATGTGGCGGAAAAACGCTGCATCGCCCTGCAACAAGGGCAGGCGACGGCAGGCAACGGCCTGACCTTGGCGGCCTGCGCGGACAAGTCCAGCCAGCCGGATCAGGATTGGCGGCCCATGGCGGAATTGCCCCGGGCCAAGGCGATGGCCGGGTGGCGGGGCTTGACCCTGCGTGGTGGGGACGACATGTGCATCAGCGGCCCGGCCGCCAAGCGGGATGGCCAGGTGGCGCTGCGGTCCTGCGGCACGGGGCGGCGGCAGACGGCCTTTACCCGCTACGAGGACGGCACCTTGCGTGTCGAGGAAACGGGGGCCTGCCTGACCATGTCCGCGGCCGGCGGCGGCAAGCCGGCGGTCCTTGCGCCGTGCCTGGTCAACAGTCCGGCCCAGATGTTCGAGATTCTATGGAATGGTTCCGGCAAGATGCCGAAGGGGCCCGACGCCGACCGGGCATTCCGCCTGCGTCATCAGGCCAGCAAATTGTGCCTGGGGGCCCGCGGCGGCAATTGGCAGGATGGAACAAGGGTGACCCTGGGCACTTGCGCTAAAACCTCTGGGAAGCGATCTCAGAATTGGCGGTTCGGCGGCGACGGCAAGCAGACGTCAAAGTAAACGATGCCGGAGGGATCGCGGTCCTTAAGCCGAACTGGCGGATGGGGCGGGATTCGAATCCACGGTACGCTTTCACGCACGCTGGTTTTCAAGACTTGCGATCCATCGCAACAAGCTGTGCTGATTCAGAAAAAAACAGCGCAATTGTAATTCGGTGCAATGTGGTCGTTTGCGATCATCTATGAACGTTTACGACTCTGATTATCCCCGATTTGTCCCATTAACACTCTTTGGATTCAATGCAGGCATAGTCACGTGGTGCTGAGGTCTTCCAGGATATCGGAACGCAAGACGGTGATCATGCGGTCCTTTGTGGAAATTACTTTGTCTTTCTGCCAGCGATCCAGGGTGGTGGTTACCCATTGCCGGGTCGAGCCGACGATATCCGCCAGCTGGTCATGGGTGACCCGCCGGTCGATCAGCACGCCTTCGGCGTCGTCGCGGCCGTGGACTTGGGCCATGATCTTCAGGAGTTGTGCCAGGCGCTGGCTGATGGACCGCGTGCCCAGCATCTGCACTAATTGGGAATAGCATTTTCCCTTGGAGACAAGGGCGTCGATCAGGCAGAGCGCGAAGATGGGCATGCGCTCGATCAGGTCGCGGACCACGGCCCCGGACAGGGCCATGACCCGGGAATCCTCCATTGCCTCGCCGGACCACAGATGAACGCCGCCGCCGAAGACCTCGGGCCCGCCGATGAAATGGCCCGGCGTCCAATAGGCCAAGGTCAGTTCGCGCCCCGACGGCCCGGTGCAGAAGGTCCGCACGCGCCCACTTTCGATCAGATAGATTCCTTCATGCCGGTCGCCCTGATGAAAGATGCCCTCGCCGCGCCGGGCCTTGATGGTCGAGCCGCGCGAGCGGATGAAGGTGACCTCTTCCATGCTCAAGCGGTCGAGAAAGGTCGCCCCCTCGTTCAGGTCCGACATGCTTTCCGACAGGAACAGGGCGGAAAGGGGTTCGTCCGTGGTCATGTCCATGGTCTCGATCACGCGCAGCCGGGGTGGGGCCTTGGTCATCCCGCCCGTGTCCTAATGTCTCGGCTCGGCGGCGAGATAGCCGCCGACGGCCCGGATGTTCGCATTGCTCAGTTTCGCCGCGACCCAGGCCATGACGCCGTCAGGATCGTTCGCGCGGTCGCCGGATCGGAAATCCGTCAGTTGTTTTATCACATAGTCGGCGTGTTGCGACTCAAGCCTGGGGGCACCCGACGCCGCCGTGTTGCTCTTGCCGTGGCAGGATACACAAGCTGGGAGGCCGCGCGCGGCATCGCCCTGGTGGAAGAGCGTCTGTCCGGTCGCATGCGCATCATCCGGCGGCGGGTCGGCGGGTGGGGGCGGTGGCAAGGTGCCGAAGTACTTGGCGACGACGGGAATATCCTTTTCCGCGATCAGGCGGGCCATGCCCTGCATCTGTTCGCCGTCATTGGTGCGTCTGGCGGCGCGGAAGTCGCGGATCTGCTTTTCGATATAGGCCGGCACCTGGCCCGCCAGTTTAGGAAATTTCGCCATGCGCGACACGCCGTCCAGGGAATGACAGAGCGCACAGTTTTCCCACGGTTGCAGGCTGCTCTCATCGATCATCCCGGCCTGCGCCGGCAACACGGAAAGCAGGGCCGCCAGGGCGGCAGTCACCACGCCGAGGGGAAAAGGACGAACCACGGAGGCGACCGCCGAACGCCGGTCACGACCCTTTGTGGTCATGACCCATATGGTCGTGGTTCATGGGGCCGGCCGGCTGCCGCTTGCGGACATGGGCGGTGACCGCGACGGTCGATCCGTCGTCCAGGGTCAGGGAAAGCTCGACCTTGTCGCCCGAGGCCATGGGCTTCTTGGGCCCCATCAGCATGATATGCAGACCGTGCGGCTTGAACGCCACGGAGGATCCCGCCGGCAGATCGACCTGGGCCAGATGCTGCATGACGTTGACGCCGTCCTTGACCTGGCTGGCGTGCATGGCCGCCGAGGCATACTGGGGACTGTGCACCGCCGTGACCGCGCGAAGCCCCGCACCGTGGTTCATCAGGACCAGATAGGCCGCATGGGCCTTCACCCCCGGCGGGGCGACCGGGACCCAGGCGTCCATGGCCATGACCGGGCCTTGGGTTGCGGTCTTGGTCGTCGCCGTCTGGGGGGCATGGCCGGCATGGGCCTCGCAGGCAAGGGCGCCCTGGGGCTGTGACATGGCCAGGATCGCGCCGGTCAGGCAGCCGAGACAGGTTTTGCGGATGCTTGATGTCATTCAATTATTCCTTTGCGCGCGGACATAGGCGATTTGCTTGCGGGCCAGATACTCAGCGACCCCACCGGGGTCGAGCGGCGGCGACAGCTTGGCATGGACCCGCCCGTCGGGGCCGGTGACGATGACGCTGGCGCTGTGCTGAACCTCGTAGTTGCCGTCCTTGTCGGGTTTGCCGATGCGGTAGAACCCGTCGATGCCTTCGACAAGCTTGGACAGTTCCGCATGGGTGCCGGTCACGCCGATGAAGTTCGGGTCGAAATGGGCCACGTAATCGGCCATTACGGGCGTGTCGCGCTTGGGGTCGACGCCGACGAACACCACCTGGGGCAGTTTGTCCGGACGCACGCGGAGCGTCATCTGCCTGACGACTTCGACGATGTTGGACAGCACGAAGGGACAGACATCCGGGCACGACGTGAAGCCGATGGTGGTCAGCGACCAATGGCCCTTGTAGCGGTCGGCCGTGAACGGCTGGCCCTTATGGTCGGCAAGGGTGAAAGCGCGCAGGGGAGCCGGCGGGTCCGGTTCGACCACGCGGATCTCCGCCCGCCCTGCCGCAGCACCCAGGCCGAGGGCGAGGACAAACACAGCGAGGGAGAGAATGCGGCGGCGGGCCATGGGTAAGAGCTCCTTGCTCCGGGTCAGTGGTTCTGTTGATCAAAGGCGCGCAGGCTTTCGCTGCGGATGCGCTCCATGCAGCGGCGCTTCAGCGCGACGAAGGTCTCGTCGGTATAGATTTCCGGTGTGCGCGGGCGGGGGATGTCGACCTTGAAATCGTCGATGATGCGCCCGGGCGCGGCACTCATGACGACCACCCGGTCGGCCAGGAACACGGCCTCGTCCACGTCGTGGGTCACGAACATCACCGTGGTGCCGAAGTCCTCCCAGATGCGCAGAAGGTTTTCCTGCATCATCAGCCGGGTCTGAGCATCGAGGGCGCCGAACGGCTCGTCCATCAGCAGGACGGACGGATAGTTGGCGAGTGCGCGGGCGATGCCCACGCGCTGCTGCATGCCGCCCGACAATTCCGAGGGGTAGTGCTTTGCGAAACGCGACAGCCCGACCATGTTGAGGAAGGTGTAGGCGATGGATTGCGCTTCGGAGCGGCTGTGTCCGGCCAGAAGCGGTCCGAACGCAATATTGTCGCGCACGCTTTTCCACGGCATCAGGGAATACTGCTGAAACACCATGCCGCGGTCGGGGCCGGGCTGGGTGACGGCCTTGCCGTCGACCTTGACGCTGCCGGCGGTCGGCTGGACGAAGCCGGCGACCGAGTTCAGCAGCGTTGATTTGCCGCAGCCCGACGGGCCGAGGATGCACAGGAATTCCCCGGGTTTCACATCCAGGGTCGTGCGTTCCACGGCCGTATGGGCATCGCTGCCGGATCCGAATACCACGGCCACGTCATCAATGACGACGTGGCCTTTGCCTTCACTGGCGCGGCGGGCATCGGCCTCCGTATCCTTGTCGCGGGTAAGACTGATGATGTTGGCGATCATCGGGGGGCTCCCATGGCTGATTGTGGAATTGCGGTTTGATGCGCCGTTTCGGCGGTCTTGGGATCGCCCGACAGCAGATAAAGGGAGGCCAGAAGCAGGACGAAGCCGGCGTATTCGATCCACCAGCCAAACTGTTCCAGCCACAGGGAGGACGACACGCCCAGTCCCAGGATCGCCAATCCAACGACCCAGTTGGGCGTGGCGCAGCAGACGACCCAGGCCAGGGTCACGTTGGTCATGCCGACCAGGGCCGCCCCCAGGCCGCCGGCGGCCCCGGCGCCGCCCAGACGGGCCGACGAGCATTGTGCCCGGCGCGCGGCCACCAGCGTCGTCAGGGTCGCGACCAGGCCGCCTAGCAGGCAGATGATCAGCACCTTGGCCGGGTTGATATGCAGGCTCCATTCGGAAATGCCGTTGCCGTAGTCGTAATTCATGCGCCCGACCTCAAACAGCCATTCCTGGGCGATGATCGCGCCCATGTCGGACAAGGACGGCGTCGCACGGATGATCTCGGTGACGTTGCCCAGCCAGTCGTAGGTGACGGCGTAGTTGGGCCAGGCCTGAAAGCGGGCCACCAGGGCGGCGAACATCATAAGGTGGTAGACGGCGGGAAACCCCAGCGTCACGGCCCACCACAGCCGCGGCCGCGCCGCGACGGCGGACGTGATGCGTGTTGCCCTGGCGGCGGCCGTCATCGCGACCTCCGCTGCCAGCTGAGGAGCGGGCGGGTCGCCAGCCGCACGGCATAGGTCGACAGCGTGCCCAGGCCGCCGATCATCAGCATGCCGACGACGATGTCCGGATAGTTGATCAGCGAGTAGGCGTTCCAGGTGAAGTAGCCGATGCCGTATTGGCCGGAAATGATTTCCCCGGCAAGCAGCGAAAACCAGGAAACCCCCATGCCGATGGCCAGCCCGGCGGTGATGGACGGCAGGGCCGCGGGAATGACCACATGCCAGAAGATTTCCCGGCGGTTGGCGCCCAGGGACTTGGCGGCGCGGATCAGCACGTCCGGGGTCAGCTCGGCGCCATGGGCCGTGTTCAGGATGATCGGGAACAGGGCGCCCAGGAACGTGATGTAGATGATCGAGCTTTCCTCGGTCGGCCACATCAGGATGGCCAGCGGAATCCAGGCCACTGCCGGGATCGGGCGCAGAATTTCGATATAGGGGGAGATCACGTCACGGGCCAGGCGCGAACGACCGATCACCAGGCCCAGCAGAATGCCGAGCACGACGGCGCTCATATAGCCGATGACGATGCGCTGCATCGATACCGCGATATGGATATAGAACTCGGTCGAATGAACATGGGCGACGAAGGCGGTCCACACCTTGGCCGGCGAGGGGACGTTCTCGAAGTTGATGAAGAAATTGAATTTCGTTTCCGTCGCGACGTGCCACAGCAAAACGCCGAACGCCAGCGCGGTCAGCCGGATCGACCAGGACTTGGCAAAGGGTACCAGGGCCTTGGGCTTCAACACGGCGGCGATCAGGACGCCGACGGCTTCCTTGGGCGTGACCGGCTGACGGGCCTCGGCGTCGCCAGCGGCGGTCGAGGGGGCGGCGTCGGCGCCGGCCGGAGGGGTGGGCTGCGGGTCTGGAATGGGAGCGTTCATCGCGCCTGGGTCTCCGTGTTTTCGGTCGTCGTTTTCTTGAATGCTCATGGCCGTCTGCGGGCTTTTATCGGGGGGTCGGCCGGGGCCGGGAAAAGGCGGCGGGGCGGAGGTGTCGGTCCTCCGCCCCGCCGGTCAGGCGTGTGGTTAACTGGACTTCATGCCGATGGCGTCTTCGAAGTCGATGACCTTGCCGTCGACGGAGGCGGCATATTTCTCGGCTTCGCCGCGGCGCAGGAAGGTCGCGAACCCACCCTTCGGCGTGGTCACCCAGAAGGCGGTCTTGCCGAACAGTTTGAGCCCTGTTTCCTTGTCGTAGACGTAGGTGGCGTTGATCTTCGCACCCGTGGCCCGGAACTTGGCGACGGCGCCCAGGAATTCAGGCAGGGTCGCATAGGACTTGATCCCGTCACGGGCGTGCCAGATCTCGTTGGGAAGGCCGGCATTGGCGACCGCCGGGTCGACGATCTCCGCCTTGTCCTTCTCGTAGTCCACGCCCATGTCCTTATAGGCGGCCTTGATGTACTTCTCGGTGATCCATTCCTTGAAGTCCAAGGGCGGGATCGCCTTTTCGCGAACCAGGACGGTGTGATCGAAGGTCAGGGCCTCGGTCCACTTGGGCTTGATGGTCGGATCGAGGCTCAGGTGACCGCCTTTGGAGAAGTAGATGTAGAGGACTTCCTTCTCCACGCCGGTCCATTTTTCCATCAGATCCGTGGCCCGCATCGGATCTTCCTTGATCCACTTGCCGGCGTCATAGACGGCCTTGATGAAGGCCTGGACCACTTCCGGATACTCGTCGGCCAGATCCTTGCGCACGACGACGCCGTGCAGATAGGGCACGCCGGCTTCCGAACCGTCATAGATCTTGCGGCCGGTGCCGCGGAATTCCATGATTTCCGACCACGGACAGAAGTCCGAATGGGCATCGATCTTGCCCGCGGCGATGTTGGCCGCACCCACGGCGGGGCTCTGGTTCTTCAACTGGAACTTGATCTTGTTGTCCTGGGCGGCCTTCAGCAGCATGCCCCAGGCGGCCGAGCCGACGGGCGTGGATACTTCCTTGCCCTCGAGGTCGCCGATTTTGTAGATGTCCGACTTCACGGGCACCACGATGGCGTTGCCCGAACCTTTAACGTTGTAACCGGTTCCCGCGACGTAGTAGGTGCGCAGGCTGTCCGTGGCCTGGAACTTGGCGCCGTTGACGATCAGCGGATAGTCGCCCATCACCCCGATGTTCAACTTGTTGGCCATCATCTGGTTGGTGATGGGGCCACCCGACGAGTAATCGGCCCAGCTGATGTCGTAGTCGACATCCTTGTACTTGCCGGTCTTGGGCAAGTGCTTTTCAAGGAGCTTCAGTTCCTTGACGACGATGCCCGCCGTATAGGTGTCGGTACACATGCTTTGATGGCCGATGGCCACCTTGATCGTTTTGGCCTGGGCCGGTGCCGCCGCTGTCACCGCCAATAAGGCGCCAATCGCCAATCCCTGCGTTACGTGCCTGAGCATTGTTAGATTCTCCTTTGCTCTGCATCTAAGTTGTCTCGTTACGCCCCTTATCGCTGCAAGGATCTTGCCAATTTTTGCGTGCGCGAAAGAAAAATAACCATTTGATATAAAAGGAAAAAATAGCCTTGTTTTGAGGGTTTTGTTGCAGTGCGGGCCAGATATGATTATTTTTTAATCTGCGCCACATTTCTGTATAAATTTTAATCACAAACGTGCCCATTGAGAGGATACAAGTTCCCGGAATTCTGCTGTTTCGGGGCGCGGGAACGGGAGGCCTGGTGCGGCGGAAATCGGGCTCGAATCCGGGGGCGGACTCTGGGGCGGCCCTGGCTGTTGAAAGAGGTCAGCGGACCGCGTTTGCAGTCTGCGTTTCGAACCAGCGTAGGGTCGCATCCGCCGCCCAATCACGCGCGCCGAGGGCGGCATGGGTGATGGTGCCGTCGGGCCCGACCAGGAATGTCGCCGGTAGACCCTGGACATGCCAAGCGCGTCCGACCGCGATTTGCCGGTCCATCACAATGGTCAGTCCCCCCGCATCCACCTGTTTCAGGAACCGGGTCACGGCCTCCGGCTTGTCGCCAAGATTCACGGCCACCACATCAAGCCCCCGCCCCACCATCCGTTTTTTCAGCCGGGCGAGTGCCGGCATTTCCAGGCGGCATGGCGCGCACCAAAGGGCCCAGAAGTTGACCAGCGTGAACCTGCCCTTGCGGTCGGCGAGGGAAAAGCGGCTGCCGTCGAGCCGCGGCAACTCGATCGCCGGGGCGGCGATGGGGGTCGGCGCTTCGGCCATCGGTTTGGCGTCGTCGGCGGCGGCCTCCGGCGGGGTGAAAAGAAAGACCGCCGCGAAGATCGCGGCGGCCAGTTGGTGGCTGTGCGGAAAGTCGGAAAGGCGCATGGCGCGCGGTCTACCAGCGGCCGATGCGGGTGCGGTAGCGAAAGGCCTCGGCCACGGCATGGCGAATGCAAAAATCGATGGCGACGCCGTTGACGTCGACGTTGACCTGTTCCGTGCGCACGACCGTGGCTCCCGGTTCGATGTCCAAATGCTGGGCCAGTTTGGGGGCAGCTTTGACCATGTCCATGACGACGTCGCCGAAGGCGATGGCGATGCCGCGCGACCGTTCCAGCAGGGTGCAGACGTCGCTCGATTCCAGGTCGCGGTCCGACAGAAGACGGCCGACCTGGGGCAGAAGGTAGCGTTCCTCGAAACAGATGGGGACCGCGTTGGCCAGGCGCAGGCGGCGCACTACGGTGACCACGCTCGAAGCCGGCAAAGCCAGGGCCTGGCGGACCTGCCGGTTGGCCTTGATCTCCGCCCGTTCCAGAAGCTGTGCCGTCGCCTGCAAGCCGTTGGGGCCGAGCGCTTCGCCCAGCCCCCGCAGGCGGCGCATGTCCAACTCGGCCTTGATGCCGCGCACGAAATGGCCCTGGCCCTGATGGCTTTCGACCATGCCGGATTTCTTCAGGGCATCAAGGGCGTGACGCACGGTGACCCGCGACACGCCGAACTTGGCGACCAGGGAATGTTCCGACGGCAGCCGCGCCCCCGGCTGAATGTCACCCGTGTTGATCCGCCGCGCCAGCCAGTCGCGGACCATCACGTATTTCGGAAGCGCGGTCGTTTCCTGGGTCACGATGTTCTGGGTCATGTGGTTCATAACGGGGAACGGGCCGGTTGCGGGTTAAGGGGGGGGCAGGTCTATTCGGCGCGGATCTGGCCGAGTGCCCAGCGGATGTTCTTGCGGACATCCGGATCGGGATCGTCGAGATGGGCTTCAAGGGCGGGCACGGCCTTGGGCGAGGCGATCTCACCCATCGCCGCGGCGGCTTCCTTGCGCAGGTTGGAAATGTCGTGGTCGAGCGACGGCGCGATGTCGTCGATGGCTTCGACCGCCCCCAGCTTGCCGAGGGAGCGGATCGCCTTCTGGCGGACCTGCCAGTAGTCGTCGGTCAGTGCCTGCATCAGGGCGGGGATCGCCGTTGCGGATTTCACCTTGCACAAGGTTTCGGCGGCGACTTCGCGAACCTGCCAGTCCGT
Organism: Rhodospirillaceae bacterium; assembly: GCA_002706405.1. Classification (GTDB taxonomy): domain Bacteria; phylum Pseudomonadota; class Alphaproteobacteria; order Rhodospirillales; family Casp-alpha2; genus UBA1479. The sequence goes on along the minus strand of PALN01000030.1, from coordinate 9,425 downwards.
ATCGCTCAGCGCCTGGGCCAGGGTATCGGCGGCGGCGCCGGTGACGGAGAAGCCAAGCGCCCCCGCAGCCGTGCGGCGCACGCCGGCGTCGGCGTCCTTCAGCATGGACATCAGCGCGGGTAGGGCATCTTCGGTTTTCAGATAGCCGACGACGCTGACCGCTTCGGAGCGCACGCTGGCTTCCGGGTCGGACAGTGCGTCCAGGGCCGGCTTCAGGCTTTCCGGGCGTTTCAGTTCGCGTAGGGCGCGCAACGCGGCGGCCCGCACGAAGGCCGAGTCGTGGCCGACGAAGGGCAGGATCGGGTCGGCCGAGGCCGGGTCCTTCAGTTCCGCCATGCTGTCGGCGGCGGCCTGGGCCACGCCGCTGTCGGAATCGGTCAGCGCGATCAGCAGGGCTTCGGCGGCGTCGGGGCCGTCGAATTCACCCAGCGCCAGGGCGATTTGCAACCGCACTTCGCGGGCATCGTCGGCCAGGGCCTTTTTCAGATGCGCCACGGCGGCGGGGTCGGCGCTGTCGGCCAGGTCCATGATGGCGACGCGGCGCGTGCCGGGATCGGGGTCTTCCAGACGCTCGATGATGTCGTCGACTTCGTCGAATTGTTCAAAGGGCTCGAATGCGGACATGGGATCGGGCTCCTTGGATCAGCGGAGAAGGAAGGGGATGTTGACGGTGACGGCGCCGGTCGGGCAGTCGGCCTCGCAAGGCATGCAGTACCAGCACTCGTCGTACTTCATGAAGGCCTTTCCGGTGGCGTCCGAGATGCGCAGGACATCCAGCGGGCAGACATCGACGCAAACGGTGCAGCCTTTGTCGGCGATGCATTTGCCTTCGTCGACGACGACGGGAACGGATGAGGGCTGTTGAGCGAGGGGCATGATCTTGTCTCCTTGAGGATCGGGGGGCGGTGGGCCGGGGGTCAGGCCTGCGCCTTGATCCGCTGTTTGTCGTAGGCGTCTTTCTCTTCATCCTCGATGGGGATGATGTAGGGATCGACGTCCTTTTTCTTGATCGTCATCTGGCCGGCGTCGTCCTTGGACAGGATCGAATGGCAGAACCAGTTTTCGTTGTCGCGCTCGGGGAAATCGGCGCGGTTGTGATACAGGCCCCAGCGGCTTTCCGTGCGGAACAACGAGGCGAAGGCGGCCATGTCGGCGCAATCCAGGATCGACGACACTTCGAGCGAGCGCATCAGTTCGTGGGCGTTGCGGGCAACCATCTCGTTTTCCATGACCGCGCGGGTTTCGGCGAAGCGGTCCTGGGCCAACTGCATCTTGCGCGTGACCTTGGGCGGCTGCAGGTAGTCGTTGACCAGACGCCGGGTCTTGTACTCGACCTGGTTCGGCGGGATGCCGTCGTCGCGCTTGGTCGGCGCCAGGACGCGTTCCTTTTCGGCGGCGATGAAGTCCTCGTCGATGTCGGCGAAGTCGACCTCGTTGACGTAGTCGATGGCGTGCTCGCCGGCGACCGCCCCGTTGGTGAAGGCCCCCAGCATGTAGTTGTGCGGCACGCTGGCCATGTCGCCCGCGGCATAGAGACCCTGAACCGTGGTGCAGGCGTTGTCGTCGACATAGACGCCCGAGGCCGAATGGCCGGAGCAGAAGCCGATCTCCGAGATATGCATCTCGATCATGCCGTGACGGTAATCGTTGTTGCGGTTGACCTGGAAACGGCCGCGGGTCGGGCGTTCGACCTCGTGCAGGATGGTTTCGATCTCGCCGATGGTCTCATCCGCCAGATGATTGAGCTTGAGGAACACCGGCCCCTTGCCCGACTGCAGTTCGTTGTAGAACTCCTGCATCATCTGGCCGGACCAGTAATCGCATTCGATGAAGCGCATGCCTTCGTTGTTGGCCGTGTAGCCGCCGAACGGCCCGGCCACATAGGCGCAGGCGGGGCCGTTATAATCCTTGATCAGCGGGTTGATCTGGAAGCATTCCAGGTTCGCGAGACCGGCACCGGCGTGATAGGCCATGGCGTAGCCGTCGCCCGAGTTGGCGGCGTTCTCGTACGTGCCGAACAGATAGCCCGAGGTTGGCAGGCCCAAACGTCCGGCCGCCCCCATGCACAGGATCACGGCCTTGGCGCGGACCACCAGAAATTCGGCATTGCGCGTGTTGACGGCGATGGCGCCGGCGATGCGACCGTCCTTACCGGTCAACAGGCGGGTCGCCATGTAGCGGTTGGATATCAGCAGGCGGGCGCGCTTCAGTTGGCGGTACAGCGCCTTCTTGACCGTGTCGCCGTTGGGCATGGGCAGCACGTAGGTGCCGATGTGATGCACCTTCTTGACGTCGAAGTCGCCGTTCTCGTCCTTCTGGAAGCGGATGCCGAAGCCGTCCAGTTCCTGAATGATCTCGTAGCAGTTCTGCGCGTACTTGTAGACGGCGGCCTGGTCGACGATGCCGTCGTTGGCGACGGTGATTTCCTTAACGTATTGCTCGGGCGTGGAATGGCCGGGGATGACGGCGTTGTTGAGGCCGTCCATGCCCATGGAGATAGCGCCGGAGCGCTTCACGTTGGCCTTTTCCAGAAGAATGACCTTGGCGTTGGGGTTTTTCTTCTTGGCCCGGTACGCCGCCATGGGGCCGGCCGTGCCGCCGCCGATGACCAGAATGTCGCAATCGACTTGCGAGGTGCCTTCCGTGATTTCGTCCATGGGATCGTCCTTTCGGTTTCGTTTGTTCTCGGTGCCGACGGGGCCTTGTGGCGCTGCGGTCGGCGGGAAACTTGTCTGTAACAACCATGCTGCGCCGCAGCAGGCGAAGTGTCTGTCAACTAATTGCCAAGTTCGGAAATTGCGTCGGCATGATCGGCCGTCCGGCCCGGGACGGGCGCTGCGTCATGGGTGCTGCGCAGCATGTCCCAGGGATAGATGCCTTTGGCGTAGCCGTCGGAAAACGTGATGTTGATAGCGTAAACACCGACCGGTTCGAGCGCCGTGATGGTCAGGCTGTCGCCGGCCGGCACGTCCCATCCTTTCAGGCGGGCACTCTCCGACAGGGCGGAGCGGCTGATCTGCCGCAGGGTCGGCGCACTGAGGGTTTGGTGGACGCCGTCGGGCCAGACGATCGTCAGCGAGGCGCGGTCGGCGGCAACGGAAATTTCGCTTGGTTGCATGGTCGGACCTTCAGACAAGGGGCGGCACCACCCGCCCGTGGGGTTGCCTGATCCAAGCCCGGACCGCCGCGCCACAAAAGCAATTCGTTGACAGAACTGGTTTTATTTTCCCCCGGCAATTAATTGACCGACCCGGGTGGAGAGGGGCGGGCATAGTCCGGCCATCGTCGCCGGAGCCTTCGGCGGCACTGTAATACGACCCGGCGCTGAACAAGGATTTCCGGCCATGCTCGACCAACCCATTGCTCCTGATTATTCAGAATCCGGTACTGCCCAGGGCCCCGCCGTCGTCCGTTTCGCCGGTGATTCCGGTGACGGTATTCAGACCCTGGGATCCGAATTCACCAAGTCCTCGGCCCTCAGTGGCCATGGCTTCATGACCTTCCCCGACTTCCCGGCGGAAATCCGTGCCCCGGCCGGCACCACCTTCGGGGTGTCGGCCTTTCAGATTCAGATCGGCGGCGACCGGGTGAAAACCCATGGCGACACGGTCGACGTATTGGTTGCTCTCAATCCGGCGGCGTTGAAGACCAATCTTTCGGCCCTGCGCCCGGGCGGGCTTTTGATCGTTGACCAGGATGCCTTCACCAAACGGGGCCTGGATAAGGCCGGCTATGGCACCAATCCACTTGAGGACGGCAGCCTGGAGGGCTACCGCCTGGAAGCCATCGAGATTTCCCGCCTGACGCGCGAGGCCGCCATGCCCCAAGGCGTGACCAAGAAAGAGGCCGAGACCGCGCGTAATTTCTGGGCTCTGGGTCTTATCTATTGGATGTTCGGCCAGGATCGCGGCCCCACGGCGGCCTGGTTGACATCGAAGTTCGCCAAGCGGCCGGAGATCGCCGCCGCCAACATGGCGGCCATGGACGCGGGCCATACCTATGGCGACGTCACCGACTTCGCGCCGCCGCCGCGTCTGCGCGCGGTGACCCCATCCCGCCCCAGCCCCGGTACCTACCGCACGCTGACCGGTATCGACGGCATGGTGCTGGGCCTGGCGGCTGCTTCGGCCCTGTCGGGCCTGCGGTTGCATTATTGCTCCTACCCCATCACCCCGGCGTCGGCGATCCTGCACGGGCTGGCCAAGCTGGGCGGTGAAGGGGTCGCGACCTTTCAGGCGGAAGATGAAATTGCCGCCGCCACGGCTGCCATCGGGGTGTCCTTCGCGGGCGGCCTTGGCGTGACCGGGACCTCCGGCCCCGGCATGGCATTGAAGGCCGAAGCCTTGGGGCTTGCCACGGCGGTGGAACTGCCGCTGATCGTCATTGACGTGCAGCGCGCGGGCCCGTCCACGGGCATGCCGACCAAGGTCGAGCAGGCGGATTTGAACCTGGCCCTGCACGGTCGTCACGGCGAGGCACCGCTACCGGTGTTCGCCGCGTCGGGCCCCGGCGACTCGTTCGATACGGTGATCGAGGCGGCGCGCGTCGCCGTGACTTACATGACGCCGGTGATCGTTCTGTCCGACGCCTATACGGCCAATGCGGCCGAGCCCTGGCGCCTGCCGGACGTCGACGCCCTGGCCGAGATCACGGTCGACCGCGATATTGATGCGGACGGCTTCCATCCGTTCCGCCGTGACCCGGACAGCTTGGCCCGGCCTTGGGCTGTGCCGGGGATGACCGGGCTGGCCCATCGGCTGGGCGGGATCGAGCGATCCTCCGGCTCCGGCCATATCTCCTACGATCCCGACAATCACCAGCACATGACCGACCTGCGCGCCGACAAGCTGACGCGTATCCAGGCGGCCCTGCCGCCGGCGCGGGTGACCTCCGGCGTGGATGCGGGGCGGGTGCTGGCCGTCGGCTGGGGTTCGACCCAGGGGGCGCTCAAGACGGCGGTTGACGACCTGGTGGCCGAGGGCCATGCCGTGGGCCATCTGCATCTGCGCCACCTGTCGCCGTTGCCCCGGGGCCTTGCCGAGATTTTCGCCCTCTACGATCGGGTCGTGGTGGCCGAGCTCAATTCCGGCCAACTGCGGGCCCACCTGCAGGGCCTGTTCCCCCAAGTTTCCTTCCGCGGTCTGAACAAGGTCACCGGCCAGCCCTTCACGGTGGCCGAGATCGACACCGCCCTTAGAGAGGACCTGTCATGAACGTCGTCAACCCAGACATCGCCGCGCCCGATACGGACGCAACCCCCGAACTGACCGCCCGCGACTTCACCACGGACCAGGAAGTTCGCTGGTGCCCCGGCTGCGGCGACTATGCGATTCTTAAGGCCGTGCGCGGCGTTCTGGCCGAGGCCGGCCGCCATCCCGACGATGTGGTGTTCATTTCCGGCATCGGCTGCGCCGCGCGCTTTCCCTATTACCTGGCCAGCTACGGCTTCCATACCATTCACGGCCGCGCCCCTGCCGTCGCCACCGGCGTCAAGATGGCCAATCCGGATCTGGACGTCTGGGTCGTCGGCGGCGATGGGGATTTCCTGTCGATCGGCGGCAATCACCTGATGCACGCACTCCGCCGTAACGTGGACCTCAACCTGATCATGCCCAACAACGCGGTCTACGGCCTGACCAAGGGGCAATATTCCCCGGCCTCGGCCACGGGCATGCGCTCGCCCTCGTCGCCCGGCGGCTCGGTCGAAGCACCCGTGAACGCGGCCCTGCTGGCGCTGGGTGCGGGCGGGCGGTTCGTCGCGCGCTCCGCCGATACCCTGCAGGACCATCTGCCGGGCGTGCTCAAGGCGGCGCAGGCCAACAAGGGGGCGTCCTTCGTCGAAATTCTGCAGAACTGCGTGGTGTTCAACGACGGCGCGTTCGAGGCCGTGCGCGACAAGGGCCTGACCGCCGACCGCACCCTGCGGCTTGAACACGGAAAGCCGATGGTGTTCGGTAAAGATCAGGACAAAGGTATTTCGATCGATTGGCAGACAGGCATCGCCCATGTCGTACCCGTCGGCAGCGGTAATCCTGCACCAGACATTGCGATTCACGACCAAACCAACTTGGCGTTGGCAACAATTCTGGCGCGGATGGACGCCCCGGACCTGCCGTTGGTCATTGGCGTGCTCTATCATGCGCCGGCGGAGGAATTCACGAATTTACGAGGGGATTCGTCGGGAACCGCCATCAATCGGCAGGCGCTTTTAAAGATATTGTCCGCAGGAAAAACCTGGCAAGTCGCGTGAGCACGTGTTTTAGGGTCGTCATCCCCATTGTTCTCGCACTCCTGAGTGCAGTTTGTTCTGTTTTTTCCTGTTTGGGCACAACCTTCAACAGGCCTCTGGATGGCGCCATTGCGGAACTCTCGCGCCAATGGTGGGGCGGGGTTGTTAAATCAATCGCGCAAGATTTCTATGTTGTTGAAATGATTGGCGGATGGGGTGGGATTCGAACCCACGGTACGCTTTCACGCACGCTGGTTTTCAAGACCAGTGCCTTCAACCACTCGGCCACCCATCCGTGCCAGGCATTTGGAGCCAGGGTTTACGAGGGGATGTCTCCCGTGTTCTAGGGCGGCTGTCAAGACCAAGCGGCCATTAGCCGTGAGCGGCCTAGAAAAGCTGGATAAGGCTGAGGTGGATGACATGAACGACGCCGATGGCGGCGAGGGCGCCCCCGGTCACGACGCCCAAGGTACTGCCGATAAATCTGGTCGAGCGATGTGTCATCTTTGAGAACTCCCGTCCCGGCGGATCCGTCCGTCTGACGTCCCGCTGCATGCATCCTTTCTAATAAAGCGTGGAAAGGAAGTGACCAGAGTCACAAAACACCAAAAAAACGACCAAAATATTTTTGTCAGCAACTTGTCATGATCGAGTTTGACTGAAATTTTCCGATCATTTGGCGGCCAAGAATGGCGAAAATCTGCGGTGCTCCATAATCTGAAAAATATGTCAAGAGGGACTTGCTCTCTGTTGTCGATCTTGGTAATATACAACTGTAATGCATGTAGGGTTTTTCCCTCGTGATGTTGGTTCAGAAGGGACCGTCTGACGATGATTGGTTCGGCACAGAAAGCGCCGGGTATGAGTGCAGCCCTAACCGCCCTTAATTTGGCGGTTGTGCGGCAGGTCGTGTTTGAACGCGCGGCCGAGCAAATCTCCGAACGACGCGAAAATGCAACCGACGCCGTGGTTAAGACGGCGGAGGAAAACCGTAACCGCAACGCCGTCGTCGATGCCGTCCTTGAGCAAAAGACCGCCAACAATTCCAGTGATGGTGACGCGTTGTCCAGCAAAGGCGGCGAGCGCGAATTCAAATCACCCGATTTCTCCGTCGCGGGCGCCAAGACGGTCGATATCCAAGTTTAAGCTGCGAACGCACCGCTGATTTCGATCCTGGCTGGCCCCTCAGGGGCTTTTTTTATTGCCAGATTCCTTTGCCTGCGCTGGGCGTGCGCCGGCGGCAGGGGGCGTGGCGGATTTGCGTGCGCTTGCGCCGGCCTTGAGGTACAAGCCGGGCCATGTATTTCGTCCTGTCCAAAGTCTTTTGGTTTCTGATGAAGCCGTCGATGCTGATGTTCCTCGGCATGACGCTGGGCTTCATCCTGGTCCTGACCCGGTTTCGCCGGATCGGATTGATGCTGTTCGGCGTGAGCATCCTGACCTTATGGGCCGTCACCGTGATTCCCGTCGGTGAGATGCTGGTCCGTGACCTGGAGGAGCGCTTTCCCAAGCAGACCGCGCTGCCCGAGAACGTCGGCGGGATTATCGTGCTTGGCGGCTCCATCGATCCCCTGATGTCCCGTGCGCGCGGCCAAATCGCCGTCGACAGCAGCATGGAACGGCTTTTGTTCTTCGCCATGTTGGCCGACACCCGACCTGGTGTGCCGTTGGTCTTCACGGGTGGGTCAGGCTACCTATTTAATCAGGATGCCAAGGAAGGGCATTATTTCGAGGATCTGGCCGGGTTGCTCAACCTTGATATGTCGCGGGTGGTTGTCGAGGCGGAGTCCCGCAACACCGTGGAAAACGTTGTATTCAGCAAGAAATTGGTGACCGTCGAGGCGGATCGCCCTTGGGTGTTGATCACTTCCGCCCGTCATATGCCGCGCGCCGTCGGCCTGTTCCGCAAACAGGACTGGCCGGTCATTCCCTATCCCGTCGATTACGTCACCCTGCCGGCGAAAGGCTGGACACTCAGCCTGGAGAACCTGGGGGGGCAATCCATGCTGGATGCGGCCGTTCACGAATTTCTGGGGATGGCCGTGGCTTACGTCCTGGGCCGCAGCAACAGCCTCTACCCAGCGCCCTAAAGCACAGACGTTACCTTGGGCGCCGGGGCTCGTGCCGGGCCTTGCGGCGGTGAAACCGCTATGGCACAAGGCCGTATGGGCAGGCGTGATCAGCGCCGCAGCCGGACAGGGTATCGAGGATCATGCGGAAACATTCAATTTGGCTCGCGGCTCTGTTGGTTTGCATCCTTTCAATGGGCGCATTTGGGGGGCGCGCCGGCGCCGCATCGGCCGAGTCCGTTGCGCCGCCAAGCGCGGCGGAGTTCCAGGCTTGGCTCGATGGCTTCAAGACTCGCGCCGCGGCGCGAGGGATTTCCGCCGCAACCTTGGACCGGGCCCTGACGGGGACGTCCTATATTACCCGGGTCATCGAGCTGGACCGCCGCCAGCCCGAATTCACCATGACCTTCTGGCAGTACTATGAAAAGACGATCTCCGATAAGCGGATCGCCCGCGGCCGCGAACTGCTGAAGACCCATGCCGACCTGCTGGCCAAGGTCGAAGCGCAATACGGCGTGCCGCCTCGGTTCCTGGTCGCCTTCTGGGGGTTGGAGAGCAACTTCGGGGATTACACCGGAACCTTTCCCCTGATTGGGGCCCTGGCGACTCTGGCGTTCGACCCCCGGCGTTCCAAGTTCTTTTCCGAACAGCTTTTGGCGGCGCTCGAAATCATCGACCGTGGCGACATTCCGGCGGACGTGAAGGCGTCCTGGGCCGGCGCCATGGGCAATACCCAGTTCATCCCGTCGACCTACCGCGCCTATGCGATCGATTTCGACGGCGATGGGCGGCGTGACCTGTGGCGCTCGCTGCCGGACGTGTTCGCTTCTTCGGCCCATTTCCTGATGAAATCGGGGTGGCGAAGGGACGAGACCTGGGGGCGTGAGGTCCGGCTACCGAAAAGCTTTGATTTCGCTTTAAGTGGTCTTGATAAGAAATTGAAATTAAAAGAATGGCAGGCGAAAGGCGTGCGCCGTGCCGACGGTCGGGATCTGCCGCTGGCGGATATCGATGCGGCCCTGATCCTGCCCGCGGGCGCGAACGGCCCAGCCTTTCTCGTCTACAACAACTATGAAACCATTCTCGTGTGGAACCGCTCGATCCTTTATGCCCTGGCGGTCGGCCAT
>PALN01000029.1 GCA_002706405.1 Rhodospirillaceae bacterium | reverse complement strand
GCCCTGGCGGTCGGCCATCTTGCCGACCGGTTGATCGGCAAAGGGCCGCTGGTCGCGAAAAAACCAAGCAATGACAAAGCATTATCCCGGTCCGACATGCGCGACATCCAGCGCCTTCTGGGCGAAAAAGGGTTCGATGCCGGCGGCCAGGACGGCATTGCCGGCTCCAAGACCCGGCGTGCCATCAAGGCCTATCAGGGGCGGGAAGGGCTGGCGCCGGACGGCCATCCCGACTCACGCCTGCTCGAGCATCTGCGTGGAAATGGCGGGTAACGCCTGAGGTTGCCGGGTGGGCCGGACTCGACTACACTAGATAAAGGCTGGTTGCGCAAAATTATCTACTACATTTTCGTGTTCGGGGGGCGGCGCCATGGTTGGGCGTATTAAGGTTAATTGGCTGATCTTGTTGGGATTCGCCATTCTGGTCTCCGGTTGTGCCGAAACCCAGTTCCTGATTTCAGGCACCAAGCGCCTGCAGGGGGCGGCGGGGACCTCCGGCATATACAAGGTCGGCACTCCCTATCAGATCTCCGGCACCTGGTATTATCCGGCCGAGGAATGGGACTACGACGAAACCGGGATCGCCTCCTGGTACGGCGCCGATTTCCACGGCAAGGACACGGCCAACGGCGAATCTTATGACATGAACGACCTGACGGCGGCGCACCGTACGCTGCCGATGCCGTCTTTCGTGCGGGTCATCAATCTGGAGAACGGGCGTTCCGTCGTGCTTCGGGTCAATGACCGCGGGCCGTTCGCGAAAGGCCGCATCATCGACGTCTCCCGACGGGGCGCGCAGCTTCTGGGCTTCAAGGAGCAGGGCACGGCCCGGGTTCGGGTGCAGATCCTGGCCGATCGTTCACAGGCCTTGAAAGCGCAGATGCTCGGCCAGGAATCCATCGCCGAGCACGGCAGCCCCATTCAGGTCGATAAGCTGCCCAAGGCGTCTGTCAGCGCCGAATCCCTGCCGCCGCCGCCGGGGGGACAGGCGGCTCCCCAGCCGGTCACGCCCGCCGATCAGGGGCCGGCGTCGGCACCAAGCAGCCAGATCGCCGCGGCCGAGGAGATTCGCCCCGGCACATTGCCCGAACCTGAAGTCACCACCGTCGCCGTGGGGCCGACCAATATCTTCGTCCAGGCCGGGGCCTTTACCAATTACCAGAACGCCATGAAGACCAAGATCCTCATCAGCCGCGTGTCGCCGGCATCGATTTCCCATGTCCTGATCAACAACAAGGACTTCTATCGCGTGCGGGTCGGGCCTTTGGCCTCCGTGGAGGATGCGGACCGTGCCCTTGAGCAACTCCAGGCCATCGGCTATCCAGGGGCTCGGATCATCGTCGACGGTAAGGGGGCGGGTTCCTGACCCCATTTCTGCCCCATTTTCGTGGCGTGGTCGGTCCCAAGTGCGGCCCAGATGTCCGGTCCCGGGCATCGCAAGGAACCAGAAGGACGCCCCCAAAAAGCGGGCGCGAAGCATGATGACGACATTGAATTCCGTTTTCCGTTCTGTCCCGGCCCTGCGGCATCTGACGGTGGCCGCCCTGCTGCTCGCCGCCACGGTTGCCGCGCCGCAACCGGCTGCCGCCATGGACACCGTCGCCCGCGAGGCCATCCTGATCGACAGCCAGACCGGCGCCGTGCTGTTCGAAAAGAACGCGGACGCTCTGATGCCGCCGGCTTCCATGAGCAAGCTGATGACCGTCTACATGGTGTTCGAGCGCCTGAAAGAAGGCAGCCTGTCTCTCGACGAGGAATTCGTCGTCAGCGAGAACGCCTGGCGCAAGGGGAACTGGGCGTCGGGCGGCTCGACCATGTTTCTGGAGCCGCGCCAGCGGGTCCGCGTCGAGGACCTGTTGCAGGGCATCATCGTGCAGTCGGGCAACGATGCCTGTGTCGTGGTCGCCGAGGCCCTGGCCGGCAGCGAGGACGCGTTTGCCGAAATGATGACCGAAAAGGGCCGGGAAATCGGCCTCAAGAACAGCACCTTCCGCAATGCCTCGGGCTGGCCACATCCGGAACACCGCATGACGGCCCGTGATCTGGCGACCCTGGCCAAGCGGACGATCACGGAATTTCCCGAATTCTATCACTTCTATTCGGAACGGCAGTTCACCTACAACGGCCACAAACAGCACAACCGCAACGAACTCCTGGGCAAGGGGATCGGCGTGGACGGCCTGAAGACGGGCCATACGGAGAACGCCGGATACGGGCTCACGGCATCGGCGGAGCGCCTCGGCCGGCGGCTGATCCTGGTCGTCAACGGCCTGCCCAACAAGCGCGCCCGGCGCGAGGAGCCGCAGCGCCTGCTGGAATGGGGCTTCCGTGAGTTCAAGAACTACGCCCTGTTCAAGGCCGGGGAAGAGGTCGCCAAGGCCGACATCTGGCTGGGGACGAAAGCCCAGGTGCCGTTGATCGTGACCGACGAGATGGTGTTGACCCTGCCGCGCAAGGAGCGCGCCGGCATGAAGGTGACCGTCGACTACCAGACGCCGGTGCCGGCGCCCGTGAAGGCCGGGGACAAGCTCGGCACGCTGACACTGACCTTCCCTGAGCGGGAGGCCATTCAGGTGCCGCTGGTGGCCGGTGACGAAGCCGCCCGCCTGGGCCTTTTCGGTAGGGTGATGAGCGCACTCCGGTCTATTATCCTGGGCGTTTCCGGGTAGCGCCGCGCCTTCGGGACGCGACGGCTGACGGCGGACATGCAGGAAACGCGCGACATTCAGGATATTTGGCAGGATATTTGGGGCGGCGGCCGGTGACGACGGGCAAATTCATCACATTTGAAGGCGGCGAAGGCGGCGGCAAGTCGACCCAGCTCGCCTTGCTGGCCAAGGCATTGGAGGACGCGGGGATCGAGGTCCTGACCACGCGGGAGCCGGGCGGCACGCCGGGGGCGGAGGATATCCGCAATCTGCTGGTGCGCGGCACGGTCGACCGCTGGCCGCCCGTGGCCGAAGTGCTGCTGCATTTCGCGGCCCGCGTCGATCATGTCGAGAAATCGATCCTGCCGGCGCTGGAAAGTGGTGTCTGGGTGCTGTGCGACCGGTTTACCGATTCCACGCTGGCCTATCAGGGGGGCGGACACGGGCTGGGATTACAACGCATTCAGGCCCTCAAGGAAGACATTTTGGGCGATTTCCAGCCGGATTTGACCCTGATCCTGGATGTTCCGGTGGAGGAGGGATTGGCCCGCGCCTTCGGCCGCGCCGGGACCGAGGATCGTTACGAGCGCATGGACCTGGGCTTTCACACCCGCATTCGCGACACCTTCCTGACCATTGCCGAGGCCGAGCCGGGGCGCTGCGCCGTGGTCGACGCCACCGGCACCGTCGATGACGTGCAGCGGCAAATCTGCGCCGCCGTATCGCACCGACTGGGTGCCGACCTGAAGACGGCCGGAAAATGAGCGGCGACGACGCCCTTCAGGACCTGGACCCACGGGCCAATCCGGACCTGATCGGCCATTTGGAGGCCGAAGAAAGCCTGCGCGGGGCCCTGGAAGCGGGGCGTCTGGCCCATGCCTGGCTGATCACCGGGCCCAAGGGCATCGGCAAGGCCACGTTGGCGCACCGCTTTGCGCGCTATGTTCTGACCCATGGCGCGATCCTGGCCAAGACCCGGACATCTGACGCCGGCCCCGGCCTGTTCGGCGACGCGCCGCCGGCCCCGGCCCCCGAACCAGACCCCGCGGGGGCGGGCGCGGCGGGGCAGGGGCTTTACCTGGACCCGGCCCATCCGGTGTTTCACCGCACCTTGGCCGGAAGCCATGCCGACCTGATGGTGGTTGAGCGCGCTTTCGACGAAAAAACCGGCCGCCGCAAGGGCCAGATCACCATCGACGCCATCCGCGCGGTCAAAGGCTTCCTCAGCAAGACGGCGGGGGAAGGGGCCTGGCGCGTGGTCGTCGTCGACTGCGCCGACGACATGAACCGCAACGCGGCCAACGCGCTTTTGAAGGTGCTGGAAGAACCGCCGCCCCAGGCATTGGTTCTGCTGGTGTCGCACAATCCGGGCAGTTTGCTGCCGACCATCCGTTCGCGCTGCCGGCGCCTGACCCTGCGGCCGCCGCCGGTCGATGCCGTGGCGGCGCTGATCGCGGCGCGGTGCTCGGATTTGGGGGCGGATGAAGCGGCGCGCTTGGCGGCCGTTGCCGAAGGGTCCATCGGCTATGCCCTCGACTTGGCGGCGCAGGGCGGCTTGGCCATGCTGGACGAGGTGTCCAGCCTGCTGGCGCGCCTGCCGGACGGCATCCCGGCCCGGGACCTGCACGATTTTGCCGGGCGCTTGGGCGGCGCGGGTAAGGAAGCCGAATTCGCGGCCTTTGCCAAGACGTTGCGCTGGTGGCTGGAACGCCTGATTATCGCCGGCGGCGGCGGGCCGCTGCCGGGTATTCTTGATGCCGAGGCCGTGGCCAGGCTCAACGCCATGGCCAGCCTTGATCGCTGGCTGGAGGTATGGGAAAAGGTGTCGCGCCTGCTTGCCGCGACGACCGCCGCCAACCTGGACCGCAAGCAGGTGGTCCTCAACGCGTTTATCACCGCCGAAGCGGCGGTTCGGCGATAATGCGGACGCGACGCACCACCCTTTGACCCAGTGCCATTGGAACCCGAAATGCCGGCCACGCCCTACTACCTGACCACGCCCATCTATTACGTGAACGATGCGCCGCACATCGGCCATGCCTATACGACGCTGGCCTGTGACGTGCTGGCGCGCTTCAAGCGCCTGGACGGCTACGACGTCAAGTTCCTGACGGGCACGGACGAACACGGCCAGAAGGTGGAAAAATCGGCCCAGGCCAAGGGCATCGACCCGCAGACCTTCGCCGATCAGGTGTCGCAGAACTTCCGCACCCTGGCCGATTTCATGAATTTCAGCCACGACGACTTCATCCGCACGACGGAGCCGCGCCACATCAAGGCCTGCCAGGCGATCTGGCAGCGCATGATCGACGCCGGGGAAATCTATCTGGGCAGCTATTCCGGCTGGTACGCCGTGCGCGACGAGGCGTTCTATGGCGAGGGTGAGTTGACCAAGCGGCCCGACGGCACGCGCGTCGCCCCCTCGGGCGCCGAAGTGGAATGGGTGGAGGAGCCCAGTTATTTCTTCCGCTTGTCGGCCTGGGAAGACCGCCTGCTGGCGTTCTACGAGGCCAATCCGGACTTCATCGCCCCGCCGAGCCGGCGCAACGAGGTCACCAGCTTCGTCAAGGGCGGCCTGCAGGATCTGTCCGTGTCGCGCACCACCTTCAATTGGGGCGTGCCGGTGCCGGGCGACGATCAGCATATCTTCTATGTCTGGCTCGACGCCCTGACCAACTACATCTCGGCCCTGGGTTATCCGGACGAGCAGGGGGAATTCGCCACCTATTGGCCCGCCGACCTGCATATGGTGGGCAAGGACATCCTGCGCTTTCACGCGGTTTATTGGCCGGCCTTCCTGATGGCCGCCGGGCTGGAGCCGCCCAAGCGCGTGTTCGCCCACGGCTGGTGGACCAATGAAGGTCAGAAGATCTCGAAATCCCTCGGCAACGTCATCGATCCCGTTGATCTGGTTGAGAAATACGGCCTCGACCAGGTGCGCTATTTCCTGCTGCGCGAGGTTCCGTTCGGCAACGACGGCGATTTCTCCCACAGTGCCATGGTCGGGCGTATGAACGGCGAATTGGCCAATGATTACGGCAATCTGGCGCAGCGCGTGTTGTCGATGGTCACCAAGAACTGCGGCGGTGCGGTGCCGACGCCGGGCGCGTTCAACGACGATGACAAGGCGTTGCTTGATCCGGCAGCGGCCCTGCTCGACGTCGTGCGCGGCGCCCTGGACCGACAGGCGTTCCATGAGGCGCTGGAGGCCATCTGGGCCGTGATCCGCGCCGCCAACGGCTATGTCGACCACCAGGCCCCCTGGAAACTGCGCAAGGAAGATCCGGACCGCATGGCGACGGTGCTGTACGTGCTGTCGGAAACCATCCGCCGTTTGG
Source organism: Rhodospirillaceae bacterium (assembly GCA_002706405.1). Classification (GTDB taxonomy): domain Bacteria; phylum Pseudomonadota; class Alphaproteobacteria; order Rhodospirillales; family Casp-alpha2; genus UBA1479. The sequence goes on along the minus strand of PALN01000029.1, from coordinate 9,363 downwards.
CGATCCTGACCCAGCCCTTCATGCCTGATACCTCGGCCAAGCTGCTCGACCAGCTTGCCGTGGCGCCGGACGCCCGCGCGCTCGATCAACTGGCACCCGGTGTGGCCCTGGCCCCCGGCACGGTCCTGCCCAAGCCGGAAGGGGTGTTTCCCCGCTATCAGGACGACGAGAGCCAGGGAGCGGCCTAAAGGTCATGGACGGCACGACGCAACCGTTTCTGGTGGACAGCCACTGCCATCTCGATTTCCCGGAGTTTGAGGAAGAACTGGATGCCGTGGTCGCGCGGGCAGGGGAGGCCGGTGTCGCCTATATGGTGACGATCTCGACCCATCTGTCCAAGTTCCCCCAGGTCAAGGCCGTGGCCGAGCGGTTCCCCAACATCTTCTGCACCGTCGGCATCCACCCGCATCAGGCGGCAACGGAGAAAGTGACCAGCGCCGAGGAATTGGCCGATCTGGCGGCCCATCCCAAGGTCGTCGGGATCGGTGAGACGGGCCTGGATTTCTATTACGAACGCAGTCCCCGGGACATTCAGGAAACCCAGTTTCGCGCCCATATCCGGGCCGCGCGCATGACCGGCCTGCCGCTCATCGTTCATACCCGCGACGCCGACGACGACACCCTTCGCGTGATGGACGAGGAATACCGCGATGGCGGGCCGTTTCCGGGGCTGATCCACTGTTTTTCCGCCGGCCGCGAGGTGGCGGAAAAGGCCGTGGCCATGGGGCTTTATATCTCCATTTCCGGGATCGTCACCTTCAAGACGGCGGACGATTTGCGCGATACGGTGAAGGACGTGCCGCTCGACCGCCTGCTGGTCGAAACGGACTCGCCCTTTCTGGCGCCGGTGCCGAAGCGCGGCAAGCGCAACGAGCCCGCCTTTACCGCCCTGACGGCGGCCAAGGTGGCGGAACTCAAGGGCATGGCGCCGGAAGACCTGGCGCAACGCACCACGGAAAACTTCTTCGCGCTGTTCACCAAGGCCGCCGATGCGGTCAAGGCAATGGGCTGAGGGCGACGGTGAAGGTCACGATCCTGGGTTCGGGGGCTTCCAGCGGCGTTCCGTCGATCGAGGCCGGCTGGGGCGATTGCGATCCGGAAAACCCGAAAAATCGCCGCACGCGGCCATCGATCCTGATCGAGAAAGCCGGCAAGCGGCTGTTGATCGACACCGCGCCCGATTTCCGCGAACAGATGCTGCGCACCGGCGTGCGGCATTTGGACGGTGTGGTGTTGACCCATGGTCACGCGGACCATCTGCACGGCATCGACGACATTCGCAGCATCAACCGCGCCATGGGGGCCGCGATTCCGTTATGGACCGACGCGGAAACCCTGGCGTCGGTCCAGGAGCGCTTTGCCTATGTCCTGGCGCCGCTGCGTGAAGGCTCAGAGGTTTATTACAAGCCGACGCTGACGCCCAATGTCTATGCGGCCGGCACACCGTTCACCGCCGCCGGCATCGACGGCCTGGCGTTCGAACAGGATCACGGCTTTTCGACGACTCATGGGCTGCGGTTCGGGCCGCTGGCTTATACCACCGACCTTGTGCGCATGACCGACGAAGGCGTGGCGGCGGTGCAGGGGGTCCATACCTGGATCGTCGGCGTGTTCGCCTGGCATCCGCATCCGACGCATCTGCATGTCGACGCCGCGCTCGAACTCCGCGAACGGATCAAACCGACACGCATGGTCATCACCCATATGAGCCCGCGCATCGATTACGACACGCTTACAGCCTATGTGCCGGACGGGGTGGAAGTGGCCTATGACGGCATGGAATTGGTCGTGCCGGACGCCTGAACGGTGGGCCGCTGGTGATTCAGTGACGGATTCATCCGTGAATCTAAGTATCTGGATAAAAATACATATCCAATATTTTCCATAATATACATTATGCGATTAATCATGATGGGCGATTGGAGCCGACGGGTCATAGCGGTGCCCCCTTATTTCACGCTTGAATGATCACATGTCGCGCCGTCGCGAGCCGGCAGCCGGACACGAACGTCGATGCAAGTCGAGGCGCGCCGGATGACCAGCGCGCCCCGAGTGCCATGTGTCTCTTGTTTAAGAGTACCGCTGCCTTCACCAATGTCGCGATGTGACGTCCAAAACGATGATGGCGGTCGCGCTCGATGACGCGTTACGTGGGCGACAATGAAAACGTCAGCTTCGTGCTCTCGGTGAAGATCCCTCCCCGGTCTCCGGGCGTCAGGCTGCCATAGCGCGTCTCGAAAGCCTTCGGCAACGGCCGCCCGTTGTCGGGGGCCAGCCACAGGCGCAACAGATGCCGTCGCTTTTCAAGCTCCGGCCAATCCTCGTAATCCGTGCGCGAATGCAGGATCTGATGGTTGTGCAGCAGCTGGATGTCGCCCGGCAGAAAGTCCATGGACAGATAGAATTCCGGGTCGTTGCAGAGCGCATCCAGGTAATCCATGGCCTCGATTTCGATATCCGTCAGGCGGCGCGCCTCCGGAAACAGCTCCTGGGCCGAGCGGATGTACTGCCCCACGTACATCGTCGTCAGATGGCCCGCGTGCCAGTTGAACACGGGCACGTCGAACCAGGGCTTCTTGCCCGGCGGGATTTCACCCCGGCGGTCGGTGGGAAAGGCATTGAACAGCGCCTGCCACAGGTCGGGCCGCCGTTCGCGGATCACGTCGTGCAAGGTCACAGAGCTGACGATGCGGCTGGCGCCGCCGGATTTGGCCGTTTTCAGGCAGAGCAATCCGACGATATCAACGCTGTCCGTATGGAATTCGAGGCCCCGGTTGGTCTGGTAGTAGCGCGTGGTCGGGTCCTTGATGTCCCGTCCGATGTCGCGCACATGGCCCAGCAAATGCCCCTTGGCGTTGCTGGGACGGAACCCGCCGATGTAGGAGCCCAGCCCCAGGTAGCCGATGGCCGATTCAGTCACGCTGTAGCGATTGACCGGAAAGCCGCGCAGCAGCACGAAGCCGCGCCCGTTGACGACGTCGTCGAGAATCTTCTTCAAACGCGGGCCCAGCGTCGGCAAATGGAAGGTGTCGGGCCCGATGTCGGCCATGCTGAGATCGTTGTCCAGATGGGCGCGAATGGCCGCGTCGATTTCGGCGATCTCGGCCTCGCTCAGATGTTCGATCCAGGCGTCGGATTTCGCCATGTCCGGGCCCCGCCAGGCACCGGGGCCGCCGACCGGCCCGGGGGTCATGTCCGGCGATGTCATGTCGGCCGCCGTGTCGACGGTGTCTTTGAGGGCTAAGTTGGTCATGGTTCGCTCCCGAAAGTTGTTGGCGGGTTCACCATCGAATCAGATCAGTTATTTGTCTATTTTAATTTTTTAATTGATTGATATATTCCATATATGAATAGCAACATCACCCTGCGCCAACTGCGCGCCTTTCTCGCAGTCGTCGAACACGGCAGCTTCACCAAGGCGGCGGCCGTGCTCAACATCACCCAGTCCGCGCTGACGAATTCCGTCAAGAATCTGGAATCGGAACTCGGCCTGCGCTTGTTCGACCGCACGACCCGGCACGTGGAGCCGACCGCCCACGGCCGGCAGTTCGCCACCGTCGCCCGCCGCTTCACCGAAGAGCTGGAGCGCGGCATGGACGACCTGCGGGCCCATGTGGACCGTCAGCAAGGACTGGTCGTGGTTGGGGCGACGGCGACGATGATCACCTCGGTCCTGGTCCCGGCGATCAAGGAAATGGCAGCTCGATTTCCGGGAATCCGCGTGCGGATCATCGAAATCCTGACGGCCGAGGCGATCGAGCGCGTCCGCGCCGGCGACATGGACCTGGCCTTCACGACCGTCGCCCTCCCCGATGCCGATTTCGACGCCACGCCGGTGATGCGCGACGCCTTCCACCTTGTCTGTCCGCCGGACCATCCGCTGGCGACCCACGCCGGACCCCTCACCTGGGACGTGTTCGACAACCATCCGGTCGTGGGCATGTCCGGCGAAAGCGGCATCCGCGGCATTCTCAAGGAGCATGCGGCGGGTCAGATTGCCGTCAGCGGGCTGTCCTACGAGGTGTCGTCGGTTTGGGGGCTGATCCGCATGGTGCGCGATGGGCTGGGGATTGCGGCAGTGCCGGGCCTGGTGGCCCAGGCCATGGCGCTGGAAGGCATTCCCGCGATCCGTCTGGCGCCGCCCATCCACCGTACGGTGTCCTTGATCACCCGTGCCGGGCGGTCGCCCACGCCTGCCGCCGGTACGCTGGTGTCGGCGGCGTTGGCGCAACTGAGACACGTGCAAAGCGACGGCATCGAGATCCCGGTGACCGAGGTGCAATTGGCCGACCGGGGCTTTTCAACGGGATAGCGGCCTTAGGTGGTCTCGGCTGGAAGGAAGCTTGCCGCCTCGACCTTGTTGCCGTCGGGATCGCGGATGAAAGCCGCGAAGTACGGCGCCATGGAAGCATCGCGCATGCCGGGCGCGCCGGCGTCCGCCCCGCCATTGGCCAGGGCCGCCGCATGAAAGGCCGCGACCGCGTCCGTGGTTCGGGCGCGCAGGCAAATGTGCATGCCCGTGTCGGGGGCCGCTGCCGTCATGCCCGGCCGCGCGTTCAGCCAGAATTCCGGATAGCGCTTGCCGAAGCCGACCGTATGCGGCCGCTCAACCAAGCGCGTCAGGCCGAGCGGTTCGAGAACGGCTTCGTAGAAGGCGGCGCTGCGGGCCAAGTCCGAGACGGCGATGGAGATATGGTCAATCACGGCAAGCCTCTCTCCTACCCGCCATCGACATAGATGCCGAGCTTCTGCCGCCGTTCATGGAAGCGTTCGATGCTCTCGACCGCGGACGCCGGCGCCTGCGCGATGACGAAGGCCATCAGTGTCTCGAAAAAGGCGTGGATGGCCAGGGTCGAGGAAAAGAACTGCGGGGTTTCCGTCGGCAGCACGAGACGATGCTTGGCGGTCTGGAATATGGGGGCCACGGGCGTGTCGGAGATCGCCATGACCGTCATGCCCATCCGGTCGGCGAGGGCGACGGCTTCGATTACTTCGCGGCGGAACGGCTTGATGGTCATGGCGATCAGGAGATCGCCCTCCTCCGCCTGAACCAGGCCGTCGACCGGCAAGGCGGCGTCATTGGGAATTGCCCGGACCGTGTCCAGCGCCATGCTGGCGAGGTAGGCGAAATTTCGCGCCAGCGCGCTACCCACACCTACGCCCAGAACGTAGGTCATGCGGGCCGTCACGATGTCCTGCGCCGCCGATTGCATATTCGCCGCATCGCAGGAAGAAAACATCTGCTCGATATTGGCCAGGGAACTGGCGGCCATGTCCGCGTAAAGGCCTGAGAGCTCTCCCTTTTGCGGCAAAGATTGCAGCCAGCGCGCCCGGTCGGGAAAGTCGGCCTGACGGTGGCGCAGTTCCTCGCGGAAAACCGTGCGAAAGTCGTCATATCCGCCGAATCCGGCGGCCCGGGCCATGCGAACGAAGGTGTTCGGTTTGACCTCCGCGGCCACCGCCATCTCGCGGATGGAACAAATGCCGATCTCGTTGGGGTTCTCCAACACGTAGGCAGCGGCCTTGCGGACCTCGCCCGGCAGGGTTGGCAAAATGTCGGCGACGGCGTCGAGGACAGCGCGTGGCGAGGACGTTTCCGGATATTGTACATTCGTTTGATTCATTATTGACAGTGATACATTTGTACCATTAGCTGTCAAGCTAAAGCACTCACCCATCCACCCACCCAGGAAACATCATTATGTCCCAGCAAGAAATCGTATCTCGGGCAAGCAGCGTTCTGCCCGCGGCTTCCTTCGGCAACTTCGACGCCAATGTGATCATTCGCGAGGGCAAAGGGTCGCGCATTTGGGACGAGGACGGCACTGAATATATCGATTATCTCATTGGGTCCGGTCCCATGATCCTGGGCCATTGCCATCCGGAGGTCTTGGAGGCGGTTCAGGAACAGGTGGCCAAGGGCTTCACCTTCTTCACCAATAACGCCCGCGGCATCGAACTGGCGGAAGAGATCAGCAAGGCGGTGGCCTGTGCCGACCAAGTCCGGTTCGCCAGCACGGGTACCGAGGCCGATATGTACGCCATGCGGTTGGCGCGTGCTTATACGGGCCGGGACAAAATCCTCAAGTTCGAAGGCGGCTATCACGGCATGTCGTCGGAAGGCCAGATGAGCCTGTCGCCGACCAAGATGATGAATTTCCCGATCGCCGTTCCCGACTCCGCCGGCATTCCGGATTCCGTGCGCGACGAGATGCTGATCGCCCCCTACAACGACATTGAGTTCTTCCGCTCCCTGATGGCGGAGCGCGGCGATGAGATCGCCGCGGTCATTGTCGAGCCCATGCAGCGGATCATCCCGCCCGTTTCCGGTTTCCTGGAGGTGCTGCGCGAGGAATGCACGAAGCATGGCGCGGTTCTGATCTTCGATGAGGTCGTTACCGGCTTTCGCTTCGCCTATGGCGGCGCACAAGAGGTTTACGGCGTAACACCCGATGTCTGCACGCTGGGCAAGATCATCGGTGGCGGCTTTCCGTTGTCCGTCATCGCGGGAAAGGCCGACATCATGGCGCATTTCGACGCGGCCAAGGTCGGCAAGGACAAGTCCCTGATGCAGATCGGTACGTTGAGCGGCAATCCGGTCGCCTCCGTCGCCGGTCTGAAGACCATGGAAATCCTGCGCCGACCGGGGCAATACGAACGGCTGCGTCAGGCCGGCCAGACCATTATCGACGCCATTAACGAACACCTCGGGCGGGCGGGGCATGCCCATCACGTGGCGGGTGTGCCGGTGTTGTTCGATATCGTGTTCGCCGACGGCCCGGTGAGAAATTACCGCGATGTGATGAAAGGCGATGCGGGCAAGCTTGCACGCTTCAACGCATTGCTGCGCGAACAGGGAATCTTCAAGTCTCCCAGTAAGTTCTACCCGTCCCTTGCATTGACGGACGAGGATATTGCCAAGACCGTTGATGCCATCGCGTATGCGGCCAAAAAGCTGTAGGCCCCGCCATGATTCCATTGATTGGCTATGCGGATAAACTGTCCGGCCGGCCCGGCGAAAAAGTGGCGGTCAAGGTTTCCTCGGAATTGGGGGGAAGCTATCGCGCGGAACTGGTCCGGGTGATTTCCGGCGACCCCAACCCGGCCGGGCCGGGGGTTCGCACGGTGCCCGTCGAGGCCGCCTTCGAAGGCGAGTATCCGGCGCGCCCGCAGCGCGCCCACCTGGGATCGCACATGACGGCCGCGTTGCGCGGCCCCCTGCCCTCGCGGTTCACCCTAAGAGCGACGATCTGGCCGACCAAGCCGGACAAGGGCCGACAAGGGATCATGTCCCTCATTGATGGCAGCGGCAACGCCATGGCGGGGCTGTCCATCGGGCCGGACGGCGCGGTGCTGACGGTGGGCGGGGTTGCCGTCGCGGTCGGCAAGGCGCTTCTGCCCCGCACGTGGTATCAGGTGCAGGCGGTCATCAATCTGGACGCGGGGACGTTGCGCGTCACGCAGGCGCCGGTTCACGGAGCGGGCGTCGTCGATGATACGGGGGACGCGGAAACCACCCTTTCCGCCGATGCGGCAGCCGCTGCCGCAGTAGCGCACGCGCGCTCGGTGATCATTGCGGCGGTGACGGAAACGGACAGCGCGTCGCATTTCAACGGCAAGATCGAAGCCCCGGCAATCCTGTCGGACGGCGCCGAGACCCCATTGGCTGCCTGGGATTTCAGCCGCGACATGGCGTCCTTGACCGTCTCCGGCGTCGGCCCCCTGGCTGGTGACGGCGCTTTGGTTGGCGCGCCGGTGCGGGCGATGACCGGGTCAAACTGGGATGCCTCGCAGATGTGCTGGCATCACGCGCCGGATCAGTACGGCGCCATTCATTTTCACGACGACGATATCGCCGACGCGGGATGGCAGACCGATTTCGAATTCGAGATCCCGACAGACCTGCGCAGCGGCGTCTATGCGGTAAAGCTGACCCAGGGCGCCCATTGGGACATGATCCCGCTGTTCGTCTGCCCGCCCAAAGGCAGGCGCATGGCGGACCTATGCGTCGTCGTCCCGACGTTCACCTATGTCATTTACGCCAACCAGGCACGGGCCGAATTCGGACCGGAATGGAAGGCACGGGCGGCGGAATGGGGATCCTATCCCTATAACGCGGCGGAATACCCGCAATTCGGGTTGTCGACCTACAACGACCACACTGACGGTTCCGGGATCTGCCATACCACTTGGCATCGACCGATCTTCACCCTTCGGCCAGGTTATCACGCGTTCGGCAACAAGACCTCGGGCTCGGGTCTGCGGCACTTCCCGGCCGACACGCACCTGTTCGCCTGGCTGGATGCCAAGGATATCCCGTTCGATATCGTGACCGATTGGGAACTGCATCACGAAGAGGTTGAGCTATTGGCCGGTTATCCGGCCGTATCGACTTGCAGCCACCCCGAATACCACACGACCCAGACCTTGAATGCGTTCAGGGACTACCGCGATCGCGGCGGAAAGCTGGCGTATCTGGGCGGCAACGGGTTTTACTGGCGGGTCGCCCTGCATCCTGAAATGGACGGATTGATCGAAGTTCGCCGGGCCGAAGGCGGGCTGCGCGCCTGGGCGTCCGAGCCGGGCGAGTATTACCACGCCTTCAACCGTGAATACGGCGGTACCTGGCGGCGCAATGCCCGACCGCCGCAGCAACTGGTCGGTGTCGGCTATACCACGCAGGGGGATTTCGAGGGCACCCATTACCGCCGGCAAGAAGGTGCCGATCATCCGGACGCGGCCTGGATCTTCGACGGCGTCGAGGATCAGGTGATCGGCGATTTCGGGCTTTGCGGCGGTGGGGCTGCGGGCTATGAGCTGGACCGCGTCGACAGCCGGCTCGGGACTCCGCCGAACGTGCATGTCTTGGCGACATCCGAAGACCACCCGGCCAGTTTCCAGCTTCCGCCCGAAGAATGGCTGACCCACGTAAAGACCTGGGCCCATGCCCCGGCGGACGAGCTGATCAGGGCCGATATGGTGTATTTCGAGGTTCCCGGCGGCGGTGCCGTGTTTTCCTCGGGCTCGATCACCTTCTGCGGTGCGTTGCCGGTCAATGGTTTTGACAACAACGTATCGAGGATTTTGGAGAACGTGTTCCGAAGGTTCCTTGAAACGGGGGCCGGCGCGTCCTGATCTCTTGGCGGCGGGTGGCTCGGTCGGCTACCTTCGGCTGGTCATGAACGCCCTGGATCGGAAGGTTCCCCCCTTTGCCAAAGGACGACGTTTCTCAAAACCCTACCGAGCGCCTGCGCGCCGTGATGGCCAAGCTGCGCGACCCTGACGGGGGCTGCCCGTGGGATGTGGAGCAGACCTTCGCGACCATCGCGCCCTACACCATCGAGGAAGCCTACGAGGTCGCCG
>PALN01000028.1 GCA_002706405.1 Rhodospirillaceae bacterium | reverse complement strand
GAGCGCGATCTCGACCGTGCAGGTTGCCGCCAACGACACCGACGGCTCCGCCTCGGAGGTTCTTCATGCCTCCGACGAACTGGCGCAGAAATCCTCCTCACTGCAGCAGATCGTGCAGACCTTCCTGCATGACGTGCGGGCGGCCTAGGGGCGCCGGCGGTCACCGCAACGAACCTTTCTCCCCCCTTGAAACCCGGTCGGCGCTGCGGCGCTGACCGGGTTTTTCTTTCCCTGATCTCCGCCCCTCCCTGGGCAATCCTCCGGGTTTCAATGGACCAATTCCGGAGGATTGTTCGGTGTCGACCTAAGTATGCGTTTCGGGCATACTTAAGTATGGATCGGGGGGTGCATACGGCTGCGAATTGACGCGGCCACTAAGATGAAGGGGCAGCCAGTATGCGATTGCTGTTCGCTGATGATCATCCCATGTTTCTCGACGCCGTTCGCGAACATCTGAACCGTGCCTTCCCTGATATCGAAATTCAGGCGGCATCCAATCTTGATGAAGTCACGACAAAGCTCTTGAACAAGGAGGATTACGATCTCGTGGTCCTCGATTTTTCCATGCCCGGGATGGAGGGTACGGAAGGGGTCCGCCGCTTGCGCGAGATGTATCCGAATTTGGCGATCGCCGTGACGTCCGGTGTCGCCAGGACGCGGGACGTCAAGACCGTGCTTGATCTGGGCGCACAAGGATATTTGCCGAAAACGTTGACCGGTTCCGCCTATGCGGGCGCGTTGCGCGTGATCGCCGAGGGCGGCACCTATGTGCCGGTGGAAACCATGCAGGCGATGGCCGCGGAGGCCTCGGACCGTAAGGTCAATGCCGAAGGGCTGACGCCGCGCGAGTTGGAAGTGCTCGAGGGCATCGCCGACGGCAAGCCGAACAAGCAGATCGCCCGTGATCTGGAAATTCACGAGGTCACGGTGAAACTGCACGCGCGCAGCATTTTCAAGAAAATCGGCGTGCAGAACCGCTCGCAAGCGGCCGTGGCCGCCCGCGACCGTGGTCTCGTATCCAGGGAGTGGGTGTAAGGACGGTACGGACCCGCAGAGGCACAGACCGTCATGGGCATTTCGTGGAAAACCCATAAGGCCGAGAACCTTGTCAGCTTCTCCATCTTTGGTCAGTCGAGCCTGCTGGAGACGGTGGATGCGTTGCGTGAATTGGCCGCCGCGCCGGACTTCAGCCCCGCCATGCGCCGGCTTTACGTCTGCGACGATGATCTGACCGCCGCTTCCGGACTTGATTCCACGCAAGGGGCCTTCGTCGACGTGTTGGGCCACCAGATCGCCCGGATGTTCGACCACCCGGCGACCGTGGCCTACGTTCGTCATCGGGACAATACCGTCGCTATCGACCGCTTTGCGGCCACCGTGCGGGTGTGCAACGAGGTCTATGCGCGGGACGGTAAATCACCCGTCGATCTCAAGGAATTCGAAGACCTGGCCGAGGCCATTGCCTGGCTGGGCCTGCCGCCGGGGTTCCGTCCTTAACCGCCCCGGATGCCGAGATAGGCCGGCCCCCGCCTCGCTCTAGAGGGCTGTCGCCAACACCGTGCAGCCGACATCATTTGCTGGACCATTGCGCAGCCGATCACTCCGCGATGGACGCCGCCTCGGTGGCATTCCGACGATTTCTGACTCCGCGCCAGATCATGGCGGCCAGCGTCAACGCGGCCAAGACGACGAAGACCAGCGAGATCGGGCGCTCCAGGAAGATCACCGGATTGCCGCCGGACATGATCAGCGCGCGGCGCACCCCATCTTCCAGCAGCGGTCCCAGAAGGAACGCGATCAGCATGGGCAGCGGTGAGAACCCGGCGCGGCGCATGGCGTACCCAAGGACACCGAACAGATACATGACCCCCACGTCGAAGATCTGGCGCGTTGTCGCGTAGACGCCGATGGTCGCGACCAGAAGAATCAGGGGGAACAGAATTCGTTTGTCGATGGCCAAGGCATAACGCGCCAGGCGGATGAACCCGAAGCCCATGGAAATCAGCAGCAGGTTGGCGACGATCAGGCTGAGGAAGATGGCGTAGACGATCGGGCCCTGTTGTTCCATGAGGAACGGCCCCGGCGTTAGCCCGTGAATCATGAAAGCACCCAGGACCAGCGCGGCCTCGATATTGCCGGGAATGCCCAGGGTGACCAGGGGAATGAGATTGGCGCCGGTGCCGGCGCTGTTGCCGGCCTCGGCGGCGGCGATGCCCTTCAGGCCGCCCTGGCCGATCTTGTCCTCCGGCCGCGACAGGCGCTTGGCCGTCAGATAGGACAGGAACGCGCCGACAGTGGCGCCCAGGCCGGGCGTGGCACCGATGAAGGTCCCGATGGCGCCGGAGCGCAGGATGGTCGGCAACAGGGGGATGAGTTCGGAAATCTTCAGCGATTCGCCGCCGCGGCTCAGGTCCAGGCCGTTCAGCGCAATGTCCTCGTGGCGGCCCCCGGTTTCCTTGCGCAACTGCACGAAGGCCTCGGAGAACACCAGAAGGCCCAGAAGGATCGGCACGATGGCGAACCCGTCGTCCAGGTTGGCGATATCGAAGGTGAACCGCGCCTTGGCCGTGAACAGGTCGCGCCCGACGGTGCCGAGCAACAAGCCGAACCCGGTCGAAATCATCCCCTTGATCGGCGAGGAGCCGACCATGGCGCCGATGATCAACAGCGCGAACAGGACGATCGCGGCGTATTCCGGCGGTCCCACCTTGAGGGCCACGGCGGCGATGGGCGCGGCGACCAGCAGCAGCACGATATCGGAGAACAGATCGCCGATGACCGAAGAGTAGAGCGCCGTGTGCAGCGCCTTCTTGGACTGGCCCTTCTGCGTCAGTTGATGGCCGTCGATGGCGGTAAAGCTCGCCTGTGACGTTCCCGGCATGTTGAGCAGGATCGCCGGTATGCTGCCGCCGAAACTGGTGCCCTTGCCGATCGCCAGCAAGCAGACGATGCCGACCACCGGATCAAGGTAGTAGGTGAACGGGATCAACAGGCCGATGGCGACATTGCCGCCGATGCCGGGAAGGGCGCCGAACAGGAACCCCAGGATGATCCCCAGGCAGGAAAAAGCCAAATTCTGCGCGGTGGCAACTAACTCTATAGCTGCGGTGAGATTTGCGAGCAAGGAAGCCTCTTTGTCTTGTTGTTGTGAAGCGTTCCTCCAAACGATGTCACGGCGTTCTTGAGCGCGCCGATTGACCAGCCCAATTCAAGGGGCTGAAAATATTTTGTTATTTCAATTAGATAATGGCGTTTTTCGATTCCTTTTCCGATTTGGAATGGGATCCTGGCACGCCATTGGCCGTGGCGGATGTGTTGATCCGCCAGAAATCCGTTTCTCGAACCTACGAATTCCACCGCAACTTGACAACTTAAAAAACTATGGTGTAATTCGCATCAGAAGGTCGACAAAAGACCCGGGGGACGGCACCCCAGAAAATGCCGCGGAAACCTCCAAACAACCAGATAGGAGAACGTCTTCGGGCGAATAGAGGCTTATTCAATCGACACATGCGGTGACGCAACGCGGCGGCCGCCACGAACTCCTTCGTTATAAAAAACCAACCCAGACACGGAGTGTTTCGAACATGGCTATCTCGCGTTTCCGCCGCCTTCTCGGCGCCATGGCCTTCACGGCCTCGGGCCTTGCCGCGGCCCTCAATACCGCCCCTGTTCAGGCGGCGTTTCCCGAAAAACCCATCACCATTCTGATCGGCTACGGCCCGGGCGGGATGACCGACGTTTCGACGCGTATTCTCGCGGAGAAAATGGAGAAGATCCTGGGCGTCGACGTCCTGGTCGAAAACAAACCGGGTGCCGGTGGTACCCTGGCCTGGGCGTCGTTGCTTGAACGGCCGGCCGATGGCTACACCATGACCAGCTTCGGGTCCTCCGCCTACGTCACCGCGGTCATGCTCGACCGCAAGATCGGCCTCAAGGACTTCTCCCCCATCGGGCGTTTCATGGTCCAGCAGCGCGTGCTGTTCTCGCGCAAGGACATGCCCTTCAAGACGCTTGAAGAAATGATGACCTACGCCAAGGACAAGCCGGTCACCTTTGCCGACGGCGGTGCCTTCTGGGCGGCGCGCACGGTCGAGGCCTTCTCCAAGCAGTTTGATCTGAAGATTCGTCTGGTGCCGTTCCGCAGCGGTGCCGAGGGGTCCGCCGCCATCCTGGGCGGTCACGTCGCGACGGCGGAGACCGGCGTCGGCACGGGCGCCTGGTTGGGCGCCACGCGCAAGGGCACGCTGAACATTCTGGGCGTGCTCAGCCCCGGCAACCTGGACGAAGTCGGCCAGCCCGCCGTCAAAAGCATTTCTGAAGTCGGCGCCAAACACCTGGCGGAAATGACCTACGGATATGCCGCCAAGGCCGGCACGCCGGCGGACCGGCTTAAGATCTTGGCCGCTGCCGTGGAAAAGGCGCTTGCCGATCCGGACACGCATAAGAAGTTCAAGGCCCGCGATCTGATCCCCGGCTGGAGCCCCGGTGATGAATACATGACGTACCTCGACGGCCTGACCACCGAGGCCAAGGCCCTGAAGGCCTACCTCGCCGAATGACGCCGACGGCGACAAAGCAGGAGAGAGTGCGTGACGCCGTCGCCGGCGTCACGCTTCTCGCCTTTTCCCTCGCGCTCTGGTTCGTCCTGATCCCGCGATTCGCCGGAGGGCACGGCGATCACACCACGCTGGCGGAGATCGCCGCCTTCGTGATCGGCGGCCTATCCACATTGTTGATCGTCCTGGCCGCATTGGGCATTCCCAGTGCGTCGTCCACGGCGACGGAAGACGATCCCTTCCTCGACGTGGGCGGGGGTGGGGAGCCGCCGCGCCTGATTCTCCTGGCCTTGGTTTGGGGACTGTTCGTCCTTGGCCTGGGATATGCCGGATTTTTCATCTGCGGCGCCCTGGCCGTATCCGGGTCGTTCTTTCTGTTGGGCATCCGCCAGCCCCTGCGCATTGCCGCCTGGACGGCGGGGGCGCTGGTGGTCAGCTATCTGGTGTTCGACCTGGGGTTCAAACTCGCCCTGCCGTCCGGGCGCTGGATCGATGCCTTGGTTCAGGCCGCGGGTGCGTGATCTTCGGTCGTGAGGCGACGCCGGTGCCGTTCGTCGTCTGCGCGGTTCAACCGCTGCGGTTTCGCGCTATAGTCGCCGGCAACGGCCCGGTGCGACCGCCGGACGATAAAAAAGGACCGATCGAGGGAGCGCATCCATGGACCGATCCGAGGATTCCGCAGTGAGCCTTTCCGACGGGACGGCGTCCGCCGAGACCGCCGCCGCGCCGTCGGCGGGCGGGACCGGCAAGGCCGAGACGTCGGAGCTCGAACGCCTGGCGCAGGATGAACGCATCCAGGCCCTGCAGGCCGCGCTGACGCGGGCCGTGGCGCAGCGGGGCGAGTCCAAAATCCATACCCTGAGCGACGCCTTGTTCAACCTGATCGAACGCGGCTTCTGGCGGTCCGGCGACAAGCTTCCCGGCGAACGGGAACTCAGTCTCGTCCTGCACCTCAGCCTGGGCACGGTTCAGGCGGCGTTGCGCGAACTGGTCGCCGCGCGGCTTCTGGAACGGCGCCGGGGGGCGGGGACATTTGTCGCCGACGCCCGGGAACTGGGCTCGAGCATATGGCATTTCCGCTTCCGCACCCTGGACGGCCGCAACCTTCTGCCCTGGGCAAGCAAGATCTTGTCCATCGACGAGATCAGCGAGCAGGGCCCCTGGGCCGACTTCCTGGGCTTCGCGCCCAGCTATATCCGTATCCGCCGTCTCAACGACATGCGGGACTTCAAGGTTTATTCGGAAATGCATTTGGACGGACCGCGCTTCCGTCCGCTGCTCGACGTGCCGTACGATCTGTTGTCCCAGAAGAACATCCGCATCTTTCTGCATGAGCGCTACAACGCGCCGACCTTTCGCGGCGTTCACCGCGTCTTATCGACCACCATCGCCGAGAACATCGCCCCCCTGATCGACGTGGCGCCGGGATCGCACGGGCTTTTGATCAAGGCTCTGGGATTCACCTTCCGCGACCAGCCGATTTCCTATCAGACCATCGTCGTGCCCGAAACGCCCTACGAATTGGAAATTCTGGGGTGATGGCCAACGGCCCGTGGCGTAATGCTTTGGGCAAAATCGCTGATCAGTAGGATTAGGTCCAGCGAGGCCGACCTGCTCTAGAAGCTGGCCGAAGGCTGCACGCTTCGGGTGCGCCCCGTCGCCGGACAGCGCGCCGATGACGACCAACCCGTGCTATGCAAGGCCCGGATGAGCCCTGCCCAGGCGATCCTAGTCGATGGTAAGGCCGTGTGGGAAAGTTGGTGAATGGCGAGGCGACAAGGCGAAAGCCCCTAAGGTGCCGGCCAGCAAGAAGGCCGCGCCGTCTAAGGTAAGGCAGCCAGCGCACGCGAAAAGCGCCGCCTGAAATAGGAGGGATCACGTTTAAGTAGAAGATAGTCGGCCATCGTGTCCTCTGAACCAGTTTCGATGGAACACGGCATGGCTTGTGTATACACGTTGTGTAACCAGCACACAGAAATCGGCGCTATCCCGCCTAGGGCAATGCAGTTTTTGCAGGAAGCCACTCTAGATTTTAAGAATCGATGCATTAAAGGCGATTTTTCAGGCCTCTATATTTTAATGAATTTGCCGAGTTCCAAGCTATAGGCCCAAGCTAGGCGCAGGCACCAAGACGCGAATGTCTCGTCATCGAACGGTCGCGGTCGGAATCGCCGGCGGCCGTCCAATGCGTTTAAGCAGTGACATGGGGCATCAATCCGACCCACAAGCGGCCTCTCCTCCTTCAAGAGATCAATCGCTGGCTCCGCCGTCGCGTATTTGCTTTTCTTGTGCCCCCTGTCCCAAACCACTTGTCGCGGCGTCCAAGATCTCCGAAAGCATTAGGTATATGCGGTGAAGCGCCGTCTAGTGGAGGCGTGAGTCAGCCGAAGGCGAAGCACGTGCACTCGTGTTCGCCCGCAGGCTGATTTTTGATTTAGGACAGTGCTTCAGAACGGAGATTCAAACATGAACACGAATGTTGTCGAATTTTATAAAAAGGTCCGCACGGACCAAAACCTGATCGAAGCGCTCTCTGAGGGAAAAACGACGGAAGAGTTTATCAAAGCCGCCGTCAACAAGGCCGCCGAAATGGGCATCACCCTGCAGCAGGACGACGTCGTCACCGCCTGCCGCAATTTCGAAGATCTTTGTAAGCTTGCCGCCAATGACGATGAACTGACCGAGTTCGAACTCGAGATGATCTCTGCGGGGGGCTTATTCAATGGCTTCGAAAGTGGCAATTACTACGGGCCGTCCGGAATGACCGGAATCGGGAACCAGGTCTAAAAATTCCGCCGAGTCGGATTTATGGAAGCGCCTGCCCTCGGTCGGGGGCAGGCGTTTTCTATGCGCTGTGGGCTTCTGTTTTCCCTAGCGTCTCAAATTGCTTGTCAAAGCGTTCGCTTTCCGCGAAACCGCTGGCATGGCGCGAAAACCCGCCATTATGATTTGTGCGTGATTCGGTCGGGTCGGTTCGCGTGCTCGCGCGGCTGCCCGTTCGGCGGGGTCATTATTTTGTACAGATTGCGCTTCAGAACGGAGGTTCAAAAATGAATGCGAATGTCGTTGAGTTTTACAAAAAAGTGCGGACCGACCAAGGTCTGATCGAGGCGCTCTCTGAGGGAAAAACGGCGGAAGAAATGTCCGCCATTGCCGTTAAAAAGGCGGCGGAATTGGGTATCACCCTGCAGCAGGATGATGTCGTTGCTGCCTGCAACAATTTCACGGAGCTGTGCAAGCTCGCCGCCAACGACGACGAATTGACCGAGTTCGAACTGGAGATCATCTCCGCGGGCGTCTCCGCCGACGGCGGCCCTAGCGGAGTGACGTGCTACCACGACGGTGTCTAAGACCTCACCGGTTCGGTACTATTAAAGCGCCCGTCCCTCAGCCGAGGGCGGGCGTTTTCTTTTTGGCGGACCTGTTGTCTTAGCGGCCGAGGCTTCGAATCCAGGCGGTGAATTCGGGCATGTCGACGCCGCCGGCGGCAAGGTCGGCGCCGGTCGCGGCCGCTGTATGGCCCATGGCACGGGCCTCGCTGGGGGATATTCCGTAGCGGTTCTTGAACGACTTGCTGAACTGGGACTCGCTGGAAAATCCGCAGGTATACCCAATGGCGCCGATGTTCATCGTGGTGTTCGCCGGGTTCGACAGCATGTGCAGGCTGCGCCGCAGCCGCCGTTCGAGGATATAACGCGCAACGCCGTCATGGGGCGCGAAAATACGGTAAAGCTGGGAGCGCGAAATGCGGAAGGTCCTGGCCAGCGTTTCGGGGGCCAGCTGTTCGCCCAGGTTCTGGTCTATGTAGCGGAAGATCGCCTTGCCGACGGCAAGAGAGACTTCGGGGGCGGCGTCCTCGGTCAGGTCCGCTTCGTGGGTCAGCCAAGTCTCCAACAGGCCGAGCGTCCCTTTCAGGGCGACGCCTGCATGTCCCATATCCATTTCGGGCACGTGATTCCATAACGAGCGCAGATGTTCCGCGACAAAGGGCACCATCGGGTTGTCCTGGCCGAGCCGCCGGCCGTGGAACACAGACAGCAGGTCCGACAAAGCCGGGTGCAGTTCGCGTGGCAGGACCATCGTCAGGTTGGCGAAATCGCTGTTCAGCATCTCGTGCGGCTGGTCCAGGTCGATGATCAGCATGTCGCCAGCTTCGATCCGATGGTCGCTGCTGGCCAGGCCGCCGCCTTCGAGAAAGACCTGGACCAGGATGTGGTCCAGGTCGTCGCGGGCGACGCGGCGGTCGTTGCGGCTGAACAATTGCGATTGCGCCCGCGTGACGCCGAACACGGCGTCGCCCAGGTTGCAAACGTCGATCCGCGCGCTCATGTCGTGCTTCGGGACGCTGCCGTCCGGCGCCAGTAGATCGAACAGGACGCCCATGTTCTGATTCCAGGCGTCGAAACGCTCTCCGGAATCGAAAAAATCCGTATCGAAATGCGCGATTTCTATGCGCGGCGGCGCTTTCCTGGTCGCCATTCACTTGTCTCCCCGACAATGCTTTCGATCGTTCCGGCGCAGCGAACGCGTGGCGCGGATCACGCCGTAAACCGCAGATTCCTCTACGAATGGCATTCGGGAGCACAATTAATTCGTAAGCGAGGCGCCCTGTACACCTTATTGGTGATAAGCCTAGGTGGGATTGAACGTTGGGACAATCGTTTTGGAACGCAATGACAAGTTCCGCCGGGCGCAGTCCACGTACACTCGGCCAGCAATTGCGCATGCATGCCGCACCGTGGGGGCCGTCAAACAGTGTCTCAAGCGCCGAAGCGCCAGATCTTCCGTCAGGCGGCATTAGACCGCCTGTCGTCTCCAGAACAATTGGATCGCCTTGCCATCGTCACCGATTCGATCGGATGGCTCGCCCTGAGCACCATCGCCGTTTTGATCGCGGCGGCGGTGACCTGGGGGATCGTTGGGAAAATTCCCGATCAGGTGGAAGGGAAGGGCATTCTGGTCAGCGCCGGCGGCCGGATTCTCGACGCCATGTCGCCGTCGGACGGCATTGTTTCCAAGCTTTTCGTCGATCAGAACACTTTGGTCGAAAAGGGCCAGGAGGTCGCGGTGATCGAACAGGCCGCCCTGCGCCAGGAACGTCAGAGCGCGATCGAAACGCTGAGCGAAAGGCAGAAGGAAAAGGCGCAGATCATCAGTGATTTCGAGCGGGAGTTCGATCTCAAGCGCAAGAATTTCGCTGAACAGGCAGCGGCACAGAACCAAATCATCAAAGCAGCCGAACAGCGTGCGGGCTACTTGAAAAAAACCATGGCCGCCCGCATGCCGCTTGCCGACAAGGGGCTCCTGCCCCGGGACAAGGTCGAGGAAATCAGGACCGACTACAACAAGGCTCTGCAGGACATCAGTGCCGCGAACAACAAGATTCTGGAGCTTGAATCCGACACGCTGACGCTCAAATCGGATCATGCCAAGGAAATAACCAAGATCGATCAGCGCATCGCCGACGCGGAACGGGAAATCAGGGAACTCGACGCCAAACTCAGCCTCAATGGCGTGGTCCTGGCACCCGCCTCCGGGCGGGTGACGGAGCTCAAGGTATTCGAAGGCGGGTTCGTTCAGACAGGCGCGCCGGTTATCAGCATCGTCACGGCGGGAAGCAATCTTCAGGCTGTCGTCTATATCCCAACCAAGGACGGCAAGCGTATCCAGCCCGGCATGACGGTCCGCGTCGCGCCATCCTTCGTGAAGAAGGAAGAGCACGGCACCATCATCGGCACGGTGATGAAGATATCGGAGTTCCCGGCTTCGAAGCAGGGCATGCTCACCGTCTTGCAGAACGAACAACTGGTCAACGACTACACCAGCGACGGGGCGCCGTATGAGGCGCGTGTCGACCTTGTTCGCGACGCCGCGACGATCAGCGGATTCAAGTGGACGTCCGGCGCCGGGCCGAATGCCCATGTCACGACCGGAACCACCATCGAAGCCGAAGTAACCGTTAAGGAAGAACCACCGGTGAACCTCATCATTCCCTTCGTGCGGAAGCACACGGGAATTGGGTTCTGGCCCTCGACGTCGGCGCGCTGAATGCGGTCGCTCGAGAGTTACATAGCCTGTTTCGCAAGGCCGAAGCGCACACCGACCATTCTGCAGATGGAAGCGGTCGAATGCGGTGCCGCTTCATTGGCGATGGTTATGGCGTCTCATGGCCTTTGGGTGCCGATGGAGGAACTGCGCATCGCTTGCGGCGTCACGCGTGACGGCAGCAAGGCGAGCAACGTTCTTAAGGCCGCGCGGTCGTATGGGTTTTCCGCGAAAGGCTTCAAGAAGGAACCAGAAGACCTGACGAGCCTGCCGACCCCGTCGATCATTCATTGGAACTTCAATCACTATGTGGTCTTCGAAGGGTTCAAAGGCGCCAAGGCGTATTTGAACGATCCCGGCAGCGGGCCGCGGGTGGTGTCACAGGAGGAATTCGACCAGTCCTATACGGGTGTCGTTTTGGCGTTCGAGCCGTCACCCGACCTGCGTCGCAGAGGCCGCGCGCCGTCGATCCTGGCGTCGATGCGCAGCCGCCTGGAGAATTCGAGGGCGGCCCTGGCCTATGTCCTTGCGGTCAGCCTGCTGCTGGTTGTCCCGGGGATCGCCATCGCGGGGTTTTCGCGCATCTTCGTCGATGAAATTCTCGTCGCGGAAAAAGACGATTGGCTGGTGCCGCTTGTCCTTGGGGTGCTGACGGCAGCACTGTTGCGCGGCGGCATGACCTGGCTCCAACAGAAATACCTTTTACGCATGGAAACGCGCCTGTCGCTGACCATGGCTTCGACGTTCCTGTGGCACATGATCCGGTTGCCGATGTCGTTCTTCCAGCAGCGTCACGTCGGCGACCTGAGCGACAGGATGGCGGCGAACGACCGCGTGGCTAGGCTGCTGTCTGGTGACCTTGCCACCAACATGTTGAATCTGTCGTCGGTCGTCTTCTACGGCGCCGCGATAGCCGTGTTTGACGGGCCGTTGGCGGTCATCGCCTTTGGCTTGGCGCTGATGAACGTTGTGGCGCTTCGCGTCGTCAACCGCAGCCGCGAGGACAACAGCCGGGCCTTGTTGGCGGACGGCGGCAAGTTGGCGGCGACGACCGTTGCCGCCATCCGGTCGATTGAAACCCTGAAGTCGTCGGGAATGGAGAACGACGCTTTCGCAAAATGGGCGGGCTATCAGGCGAAGATGCTGGAACAGCAACGCAACCTCGGCTTTTCGACCGCGGTCCTGACGGCGTTTCCAGCGCTGATGTCGTCTCTAACCGCGGCGGCGATCCTGGGGGTCGGCGGATTTCGCGTGATGGATGGCGCGCTTTCCATCGGCGCGATTGTCGCGATCCAGTCGCTCATGTCGAACCTGACGGGGCCGATCGCCGGACTGGTCGATCTTGGCGGTAAGCTGCAACGCATCAAGGGCGACCTGACTCGATTGGACGACATTCGCTCGGCGCAATCGGACGACACGCGGATCGACGGAGCGGAAGAAGCCTGGGCCGGCCCGCCTGTGCTCAACGGTCGCGTCGAAGCACGTAACCTGAGCTTCGGCTTCAGTCCGCTG
>PALN01000027.1 GCA_002706405.1 Rhodospirillaceae bacterium | reverse complement strand
GGTCCAGAAGCTGGTCCGTCAGGGTTTCCACACCAACAACGTCGACCATTGCACACGGCTCTGCCACGCGTCATCGGTGGCGGCGCTGATGGAAGGCATGAATTCCGGCGCGGTCACGGCGTCGTTCAACGACGCCAAGGATTCCGACGTCATCATCGTGATCGGCGCCCGCCCGACCCAGAACCACCCGGTCGCCGCGACGTTCCTCAAGAACGCCGCCAAGCGCGGGGCCAGGCTCTACATCATGGATCCGCGCCGCCAGGACCTGTCGCGTCACGCGACCCGGCACCTGCAATTCAAGGCCGGCCAGGACGTGGCTCTTCTGAATGCCATGATCCACGTGATCATCGATGAAGGCCTGACCGACGCCCAGTACGTCCAGGCCAACACCGAAGGCTTTGAGGAACTGAAGGAGAATTCCAAGAAGTTCTCGCCGGAAGCCATGGAAGCCGTATGCGGCATCGAGGCTTCGGTCATCCGCGAGGTCGCCCGCGACTTTGCGACGGCCGAACGCTCGCTCATCTTCTGGGGCATGGGCATCAGCCAGCACGTCCACGGCACCGACAACGCACGCTGCCTGATCGCGCTGTCGATGATCACCGGCCAGATCGGCCGCCCGGGTACGGGTCTGCATCCGCTGCGCGGTCAGAACAACGTGCAGGGGGCATCCGACGCGGGTCTGATCCCCATGGTCTATCCCGATTACAAATCCGTGGAAGCCGACGAGATCCGCGCCGTCTACGAAGATTTGTGGGGTACGGAACTGCCCCGGGAACGCGGCCTGACGGTGGTCGAAATCATCCATGCCATCCTGGCCGATAAGATCAAGGCCATGTACGTCATGGGCGAAAACCCGGCCATGTCGGACCCGGACGCCCGTCATGCGCGTGAGGCATTGGCCAAGCTTGAGCATCTGGTCGTGCAGGACATCTTCTTCACGGAAACCTGCTTCCACGCCGATGTGGTGCTGCCGGCCTCGGCCTTCCCGGAAAAGGCGGGGACGTTCTCCAACACCAACCGCCAAGTGCAGATGGCCCGGCCCGTGGTCGATATGCCCGGCGACGTCCGCCAGGACTGGTGGATCATTCAGGAGATCGCCAACCGCCTGGGCTTGAACTGGAATTATTCCGGCCCGTCCGACGTGTTCAACGAGATGAAGAAGACCATGCGATCCCTCGATAACATCACCTGGGAGCGCCTGGAGAAAGAAGACAGCATCATCTATCCGTGCAAGTCCGAGGACTCATCCGGCGAGAACATCATCTTCGGCGACGGCTTCCCGACCGCGTCGGGCCGCGCCAAGCTGGTGCCCGCCAACCTGATCCCGCCGGACGAGCTGCCGGACGACGAATTCCCCCTGGTCCTGACCACGGGACGCATGCTGGAACACTGGCATACGGGCGCGATGACCCGCCGGGCCACCGTTCTCGACCTGCTGGAGCCGGAACCCGTGGTCAGCATGAATCCGTACACCATGGGCGAGAAAGGTCTGGCACCGGGCGACGTGGTGAAGGTCGCGACCCGACGCGGCGAGATCGAATTGAAGGTCCGCGCCGACCGCGACGTGGCCGACGGCATGATCTTCATCCCGTTCTGTTTCCACGAGGCCGCGGCCAATATCCTGACCAACCCGCAGTTGGACCCGGTCGGCAAAATTCCCGAGTTCAAGTTCTGCGCCGCGCGCGTGGAAAAAGTGCCGGACGCCCAGGCAGCGGCTGAATAAGGCTCAGGAAATCAATTGAATGGGTGACGGGGGCTTTCAGCCCCCGTTCTCATGCCTGCCCGCGCTTGACGATGTCTTCGGCAATGGCGTGCACGGAAGGACTGCCCTCTTCGACCCCGGAGATGGCCGCTGTGCGGTCCTTGACCTCGGCTTTGACGTCATCCAGCGTCACGCCGGTCTTCTTGAGGACAACCGCGAGAATCGATTCGATGGCCAAGATATGGGCCGCCAGGTTCTCGGATTCCTCCATGCGGGCCTGGGCCGCCTGCCCGAAGCTTTGCAACTCTTCGGCAATCTTCGTGAGATTCCCTTCCAAATCCTTGATTTGGTTGAAAAAACCCGAATCTTCAAGATGCTTTACGAAGGCCCGCGAAGCTTCCTGCGCGTCTCCGCCGCTGTTGTCGGACATGGTACCCCCTAACGGCTTTTCATTTGACCAAACCAGCATAACCTCTGGGGCCGCGCCTGTCATGCTTGAGCACCGGCAGTGCGTCGGCTGCCCCAGGCCTTTCCACTGCATGGAAGCGTGAGTTGAATCGGCGGCGCAATCCACTAGAATAAAGGCAGTTGCACCCGCCGGACGGCCAATCGTCGGCGGTATGAAAAGAAGGGTGGAAACATGAAATCGTTCTGGACCGGCACCATTGCCGCCGTCATCGTCGCTGTCGTCGCGGGATTTGCGCTCAACGCCACGAACATGACCGCCGGCGAAAAATATTCAACGAGCAACGTGCGCCTGCACTAGGCCCTTCGTCACCTTTCCGGGCCAGACCGAACCAGCGGCGGGGGATGCCCGTCGCTCGGCTGCTTTCGTTGCGCCTCCCCTGCAGCACAGCAATGAAAAAGGGCGGCCCCGTATGGGGACCGCCCTTTGACGTTGGATGATCTGCCGAGGCTACGCGGCGGGCTGAGTGCGCCCCGCGTCGCCTTTGGTCATTTCCTCTTCGACCCAGAGCGAATGATGCTCCTTGGCCCAGTTGAGGTCGACCTGGCCGGAGGCAACGGCGTCGATCGCCCCCTCCATGCCCAGCGATCCGATGTAGATATGGCCGATAATTGCACCAATCATGACCAGCCCCACCAGGGAATGCCACAGCACGGAAAGCTGCGTTTCCTGAAGGATGGAAAGAGAGGTGGGAAGGCTCGCGCCCAGCTTGTTCAGGATGGCAAAGGTCCCGGCCCAGGGCTGAATGTCGCCCGGGAACATCAGGGCCAGGCCTGACAACGTCAAGGAAGCGCCGCCCAGAATGACCAGCCAGAACACGATTTTCTGCCCGGCATTGAAGCGCGGAGATTCCGGATGCACGCCCTTGGTAAACAGGCCACCGCCGACGGCCAGCCATTTCACGTCGCGCCATCCCGGGATGTTGTGACGCACCCACAGGAAGAACATCATCACGATGCCGAGAATGAAGGCGAAGGCGATGTAGTTATGCGCCAGCTTGCCGTAGTAGGTCAGCGCGGCGAAAGCGTCCGGCCCCAAAATGGGTTTCAGGACATACCGGCCGTAAGACACGTTCAAGCCCGTCAGCCCCAGCACGATGAAACTGGAAGCCGTCAGCCAGTGCGTCGCCCGTTCCAGCGCGTTGAAACGCTCGATCGTGCGGCCTTGCGGGTCCGGTCCGTGTTCGATGCGGATTTTGCCGCGAATTAAATAGAAGGCGGCGATGGCGATAATCGACACCAGCAGGAAGATGCCGCCGAACTGGCTGAGCGGCCCGTTCTTGGCGGCGCGCCAGACGTCGCCGTCGGACTGCACCAGTTGGCCTGCCTGTTTGTCGGGGATGGATACCGTGCCCGTAATGCCGCCGCGAACGGCACGCCACATTTCGGACTGGGACAACGCACCGCTTGCACCGCCGGGAACCTGCCCGCCTGTCTGCGCCTGCGCCTGGGCCACGTCGAGCGCCGGCGAGCCGGTCAGGGCCGCTGCGCCGCCGTAGGCCACCATCAGGGAGAGCGCCAGGGCGCCCGCCAGTTTACGAATGTTCGACCAGGTCATATCACGTTTCCCCGTCATATCTCGTTTGCGATCCCGCGCGCTGGCGCAGGTCTATTTCACGCCGCCCTGCTTCAGAGCGCGTTCATCTAATTCGCCGGGCGCCCGCACGTCGGAGCCGGAATCCTGAACCTTCGCACCGCCGGCAAAACCAGCTCCCGTCGCGCCGCCTTGATTGCGGGTACGGTTGCGAAGCTCCTCCAGCCGAGACTCGCTCAACTGGCTATCGGGCTTGCCCTTATAGACGCCGGGCTCGTATCGGATCATTCGCCCTTGTTCATCCGCGCGGCAGGCCGAGAGAACAATCGCGGTAATCGCGATCACACTCAATGTCCTGACCATGCGAGCGGTGTTAATGCGCTTTGCGGTCATACTGATTTCCTTGTCACACCCCGTTTGGTTCCAGTAGCTGGAAAGGGGCGCCCCTCTGCTAACTGCAGCGAGGCACCCCTCCCAGATTACGCTACCGGATAGGCCTTACGAGCCCGCCTTCAACTGGTAGGCGGTGCCCCAGCCCCAGGCGCCGGACCCGAAGCCACGGGCCACGACACGCTCGCGGTAGATGTTGGACACCATGTCGCCGTCGCCGCCCAAGAGAGCCTTGGTCGAGCACATTTCGGCGCACAGCGGCAACTTGCCTTCCGCGAGGCGGTTACGGCCGTACTTCTGGAATTCGGCGGCGGAGTTGTCTTCTTCCGGACCACCATTACAGAAGGTGCACTTGTCCATCTTACCGCGACTTCCGTAGTTGCCCGACTGCGGGTACTGCGGCGCCCCGAAGGGGCACGCGAAGAAGCAGTAACCACACCCGATGCAGAGGTCCTTGGAGTGCAGGACCACGCCTTCTTCCGTCTGGTAGATGCAGTCCACGGGGCAGACCGCGATGCACGGCGCGTCGGAGCAGTGCATGCAGGCCACCGAAATGGACCGTTCGCCGGGCTGGCCGTCACGGATAGTGACGACGCGGCGGCGGTTGATGCCCCACGGTACCTCGTGCTCGTTCTTACACGCGGTAACGCATGCGTTGCATTCAATGCAGCGCTCGGCATCACAAAGGAACTTCATTCTTGCCATTGTTGCGTCTCCCTAACCTAGGCCGTTTCGATGCGGCACAAGGTGACCTTGGTCTCTTGCATGTGGGTCACGATGTCGTAACCGTAGGTACCGCACATGTTGGACGCTTCGCCCAACACATAAGGATCGGCCCCTTCCGGATACTTGTGGCGCAGGCTTTCACCCTGCCAGTGACCACCGAAGTGGAACGGCATGAAGGCCACACCCGGTGCCACGCGTTCCGTGACCAGGGCCTTGACCTTCACCTTGCCGCCTTCCGGCGAGTACACCCACATCTGCTGACCATCCTTGATGCCGGCATTGTTGGCATCGACCGGATTGACCTCACAGAACATGTCCTGCTGAAGTTCCGCAAGCCACTTGTTCGCGCGGCTTTCTTCACCACCACCTTCGTATTCAACAAGGCGGCCCGAAGTGAGGATGGTCGGGAACTTCTGGGAATGGTCCTGCTTCTGGATGGACTCGTACGCCGTCGGCAGACGGTAGTTCTTCGTGTCCTTGTACGTTTCGTACTTGGGCAGAAGATCCCGCCGGGGCGTGTAGAGCGGTTCGCGGTGCAACGGCACCGGATCCGGGAAGGTCCAGACGATCGCACGGGCCTTGGCGTTCCCGAACGGAGAACAGCCGTGCTTGATGGCGACGCGCTGGATACCGCCGGAAAGGTCGGTCTTCCAGTTGGTCTTGTCGCCGGCAATCCCTTCGATGACCTTCAGTTCGGCTTCGGTCAGGTCCTTGTCCCAACCCAGCTTCTTGAGAATCGCCATCGAGAATTCGGGATAACCGTCCTTGATTTCCGAACCGACGGGATAAGACCCATCTGCCAGGAGGCTGACACCGTTGCGTTCCACACCGAAACGAGCGCGGAAGTTCAGGCCGCCTTCGGCGACCGGCTTGGAGGTGTCGTACAAGATCGGCGTGCCCGGATGCTTCAGTTCCGGCGTGCCCCAGCAGGGCCACGGCAGACCGTAATAGTCGCCGGCGACAGCGCCGCCAACGGCTTTCAGGGACGTCTTGTCGAAGGTCGCCTGGTTCTGCATGTGGGCCCGCAGGCGCTCCGGCGACTGGCCGGTGTAGCCGATGGTCCACATCCCCGTGTTGTATTCGCGGGTGGTGTCCTCGATCGAGGGCTCGTCGTTCGTGACCTTGATGTTCTTGAACATCTCCTTCGCGAAGCCGAGCTTCTTGGCGAACTTGTACATGATGACGTGGTCGGGTAGCGATTCGAAAACCGGATCGACCACCTTTTCACGCCACTGCAGGGACCGGTTGGACGCTGTCACGGAACCATAGGTTTCGAACTGCGTCGACGCCGGCAGGACATAGACGCCGTCCTTGCGGTCCGGGATGACGGAAGCGAAGGTCGGGACCGGATCGATGACAACCATTAGATCCAGCTTTTCCATCGCCTTCTTCATTTCCGGAAGACGCGTCTGGGAGTTCACGGCGTGCCCCCAGAGAACCATGGCCCGGAGGTTATCCGGCTGATCCATGTTCTTCTTGTCTTCGAGAACGCCATCGATCCAGCGCGACACCGGAATGCCCTTGGACTCCATCAGCTTCTTCGAGGCGAAGCGGCCGAGGATGTAGTCGTAATCGACCTTCCAAACGCGGGCCCAATGCTTCCACGAACCCGTCGCCAGACCATAATAGCCAGGCAGCGAGTGGGACAGGATGCAGAAGTCGGTCGCACCCTGAACGTTGTCGTGGCCGCGGAAGATGTTGGCGCCACCACCGGCACGCCCCATGTTGCCAAGGGCCAGCTGCAACACGCAGTAGGCGCGCGTATTGCTGTTGCCGTTGGTGTGCTGGGTCGACCCCATGCACCACACGATGGTGCCGGGGCGGTTGTTGGCCAGCGTACGGGCAACGCGCTTCAGCTGCGCGCCGGGAACGCCCGTGACCCGTTCGGTCTCGGCCGGATCCCACTTCTTCACTTCGGCGCGGATTTCGTCCATGCCGTAGACGCGCTGCTTGATGAACGTCTTGTCTTCCCAGTTGTTTTCGAAGACGTGGTACAGGATGCCCCAGATCAGGGCGACGTCCGTGCCCGGGCGGAACCGCACGAATTCATCGGCGTGCGCTGCCGTGCGCGAGAAGCGCGGGTCGCAGACAATGAGCGCGGCGTTGTTCTGCTCTTTCGCCTTCAGGATATGCTGCATCGCGACCGGATGGGCTTCGGCGGCGTTGGAGCCGATGAAGAACATGGCCTTCGAGTTGTGCATATCGTTGTAGGAGTTCGTCATGGCGCCGTAGCCCCAGGTGTTGGCAACGCCCGCGACCGTGGTCGAGTGACAGATGCGCGCCTGATGGTCGCCGTTGTTGGAACCCCAGAAAGCGTAGAACTTGCGGAACAGGTAGGACTGTTCGTTGTTGAATTTGGCGGAACCCAGCCAGTACACGGAATCGGGGCCCGACGACTTGCGGATGTCGAGCATCTTGTCGCCGATTTCGTTGATCGCCGCGTCCCAGGAAAGCCGCTTCCACTTACCGCCTTCGAGCTTCATCGGGTACTTCAACCGACGATCGCCGTGGGCGTGTTCACGGACCGACGCACCCTTGGCGCAATGCGAGCCCAGGTTCAGCGGGCTGTCGAAGCCCGGTTCCTGACCGACCCACACGCCGTTGTCGACTTCCGCAATGACGGTGCAGCCGACGGAACAGTGCGTACAAACGGATTTGATTTGCGTCATGCCTTTCGCCGCCGCAGTCGCCGCCTTGGCCTGTTTGGCCAGGCCCAGCGGTGCAGCGGAAAGAAGCGCGGCGCCACCAGCAGTGATCCCTGAACGCTTCAGGAACGTACGGCGGTCCATGGAACCGCCGACCACGCCGGCCAGTGCCTGCTTCAAACGGGGGCCTATCGCCACCCCGTCGCTCTTTTTGGTGAGCATTTAAGTTATCTCCCAATGTTGATGGGTTAAAACCTGACTAGAACCTCGCGAGGTCGTAGTACGTTTTGACGTGCTCGGTTTCACGATACCCCGACGATTTCGGGCCATCGGAAACCACGGCTGCTTCCGCAGACCCCTGGGAAAGCGCAACCGCGGCAACACCCGCGGCGCCGCCGGTGACGGCTGCTTTCTTCAGGAATTCACGGCGGCCGAGCTTTTGCTTTTGTTCGCTCATCGCAGTCTCCTCAAAGATTGTGATCACAGATACTTCCACTTACTTGCCTTCAAACGCCCGTTTCGGGTCTTGCTATTGACGGCGGGACGCGGCCTGGGCCGCCCCCGCAATTCCAACAACTCTGTCGTCCCATTCAGCCGCCCACCCGTTTCGGGGCGACCGGGCCGCGCCGCCTACTGGCCGAAGCCGAAGGCGTCCCGTTCGATCTCCATGAACAGCTTGCCGATGGTTCCCAACGGCATGTAGACGACCGCCGACTTGGCCTTTTCCATATCGGCGAAGAAGTGGCCGGCCCAAGGCGCCAGATGCGCTTCAAAGAACGCCCGCTGGCGCTCCAGGCTCGCCGGCGGCCCAAAGGCGCCGGTGATCAGGCCGTGCATGACTTCACAAACGAAGGCGATGTGATCTTCCGGGTCGCTGACCCCTTCGGCGCGCGCGATGCCCAATTCAGCAAGGTCGCGGCGCAGGTCGGCCAGCGGCTTTTCGTAGATGAATCCGGTCAGGTATTGGGAGCCGAAGGGCGCCAGTTCACCACCCGCGCCGAACCCGTAGAACAAAACGGTGTATTCTTCCTCGGCAACGGCCTGCGTGGTGCGCTTTGCCATGGTCGCCAAAGCATCGACGGCTTGGCCCAGGGGGCTTTCATCGCCGGTCAATTCACGCACGAAGGCAATCGTGTCGTTGTCCATGGGTTTGGCGAGCAGCCGCGACAACAGCGCATAGATACCGGCCCGCTGCATGTCCTCTTCGGGCACGGCGGGGGCGTTGGTTTTGTTGTCGGAGTCGGAAAGCGGCCGTTCTCCCTTGGCACTGCTTCCCATGGTGGCACTTGCCTCCACTTGGATAATCCTTGTTCTCCTACCATCGCTTCCGCCTGTAAATCCGGCGGATTCCGACACCTCATAAGCAGGACAGTTATTGCGCCGCGGCCCCCCACATCGGCCTACTGCGGGCAATCTATCCACCCATGCTCATAAGTGAACGACTTTTCACCTCGCAAGTCAACGGATCGTCCATTCCGCCATGCGGAAAAGTTGTTCTAAAAGCCCCAATTTTTTCATGGGCTTAGATCATCTGAATTACCGGAAATCGCGGCCGTCCGGGCCCCTCGGCGACACCTCAGGCGAGGTCGTCTTCCGCCTCGCCCAGGTCGTCGTCATCACTACCTGAGGTTGTTTCCAATGCCCTGGCCGGTCCCGGCAGGGTTTCAGGCGCCGGATGACGCTGTCCGGGGGATTGGTAATAGGGATTGGGCGTATAGGTCGGCAGGCGTACGCTCGACCCGCCCCGGTCCTGGACCCGGCTCGCCTTGTCGGCAATGGATTCGTCCATGTCTTCCGCTTCGGCACCGTCCTCGCGCACCTCGTCTTGGCCAGCCTCTGCCGCAGCGTCGTCCCCTTCTGCGGTTTGCTCGGAGACCGTGTCTTCCTCGTCTTTCTCCTTCGGCGCATCACGCCAGGCATAACCGCCTTCATTCGGGCGATAGGCGCTGGCCCCGGCCGCCAGTTGGGCCATCATGGAGTAATCCTCACCGTACTCGTGCATGCCGTCGATCAGGCTGAAGGCAGGGTCGCTCAGCCACAGCTTGCGCAGCGCCTGGCGGCGCAGAAAGTCGGGCACCCGTTTGTCCATGAAGCCGGAGAAATCGCTTTCCGGGGTCAGGTCCTCGAGCGCCGGCAAGGTTTCCACATAGGCCGCTTCTTCCGCCGTCAGTTCGCGCGCATTGTCGGCATCGACGGGCGCGTCATCGGCAGTCGTTGCCAGGGCCTTTTCCCCGGCCGCAGTCGGCGGCGTTACGGTTCCCGCCACCGGTCCGGCGGCACCGCGACGGGCGACCTCAACGGGGGCTTCTTCGACCGCTTCCCCCTTGGCGCTCTTGCGTTTCAGACGGGCCCAGCGGCTTAGGGGGTTCTCCTCACCAGTGCTCATTCGTCCGTCTCCACCAGGGGCCGCGGGCGCATATCGCCCTTGCGCGGGTCATAAGCCTTATTCCGCTTGCGTTTGACGAAGACTTCCTCGACGTGATGCGCATCAACGAAGACGCCGATCCAGGCCGCCAATTCCTCGGGCATGGGCACGCCCTCGACGATCATTTCCGAATCTTCCGTATAGCTTTCCGCTTCGTAGGGACAGGCGGTGACCAGTTTCGGCACGACCTCTTCGTCCTCGGCTTCTTCGCCAGGGGTCAGCACGACGTAGACGTGAGGTTGAAAGTTGCTGAGGTTGACCTTGTATCCGCCCGTTTCGCCGGCAAACAGTTCCAATTCCAGGGTCGCGGCATGAAAATGGCTCCAGCCCTCGCCCTCGCGGATCAGACGCCAGCCTTCGCCCACATCCAAGGCCGGCATGCCGGGGACCACGGCGACCGGGTGATAGGAATAATCCTGCCAGGGGTTGTCGATTTTCCGGCGTTCGATGATGACGCCGAGCATGACCGTTTGGCGGCGGCTCATTGAACGGCCTCCGCGAACAGGGTTTCCGCCTCGGCCAGGTTTTCCGGCTTGTTGATGTTGAAGAAGGGATCGAAGGGCGCCGTCGGGAAATCCACGTGAACGACGCGGTAACGCGCCGACCAGGCATCGATCTTGCGCATGTCCTCTTGCGTCATCGCGGCGCGCAGATCGTCAGCCAGCGCCACGGGCCACAGGGCAAACACCGGATGGGTGCGGTCGCCGGATTGGGCGCAGGCGATCTCGGCCCCGTCGTCCGCGACCGCCCGGTGCAGGCGCTGGACCAGGGTGTCGGGAAAGAACGGCGCGTCGGTGGCGAAGGACGCCAGCCATTTGGCCCGCGGATGGGCGGCCCGCGCCCATTCCATGCCCGTCAGAATGCCGGCCAGCGGCCCGGCATGACCGTCGATCACATCCACCGCCGTCGGCAGGCCGTAGGCCGCGAAGCGTGCCGGATCGCCGTTGACGTTGAGCAACAGGTCCGCGACCTGCGGCCGGGCCCGCGCCACCACATGGTCCAGGATCGGCTTGCCGCCGAGCGTGCGCAGCGGCTTGTCGCCGCCGCCCATGCGCCGCGCCAGGCCGCCGGCCAAAAGCACGCCGACCGTATCGACGGGCGCCGTCATCGGCTGCCCTTGCGGCGCAGTTCGAGGGGTTCGTCCGCGGCCTCGCCATGCTCGGCGTCGAATTCGATGCGGTCCTGCCCGGCCAGGGCGATGAAACGTCGGCCCTTGGCCCGGCCGATCAGCGTCAGACCGACCTGATTGGCAAGGTCCACGCCCCAGGCCGTGAAGCCCGAGCGGGACACCAGAATGGGAATTTCCATCTGCACCGTCTTGATGACCATTTCCGAGGTCAGCCGCCCGGTGGTGTAGAAGATCTTGTCGCGCCCCGACCAGCCGTGCAGGAACATGAAGCCCGCAATCTTGTCGACGGCGTTATGGCGGCCGACGTCTTCCATGTACAGCAGCGGGCGGTCGTCCTTGCACAGCACGCAGCCGTGGATGGCGCCCGCTTCCAGGTACAGCGACGGCGCCGTGTTGATCTTCTTCATCAGGGTGAACAGCCAGGACGTCTTGATAATCGCACCCTCGGCCAGCTTCACGCTTTCGAACTTCTCCATGACGTCGCCGA
Source organism: Rhodospirillaceae bacterium (assembly GCA_002706405.1). Lineage (GTDB taxonomy): Bacteria > Pseudomonadota > Alphaproteobacteria > Rhodospirillales > Casp-alpha2 > UBA1479. The sequence continues at coordinate 42,519 of PALN01000027.1, read as the reverse complement.
ACACCGTGCCCTGGGCGCAACCGGAGGTCAGGGTCTTCTTCTTCAGCTTTTCCTCGAAATTCGTTTCGCGCTCCGTGCGCACGACGACGACTTCCAGGTCGTCGTCGAACTCCACCGCCGTCACCACGTCGTCGGGGCGCAGCATGTTCTGATTCACCAGATAGCCGACGGCGAGATATTCCGGATAGTCACAGATCGTCATCATGGTGACGATCTCACGGCCGTTGAGGAACAGAGTCAGGGGCCGCTCCACGGTGACCGAGGCGATCACGGGCGAACCGTCCTGATCAATGCCCGGGACCTTTTCCGTCAGGCGCGGGTCGTCCGGGTTCGGCTTGATGACAAGCTCGCCCACGCCGTCCGCATAGGCCGCGCCCAGCGGGTTCACGCCCAGCTTGGCGGACTCGATGTCATTCTGGCTCACGCCTTGATCTCCCTACCCGTCCCGTGCCCGTCCCATCGCCGCGGGCGCAGTGCACGGGCCTTCTCGCCGCGCCGCCGGTCCTTACCTCGCCGGGTTCACGGGCTCGCCCAAAAACATGGGGACCGTGAGTGTCGGCGGCAAGGGTCAAGAAATCAAGTGGCCGCACGGCTCGGCAGCGCCGCCAATTCCTGCTAAGACGCATTCTTCCATCGCCCCTCTTCCAGCCGACGAGCCTCCCATGCCCCCATCGACCGCTTCCTGGCCCGAGATCATCCTGATCCGCCACGGCCAGACCGAATTCAACCGCGAAGGCCGCATCCAGGGCCATCAGAATTCCGTCCTCACGGAGTTGGGTCAGGCCCAGGCGGCGGCCTATGGCCGGCTGCTCGCCGCGCGCTTCGCCCCGCTTACCCCCTTCGCCCTGTACCGCAGCCCCGCCGGGCGCTGTGAACAGACGACGGCCCTGGCCTGCGCCGCCGCGAAGCTCGACGCGGGGGCCTTCACCATCGACGACCGGCTCATGGAAAAGGGCTACGGCCGCTGGGAAGGCATGACCCGCCCCGAGATCGCCCGGGCCGGCGACGAACAGGAGCTCGGCGCCATGGACGCCGACCCCTGGGGTCACCGCCCGCCCGGCGGCGGCGAGACCCTGACCGAGGTCATGGAACGTGCCCACGAATGGCTCCTGAGCCTCACCCCCGCGCAGCCGGTTATCGTGGTCTGTCACGGCGGCACGGGGCGCACCCTGATCCGCCGCTACCTGGGCCTGGACGCCCAGGAAACCATGGACATTTCCATGCGCCAGGACGTGGTGTTCCATCTCTCGCCCCGGGGCCTCGACGTGATCGAGACCGGTGCGGAAACAAGTCAACTGAATTTTGGTTAACGATTAGAAATCAATCGACGCCATCGACCACGAACAGCGTGCCTTTGGCCGAGGCCATGCGGATCGCCAGCGGCTTGGCGTATTCCGGTGACGCGTACCAGGCCTGGGCCGTCGCCATATCGGGAAAGCGCAGAACGACCGTACGCGACGACGGCGCCGTCCCTTCCAACGCCACCTGTTCACCGCCGCGCACGATGTATTCGCCGCCGAAGGCAGCAATCGTCGCCGGCACCTGGGCCTGATATTCCTTGAAGGTTTCCGGATCGGTGACATCGATCTGGGCAATCACATAGGCGGCCATCGGCGGCATCCTCCCTTTGCGTCGTGAAACTGGCGTGGACGGGCAGGCTAGCCCAGATGGCCCTGCTTGACCCAGAGCAAACAGCCGTCGGCCGTGCGCGGCGCATGAAAGCTGCCCGCCGGCAGACGCAGCCAGGTGCCCGTGCCGTGGCGGCCGTTTTCGTCGTCGAGGCTACCGTCGAGCACCAGGACCTCCTCGCCGCGCGGATGGGCATGGGGCGTCGCGGCGCAGCCGGGACCCATCCGGGTCAGCCACACACGTTCCGTGCCGAATTCATGGAGCGGCAGGCGGAACAGGCCCGGCACGTCGCCCGCCACCCAGTCGCCGGCCTTGGTGTCGATGGCGATCCGGGTCTGATCGTCCGGGTCCATCTGGCGCAGCTTGACGAAGATGGTGCAACCGGGCGCGGTCCGGGGCGCATGGCTGGAACCGACGGGATTGCGCACATAGGTGCCGGCGGGAAAATCGCCATGCTCATCGGAAAACACGCCGTCCAGGACCATGAATTCCTCGCCCCCGCCGTGGCGGTGCGTGGGAAATTCGGACCCGGGGGCATAACGCACGATGCTGGTCGCCCGCGCGACCTCGTCGCCGTCACGCTCCAGCATGCGGCGCGCGACCCCCGGCGCCGGCGACGGCACCCAGGCCAGAGCCGTGGAATCGACGATGGCCGGTTTGGAAAGATCGGCGTGAAGCTTCATGGATCGGTTCTCCGTCGCATGCGCCGTTGAAGTTGAACAAGCACCTCGATGGGTCAGGCCGGCGCTTAGTACACCACCTTGCGGATATCGTCGGCATTGGACGGCCATTTCGACCAGTCGCGCGCACCCAGGCCCCAGTTGTTGACGGTCGCCTTGTCGATGCCCTGGTCGATCAGCCATTGGCAGGTCTTGGCTTGTCCGGCCGCCGCCGCGTACATCAGGGCCGAATTGCCGTGGGCGTCGATGGTGTTGATCTTCATCCCCGCGTCCAGCGCCTGTTGCAGGGTTTCGCGGTCGCCGCGCTGGGCGGCCAGCATGAAATCATCGACGGAAAGCCCGTTCTTGCCGGATGGGATACTGTTTGCCATTGCCTGCCTTTTCCTCCCTTTCCGGGGCTTTTTATTGCACCCGGCGGTCCCCACATAGTTAGGGTCTGGAATTTGGAATGTAAACGGCCCAAACGGAAGAGGCGAATACCCCTACTCACGCACCGTTTTTATTCCGTGTAAAATAGCCTAAACAAAATACATGTTCGAGCGCACGAGCGTCCCCTGAAGGACGCCGGATAGGGAAGCATCGGTCTTATGAAGCTCAATGAGAAGCACGTTCTCGTCTGCGACTGCGAGGGCACCATGTCCATCGACGGCACGGCCCTGGCCAAGGCCTGCGGCCCCGCAACCGGCGCCGACGGCGAGTTGAAAGTCGCGACCCATCTGTGCCGCCGTCAGGTCGAGGAGTTCCAGCGCGTCGCCGGCATCGCCGGGCAGGCGGGCGAAACCCTGCTGGTCGCCTGCACCCAGGAAGCCCCCCTGTTTCTGGAAACCGTCGATGAAATGGACAGGCCGCCGGCCATCGCCTTCACCAACATCCGGGAGAAGGCCGGCTGGTCCGATGCGGCCAAGGACAAGAAGGCGTCGACCAATCTGACGGCCAAGATGGCGGCCCTTCTGAACGAAGCCGCCATGGATTTGGCGGGGGCGCATTCCGTTTCCATGAAATCCAGCGGCGTGACCCTGGTGTTGGGCAAGGGCGAAGACGCGGTCGCGGCCGCGCGCAAGCTGTCCGGGCGCTTGAACGTCACCCTGGTCCTGGAAGGGGCCAAGGACGTGCCGCCACCGCCGGTCATGGAATTTCCCGTGTTCGCGGGCAAGGTCACGGGTGCCGGCGGCCATTTGGGCGCGTTCCAGGTCGCCATTTCCGGCTTCATCCCGGCCAAGGCGTCCTCGCGCGGCACTTTGGAATGGGAAGGCCAGCCGCAGGCCGGAACGTCCGAGTGCGATTTGATTCTCGACCTGCGCGGCGGGCCCGCCCTGTTCCCCCATGCGGACAAGCGCGACGGCTATTACAACCCGGATCCCGGCAATCCGGCCCTGGTCGCCGAAGCCATCTTCGAGATGGTGGACATGGTCGGCGAGTTCGAAAAGCCCCGCTATGTCGATTACGACGACAAGATCTGCGCCCATTCCCGCAGCCGCATTACCGGCTGTTCGCGCTGCATCGACAATTGTCCGGCCGGCGCCATCACGCCCGACAACGAGCGGGTCAAGATCGACCCTTATCTGTGCGGCGGCTGCGGCGTCTGTGCCTCGGTCTGCCCGACGGGGGCGGCGACCTATGCCCTGCCGCTCGGCGACGAGTTGTTCAAGCGCGCGCGCACGGTGCTGCGCACCTATGCCAAGGCCGGCGGCACGGACCCGGTCCTGCTGATCCATGACGCCGACCAGGGTGAGGAAGCCATCGGCCTGATCTCGCGCATGGGACGCGGCCTGCCCGCCAACTGTATTCCCTTCGTCGTCAACGAGGTGACGCAGGTCGGCCTCGACCTATTCCTGTCGGCCGCCGCTTATGGCGCGGCCCAGTGTCTGATCCTGCTGCCGCCCAAACGGCGCGAGGAAGCCCTGGCCCAGGAAGGCGAGATCGCCATCGCCGATACGGTGCTGGACGGCCTCGGCTACGGCACCGGCCGCATCCGCCACCTTCATCTGGACGATCCCTCCGCGGTCGAGGACGCCCTCTGGTCCCTGGCGAAGCTTTCCCCCATGCCGCAGGGCGATTTCCTACCCATGGGCCGCAAGCGGGCGGTCATGCGCCTGGCCCTGGATACCCTGCACGCGGGTGCGCCCAACAAGGTCGACGAAATCGCCATGCCCAAGGGCGCGCCCTTCGGCACGGTGACCGTGGACGTGGCCGGCTGCACGCTATGCCTTTCCTGCGTCGGCGCCTGCCCGGCCAATGCCCTGCGCGACAATCCGGACAAGCCGCAACTGTCGTTCGTCGAGGACGCCTGCGTGCAGTGCGGGCTCTGCGCCAAGACTTGCCCGGAAAAGGTCATCACGCTGACGCCGCGTCTGTCGTTCAAGGACGAGGCCAAGAGGCCCCGTGTGCAGAAGGAAGAAGATCCCTTCCACTGCATCCGCTGCGGCAAGCCTTACGGCACCCGCGCCACCATCGACCAGCTGACCAACAAGCTGAAGGGACATTCCATGTTCCCGGGCGCGGCGCTGGACCGCATCAAGATGTGCGACGACTGTCGCGTCCTGGTGCAGTTCGAAGTGGCCAATCCCCTGGCCGGCGCGCCCAAACCCATCACCCGCACGACCCAGGATTACCTGAACGAACGGGACGAGATGCGCGCGGCGGCCGCCGCCGACATGCGGGCCAAGGGCCTGACGCCGGACAATGATGACAAAGGCTGATTCAAGGCCGGCCCTGCCGCCGGCTTTCCACCCTGCGGAATTCCGCACGAAAATTGGGGGCGACAAGGGCGATTGGCATTACTATCTTTATGCGACATGACTGAACGGAATATCGGCGGCCGGATTTCAAGCGGCCCCGGCAATGGCTTGAAAATCGGGCCGCGACACGACCTTGAGGATACAACTGGGCTGACCCCATGACCGGCATGATCGATCCCTTCGGACGGGCGGTAAGCTACCTCCGCGTTTCCGTCACAGACCGCTGCGATTTCCGCTGCGTGTACTGCATGGCGGAAGACATGACCTTTCTGCCCAAGGCGGAAATCCTGTCGCTGGAGGAACTCGACCGCCTGTGCTCCGCCTTCGTGCGCAAGGGCGTGAAGAAGCTGCGCCTGACCGGGGGCGAGCCGCTGGTTCGCCGCAACATCATGTCGCTGATCCGCTCCCTCGGCCGCCATCTGAAGACCGGCGACCTGGAAGAACTGACCCTGACCTCCAACGGCTCCCAGCTGGCGCGCTTCGCGGACGAACTGGTCGACGCCGGGGTGCGGCGCATCAACGTCTCGCTCGACACGCTGGATGCCGACCGGTTCGAGGCGATCACCCGCTGGGGCAAGCTGGACAAGGTGCTGGACGGCATCGACGCCGCCCGCAAGGCCGGCCTGCACGTGAAGATCAACACGGTCGCGCTCAAGAATTTCAACGAAGACGAATTGGACCGCATGATCGATTATTGCGGCACCAACGGCTTCGACATGACCCTGATCGAAACCATGCCCTTGGGCGAAATCGATCAGGACCGCACGGATCAGTACCTGCCCCTGTCCAAGGTGCGCGAGCGCCTGGAAAAGGCCTGGACCCTGACCGACATCCCGTTCAAGACCGGCGGCCCGGCGCGCTATACCCAGGTCGAGGAAACGGGCCAAAAGCTCGGCTTCATCACACCGCTGACCCATAATTTCTGCGAGGGTTGCAACCGCGTGCGCCTGACCTGCACGGGCACGCTGTACATGTGCCTGGGCCAGGACGATGCCGCCGATCTGCGCGCGCCCCTGCGCGCCTCCGAGGGCGACGACCTGCTGGAAAGCGCCATCGACGAGGCCATCGGCCGCAAGCCCAAGGGCCACGACTTCGTCATCGAACGGCGCGGCGACGCCCCCGCTTTGGGCCGCCACATGAGCGTGACCGGCGGCTAAGCAATCCATCATCATTGAAGCAGGGAGACGATGAGAAGAAAGCGACCTTCTCACGTTGTTTTCCTCGCCTCCTCACCGGCTCCGTGGTTTTCTTTACTTTGCTGTCCAGAGGCCGATAGAGTTTTCGCCATGTCCAGATGGCAGGAATACGATTGGGATCTGATGCTCCGCAAACGTGCCCCCGTGCCGCTGGTTGCGGTGGCGTTGTTGCTGGCGCTGTGGCTGGCGACGGCGGAAAGCGGCTCAATTACCGCCGTCAAATGCAAGGCCGACCAGGACGAGCTTATCGCCGCCATCGAGGCCGCCCGCCAACAGACGATCACGCAGATCAACACCCAGCTGGCCGACTCCACCGATCCGCAGCGTAGCGAGGCCCTGGTCGCGCTCCGCGAACGGGCCTGGGATGAGGAAGAGGTTCAACGCGGCCAGGCCCAGCAGATTTACGTCGACTGCATGAACGCCGTTCGGCCCAAGAGCTGAGCCGGGTTGGCCGGGGTCGGATCTAAGCGGGCGCCGCCGTCAGGGCCCGGGCGATCTCGTCGGCGCAGGACTGCAAGGGGTCGACCATGGTCTTGACCGCCTCGTCCACGGGCAGGGCACTTTTCAGGTAAAGCACGTTCATGGCGGCGACGGAGCGCCCGCCGACCAGGATCGGCACGCCGATGGTGGAAATGCGCCGGCCGTATTCCGTGCGCGAATATTCATCGTGCATGGTGGCGTATCCCTGATCGCGGATGCCGGCAAGGTAGCACTCGGCCTTTTCGCGGTCGCGGGCGATCTCGTTCCACACGGCGGGCATGGCCGTGACACGCTCGAGGACCTCCTCGCGTTCGTCGTCGCTGGCGAAAGCGAGATAGGCCAGACCCAGGCTGGTCCCCAGCATCGGCGCGCGATAGCCCGGTAGCCGGTTGACCAGGATTGAGCCCGTATCCCGCGACGATTCAATCAGCACCATGGCGTCATGGTCGAAGATGGCCACGTCCGACGGCCAACCGAAACGGTTGCGGAACGCCGCGATGATGGGGCCGACGATCCGCCCAACGGCGCGGTGGCGGTCGTATCCCGAACAGAGCAGCAGGGTCTTTCCCGTCACCTCATAGGCCGTGTGATGTTCGTCCCGCACGACGAAGCCCGCATGCATGAGGGTTTCCAGCATGCGCACGATGGTCGCCTTGTCCAGGCTGGTTTCCCGGTGCAGTTCGCCGATGGTCGCCTTGCCCTTCAGCTTGTTCACGGCGGCCAGAACGTCCAACCCGCGAAGGGCCGCGTTCACCGGCTTGTACGACCCCATGGGTGGTTCCTTTTCGGTTCCGGGCGGCGGCTTGCGGCCCGGCAGTTGAACACCGCGACAGTCGGATATTTCAACAGATGAAATGCGGTTTCATTTACAAATAACCGGGCCTGGATCATTTTTCAAGTAACGGAAAATACCGCCCAAAGGGCGGAGACATCCAAGGGAACACATAACCATGACCATCCAGAAGAAACCCCTCGGCACCCTGGGCGTCGAGATCACCGGCGTCGACGTGGGCCGGGACCTGTCCGGCGGCAACGGCGACAATCTGTTCGGCGAAATCCGCCAGGCCTGGCAGGAAGCCGGCGGCTTGATGGTGATCCGCGATCAGTCCATCGACCAGCAGCAACACATCGACTTTTCCCGCCGCTTCGGCCCCCTGTTCCATGACGAAGGCCAGCCGCCCCTGCAGGACACGGTGTCGCGCTATCTGCATCCCGATTACCCGCAGATCTACCGGGTCTCCAACAAGGTCGATGACAAGGGCCAGCCCACGGGCCGCAAGGGTGCGGGCACCTATTGGCATTCGGACGTGTCGTTCCGCGACCGCCCGGCCATGGCCTCGGTTCTTTATGCCATCCAGATCCCGCCATACGGCGGCGACACCATTTTCGCCGACATGGCGGCTGCCTACGACGCCCTGTCCGACGGCATGAAGGCGATGCTCGCGGGCCTCAACGCCGTGCACGATTTCGCCGTCGCGGCGGCGACGCAATACGCCAAGCCCGTCGTCATCGACAAGGATTTCGACGGCGCCAATCAGTGCCTCCACCCCATCGTGCGCACCCATGCGGACACGGGGCGCAAGTCACTTTACGTGAACCCGGGCTTCACCTCGCATATCGAAGGCTTCACGGTGGAAGAAAGCCGCCCGATCCTGGATCACCTGTACAGGCACGCGACGCAGCCGGAATTCCTCTACCGCCATGCCTGGCAGCCCCACGACCTTCTGGTCTGGGACAACCGCACGCTGATGCATTACGCCGTGTCGGATTATTCCGCCGACCGCTACATGGAACGCACGACGGTGATCGGTGAACGGCCGGTATAGGCGCGCTTGTGCGGGCCGACCGGTTTGCCTATAGCTGTTCGATGACCACGCCCGACCACGCCCGCCACAGCACGAAAAACCTATTCGTTCTCGCAATCTGCCAAGCGCTGTTTTTCTGCGGCCGCACCCTGACGTTCTTCGCCGCCACACTGGTCGCGATTTCCATGTTGGGCGAGAACCTGTCCCTTGCCACCGCCCCCATCACCATGATGCTGATCGGCACCTCGGTCGGCACCCTGCCGGCCGCGTTCCTGATGCGGGTCTGGGGACGGCGCTGGGGCTTTGCCTTCGGCTCGGCGGTCGGCACGATCGGCGCCGTGATCGCCGCCCAGGCCATCGCCCTGGACAGCTTCCTTCTGTTCAACGTCGGCCTGCTGATCGCCGGCGTCTACACGGGCTTCGCCCAGCAATACCGCTTTGCCGCGGCCGAGGTTTCGCCGGATCATCTGAAGGAACGGAACGTTTCCATCGTCATCGCGATGAGCGTCATCGGCGCCTTCATGGGTCCCGAAACGGCTCTTTACGCCAAGCATTGGATAACGGACGTGCCGTTCCAGGGCGCGTTTTGGATGCTGGCCGTATTCACGGCTCTGTCCGGCGTCATCATCCTGTTCGCGCAAATCCCCCGGCTGACGAAGCAGGAATACGCCGATACGGGCCGGCCGCTGTGGACAATCATGAAGTCGCCGACCTTCATCGTCGCCCTGATCGCGGCCCTGTTCGGCTATGTGGTGATGAACTTCCTGATGGTCGTCACGCCGGTGACCATGGGCACGCTCAAGACCGTCGTCTTTAGCCACGAGAACATCAAACTGGTGATCCAATGGCATGTGGTCGGCATGTTCCTCCCCGGGTTCCTGACCGGCCATCTGATTCGCCGGTTCGGCGTCGTGCGCATCATCGCCACGGGCGCGGCCATTCTCCTCAGTTCCGTCCTTGTCGCTTTGAACGGGGTGTCCTTCATCCATTTCCTCACGGCGCTGATCCTGCTCGGCATCGGCTGGAACTTCACCTTTACCGGCGGAACGATCCTGATCACCGAGGTCCATAGCCCGGCCGAACGCGCCAAGGTGCAAGGCATGAACGACTTCCTGCTGTTCACGGGCTTGGCCATTTCCTCACTGATGGCCGGCAGCGTCTATCACTACTTCGGCTGGGCCTGGGTCAACTACGCCATGCTGCCGGTGATCCTGGTGATCCTGCTCTCGGCCCTCTGGCTGCGCAGCGTCCGCCGCAAGGAACAGGCCCTGGCCAAGGCGGCGGAATAACGGAGGGCACCAACTTTCCTTTGGCTCCCTACATGGCGTGGGCAACGATAATCGGAAATCGATTCGTTGGGCCTTCGCACCAAAAAAGAAAGACCGCCAGTTCGGCGGCCTTTCCCAATGCTGATCTATTTCCCCTTGGGCGGGTTGTTTCCTCGCCCGCCACCAGAGGGGTTGCCGGTTTGACTTGGTCCATTGGGCACAGGTTTCCCAGACATGATTTTCTCCTAAATTTAAATTTGCATCTAAAATTGATGCCACATCAAAAGAATTAGGCATGTCTAAATTGCCCTGCAACCCCCGGCGCCATATTTTTTCTTATGCCCTCAGCCCCATCAAATACCGGTTCAGTCCGGCCATGCAGTCATGGAACGGCGCCATGGATTGCGCCGACTTGGTCTGGCTGAACGCGCCCTGGATGGCGGCGACGATCAGGGTCGCGGCCTCGTCCGTATCGGCGCTCGCGTTGACCTTGCCCGAATGCTGGCCGCGCGTCAGGGCGCGGGACAGGCGCCGGCGCCAGGCGCGATACAGTTCCTCCACCCGTTGCCGAAAGCCGCCGTCGATGGGGGCCATCTCCTGGGCCAGATTGTTGAGCGGGCAGCCCAGCAGGTGAATGTCCGGCACGCGCTCGGTCATGTTGTCCTGGATCGTGCGGGCAATGGCGGCGAGCGGATCGTCGTCGCCCTCGGCATCCAGGGGCGTGAGCCACCAATCCTCGAGATAGACCTTCACCTTTTCGTCCACCACGGCGTAACCGAGCGCCATCTTGTTGGGGAAGTGGTGATACATCGCCCCCTTGGTGACGCCGGTCAGGGCCAGGATGTCGGTCAGCCCCGCAGCCTGGAAGCCGTGGCGGTGAATGACCCCATAGGCGGCATCAAGGATCTGCCGCCGGGTTTCGTCGGGTTTATAGGCGCGAGACATACCGTGAAGTATGAATTTACCGCGAGGCTTCCGCAACCACACTTAAGCGGCTAAGTTGCGGAAAGTTCCCTGATTTTTCAAAGACCGCCATGACCGACGTCCATCCCGTCTCGAAAATTGCCTTCGTTGCCGCGAAGCAGCCGGAAGCCCAGGAAGCCCTCAGGCATCTGGCCCATCGCTACGGCAACATCCCGACCGAAGACGCCGATGTCATCGTCGCCTTGGGCGGTGACGGTTTCATGCTGGAAAGCCTGCACGGCGCCATCGGCAGCGGCACACCCATCTACGGCATGAACCGGGGCACGGTCGGCTTTCTGATGAACGAGTACGCGGCAGAGAACCTGCCGGAGCGCATCGCCCGCGCCCAGTCCGTGGGCCTGCGCCCCCTGAAGATGACCGCCACGGACGTCAACGGCGCCACGACCACGGCGCTGGCCATCAACGAGGTCTCATTGCTGCGGGAAGCGCGCATGGCCGCGAAAATCCGCATCTTCATCGACGGTGTCGCCCGCCTGGATGAAATGATCTGCGACGGCGTGCTGGTCGCCACGCCCGCCGGCTCCACCGCCTATAACCTGTCGGCCCACGGCCCGATCATTCCCATGGGCGCCAATCTTCTGGCGCTGACCCCCATTTCCGCATTCCGGCCCCGGCGCTGGCGCGGGGCCCTGCTGCCCCGAAAGGCGGAGATCGCGTTCGAAATCCTGCAGCCCGAATTGCGGCCGGTCAGCGCGACCGCCGACTACACCGAAGTGCGCGACGTCAGGCGGGTGGAAATCCATCAGGACCAGTCCCATCGCCTCAATCTCCTGTTCGATCCCGAACATAACCTGGAGGAACGTATCCTCAAGGAGCAGTTCGAACCGTGACCACTGACGACAAAGCCGCCACCCCCGCCCCAGACGACACAGAAAACGACCCGGAAAGCACCGGCCCCGGCCCGGAAACGGAAGGCAATCCGAAAACCCGCCCGCTGCGCATGCTCCTGACCCTGGGCCTGGGCGGAGCCGGCGGCATTCTGTTTCATGAACTGCATATGCCGCTGCCCTGGATGATCGGGGCCCTGGTATTCACCGTGATCGCGTCCTTGTCGGGCGCCCCCCTGGTGCGGCCGAAGCGCCTGCGCCTTTACATGGTGCCGGTGCTGGGCGTGATGCTGGGGGCCGGATTCACACCGGAAGCGATCCGCCATGCCTCGGAATGGGTGGCCTCGCTGTCCATGCTGCTGGTCTATGCGCTGGGCATCACGGCGATGGTGTCCTACTACCTGGTCCGGGTCGCCAAATGGGACGCGGCGACGTCCTATTTCTCGGCCTCGCCGGGCGGGTTCGGGGAAATGGCGCTGCTGGGCGAGGCCATGGGTGCCGACGACCGCAAGATTTCCCTCAACCACTCCGTCCGCATCATGCTGACGGTGCTGGTCATTCCCTTCTGGTTCAAGTTCTTCGAGGGCTATCAGCCGGGCAACATGGGCGCCCTCGGCAACATGGCCGACATTCGGCTCAAGGACGCGGCGATCCTCGTCGCCTGTGCCGTGGTCGGGTATTACGTGGCGCGGCGCCTGCGGTTTCCCGCGGCACAGCTTCTGGGACCGACCCTGGTGTCGGCCATCGTCCACATGTCGGGCCTGACCGAGGCCCGCCCGCCGCAGGAGATCGTCGCCCTGGCCCAGGTCGTGATCGGCGCCTCGATCGGCTGTCGCTTCCTGGGGATTTCCCTGCGTGAAATGTTCGGCACCATGGTCCAGGCGGCGGGCATCACCACCTTCATGCTGGGGGCGGCCTATGCCGGGGCCTGGACCGTCAGTTATTTCACCGGCCTGCCGGTGAACACGCTGTGGCTCGCCTTCGCGCCCGGCGGCCTTGCGGAAATGACCCTGATCAGCCTGTCGCTCGGCATCGACGTGGCCTTCGTGTCCGTCCACCACATGGTGCGGGTAATCTTCCTGGTGGCCATGGCGCCCATCGCCTTCAAGCTGTTGAAGGGGGTGCTGGAACGCGCCGAAGCGGCCAACAAGGGCTGATGCGGATCAGCGGTGATCGGCACCGACGGCGGCGGCGACGGATTTGAATCCATCCCGTTCAAGAAGGTCGGCCAATTCCGCCGTGATACGCGCCGCCAGATACGGGCCCTCAAAGACCAGCGCCGAATAGACCTGAACCAGCGAGGCCCCCGCGCGGATGCGGGCATAGGCGTCCGCCCCCGACGCGATGCCGCCGACCCCGATCAGCGGGATGTCGCGGTCGACAAGCTGGTACAGGTCGGAAATCACGTCCTTGGCCATGGTCTTCAACGGCGCCCCGGACAGGCCGCCGATCTGCCCCTTCTGCTGATCGCGAAGACCGGCCGGGCGGGTGATCGTCGTATTGGTCGCGATGATGCCGTCAATGCCCACGTCGGCGGCGACGGCGGCGATATCCTCCAGATCGGCGCTGGCCAGATCGGGCGCGATCTTGACCAACAGCGGCGGCCGGTTCGCCAGTCCGTCGCGCGCCGCCTTCACCGCCGTCAACAGCGCCGTCAGCGGCCCCCGGTCCTGCAGGGTGCGCAGCCCCGGCGTGTTGGGGGACGACACGTTGACCACCAGATAGCTCGCCAGGGCGCCCAGGCGTTCGACGCCCAAAACATAGTCCCGCACTTCGTCGCTCGAATCCTTATTGCGGCCCAGATTAACGCCGGCGATACCCTGCCCCATCGGCCCGGCGCGGAACTTTGCCAAACGCGTCGCCATGGCGTCATGACCGCCGTTGTTGAACCCCATGCGGTTGATCACGGCACGGTCTTCGGTCAGGCGGAACAGGCGCGGCTTGGGATTGCCCGGCTGTGGTTTGGGGGTGACGCTGCCAACTTCGGTAAACCCGAAGCCCAGCCCGAGCACCGCCCGCGGGACACGGCCGTCCTTGTCGAACCCGGCGGCCAGGCCCACGGGATTGACGAAACCCAGCCCCCAGACGCGGGTTTTGAGGATCGGGCGCGGCGTCTCCGCAACCGGCGGTGCCAGCCCCCAGGACAGCGCCATCAGCGCCAGGGAATGGGCCGTTTCCGGGTCCAGGCAGCGAAGCGCCGGCATCATTCGTTCGGCGAGGGTCATCTAGGAGGCATCCTGCAGGTTCAATTCGGTTGGAAAGCGGTGACGGCCGGCGGCATCAAGCGGCAAATCGTAGACCGCGATCACCGCCGCCACGGGCAACGGCCCGTATAGATGCGGGAACAACTGGCCGCCCCGCGATTCTTCCCATTTCAGGGCATCGCCCAGTTTTCTCGGATCGACACGCAAAAGGACAATCCCCGACTGACCGGCCCGGTGCTTGGCGGCACTTTGCACGACCTGCGCCGCCGTCGAAAAATGGATGAATCCGTCGGCAATGTCTTGGGATGATCCGGCGTAGGCGCCGGCCTGTTCGGCAGCGGCCCATTCGTCCTGGCGACACATGTGGTAAATGGCGGAATCGTTGGTGTTCATGGCGGGTTCGATTGTGAAATTGGGCGGGGCGGTGCGGCGGTTCGGCCGGGAGATTAGAGCACATCGGCGCCCGAGGGAACCGGGCAACGGGGGAAGCCTTTGGTCGGTGACCGACGACCAGGGGGCGGCAGATTGGCACGGCGATTGCGTATTTCATTCCGAATTCGTGTGGAATTCAAAAACAAGCAACCTTGACGCACCAAAGGGACAACTATGGGATCCAAGACGCTGCAACCGTCGTCAAACCTGGAATTGGCGCTGGACGAACTGGAAGGAATGGCCGAACACGGGGTCAAATTCGTGCCGATACAGCCGTCGCCCGCCATGATTCAAGCCGGTGCCCGCACCGGCGGGATCAACGAAGCCCTGGTCGCCAAGATTTACCGCGCGATGCTGGAAGTGGACACCCTCGAAGACCTGGACGTCCCACCCGACCTGCGCGCCAACTGACTTTCCCCCTACCAAACGATCGGATCCGGTCCGTCGATGACCGGCCCGCCTGCCAACAGGCGCAGGTCCCCCGCGCTGCCGTCGGAACGACGCGGCGGCGCGACGTCGGCCGCATCCGCCGGGTCCGTCCAGCCATAACCGCCTTCGAACAAATCGCCGCCATGGCCCGAGGCAAAGGTGAATATCCCATTGCCCGTCAGCCAGTCGCTCACCTGCGGCGGGGGGGCGGCTTTGGCCGATTTCGGCCCGGTGGGCGGCGCGGCCGCCGGCGGCATTTCCTGCGCACACGCGCCTGGCGGCACGACGCGAGCCTGGCGCGTCAATTTCAGGCGCCCGCCCGATTGCCCGCGCACGTCAACGGTCAGCTCCACGTCGAACGCCCCCTGGCCATCCGGCACGATCAGGCTGAGATCCCGCAAATCATCCATCTTCATCCGCCAGGGACTGTCGCCATCGCCGTCCCGGACACCCCCGGTCAGATGCCCCCCCGCCGGCACGCCGGCCAGCGACAGGGTGATGTCACCGACCATTTTTCCCATGCCGCGGGCGAAGGAAATCGCGACGGGAAACCCGACGCGTCCGCTGTCGTCCAGAACCACCGGCGCCTCGATGGAAAAACGCAGCCCCGATTCCAGTGCCGCCAGGCCCGGCTCCACCGTCAGGCTGCCCGTGCGCACATGCCCGTCGCTGGAAATCACCGTCACGGCGAAGGCATGCGGCCCGCTGGCCCCCGGGGGAAAGCGCATGCGCAGGCCGCCGGGAACGGTCAGGTCGTGTTCCAGCAGGGTCGCCGTGCCGTCACCGTTATCGACGCCCGCATTCAGGGTTATCCCCTTGCCCAGGCCACCGACGATCAACACGGACATGTCGCGCGGGTTCAATCCCGGCACCGCCGTCATCAGGTCAAGCGGCAGACCCGTTTTGGCGTCCTCGATCTGGGCCTTGCGATCATCTTGCGTCTCAGGAGTGTCGGCCATGGTCGGTTCCTTCAGGAAAAGGTTCGTCGTTGATGCGACGGGCAATTGCCCCCATTTTCAAGGACGACCGGGCCGGCGGCCAGAATTTTGGCCGATCGGGCGCTGAATAGGATCATTCCGTTGCTCCTGTCTTTCTGACATCTGCAGAGGTTCGGGAAGGCGGGCACGGAAAACGGGGGATATCCAAGCATGTCAGACAGGGAAGCAATCCTGTTCGCCAACGACACCTTCTATGCCGCCTTCGCCGGCGGCAGCATCGAGCAAATGCGCGCGGTCTGGGCCGACGACCGGGACATCACCTGCATTCATCCCGGCTGGCCCCCCTTGGCCGGCCAGCAGGAGGTGATGGACAGTTGGACTTCGATCCTGTCTTCCGGAGAAACGGCGGAGATTCGCTGCGTCGGCGCCCGGGCCTATTCCCAGGGCGACACGGCCTACGTGATCGGGTTCGAACGCATGCCGGGGACATTGCTGACCACGACGAACGTATTCGTGCGAAAGGGGGCCGTCTGGCGCATGGTCCATCATCAGGCGGCCCCCTGCCAGGATCAGGCCGCCGCCGATCAGGAGGACACGGACCCGACCCTGCAATAGGGGGTGCGAAAATATCAACGGATACGGTAAAAAATCTGCGTGGGGACAAACACCGGTATTCCGAGGAGGAGGCCTAATACACAATGAAGACGATCAAGATGACTATCGGGGCCGTGACCCTGACCGTGACTTTGCGTGACACGCCGACCGCCGCCGCGATCTGGGAGGCCGCCCCCTTCACCTCCCAGGCCAGCACCTGGGGCGATGAAGTTTATTTTTCAGCGCCCGTGTCCCTGCCCCGCGAGCCCGATGCCCGCGCCGTCGTCCAACCGGGCGAGATTGCATTCTGGACCGACGGCGACAGCATCGCCATCGGCTTCGGGCCGACCCCCATTTCGCAAGGCGACGAATGCCGCCTGGCCTCGCCCTGCAATATCTGGGCGGACGCCGTCGAGGACGTGAAGACCCTGGCCGCCGTTCCGGCGGGGGCATCCATTTCCGTCGAACGCGGCGATTAGCACCATTCACCCGAGAAGGAGCCGCCCCCCGTGACGAAATCCACAACCGGCCTGGACCCAGCACTTTATGAGTACATCCTGCAAACGACGCTGCGCGAGCCCGAGGTACTGGCCCGCCTGCGCCGGGAAACGGACAGCCATCCCCAGGCCCGGATGCAGATTTCTCCGGATCAGGGGCAACTGCTGGGCCTGTTGGTCGAACTCATGGGGGCGCGGCGGGTTATCGAGGTCGGCACCTTCACCGGCTACAGTTCGCTCGCCATGGCGCTCGCCCTGCCCGACGACGGTGAGATGGTATGCTGCGACGTGTCCGAAGACTATACATCCGTCGCCCGCCGCTATTGGGCCGAGGCCGGGGTGGACCAACGCATCACCCTGCGCTTGGCGCCCGCCGTCGAAACCCTGGACGCCCTGATAAGCGAGGGCCGCGCCGGCACCTTCGACATGGCGTTCATCGACGCCGACAAGGAAAACTACCAGACCTATTTCGACCGCTGCCTGACGTTGCTCCGCCCGGGCGGCCTCGTCGCCGTCGACAACGTGTTGTGGAACGGGCGGGTCATCGATCCTTCGGACGACACCGTGGACACCAAGGCGATCCGCGCCTTCAACGCGGGCCTGAAGGATGACGACCGGGTCACGGTCTCCCTGCTGTCCGTGGCCGATGGATTGACCCTGGCACGCAAACGGTGAGCCGTCCGCCGCCCCGCCGAAATAAGGCAGCGGCAACACCAAATGGTCCCATTTCCTGCCCACAAAGGCCCTGTTTGGGGGCGATACCTCTTGTCATCGGATCAACCCGGTACAGGAGAGAACCATGCCCAACAGCATTTCCGACCCCCGCCCGTCCGCGGGCCTGATCGCCACCGGCCTGCTCGCCGCCGGCCTGACGGCCGCCGGATTGTTTGCCACGGCGATGCTTGCCGCGGGCGCGGCCCGCGCGGCTGAGCCCTATGATGCGGCCTGCGATGCGGCCACCGGATATGGTCAATCCATCCCCCTGATCGTGACCGGGTTCAAGACCGCCAGCGCCGCCGTCCCCGCCGACAAGGAAGCCGAAATCCGCGCCTTTGCGGACACCCTTCCGTCCGGGACGACGATCTGCGTCGTGGGTCAGGCCGACAAGCGGGGTCCCGCGGACCTGAATGACCGTTTGGCCATGAACCGCGCCCGAGCCGTGGCCGCGCGCCTGATCGGCGCCGGCGTCGCACCGGAGAACCTATCCGTATCGTCTCGGGCGGAAGCCTTCGGCGACACGGCACCCAGTTGGTTGTGGTTCGACGGCAGCCGCCGGGTCGAGGTCATGGCTCTGCGTTGACGCAGGCAAGCCGGCCTCAGGCCAGGTTTCGCAGAATGCGGCTGAAACGGTCGACCGCCGCCTCGAGCGGTCCGTCATTGGGAAACGCGATGACGTCCGGGCCTTCAACACGGAAGGCCCGGGCCCGTTCGAGCCGGTGGGCGATCTGCGCATCCGTTTCCCGCCCCCGCGCGCCGAGGCGGGCACGCAACGTCTTTTCATCGGCGCTTACCGAAATGACGCGCAGGCGCTGGAACCGGCCGCGTGCATCATCAATCACGGCGCGCGACGCATTGACCACAACCGTGCGGCCGATCAGCAGATCGTCCTTGGTCTCCGCCGGTATGCCGTACCACAGGCCGTGCGCCCCCCAGGACAGCAGGTAACCGCCCAACTCGCGCCGAGCATGAAACTGGCCTTCCGTGACGGCGGTATGATCCTCGATCCCGGCGTCGGCCGGGCGGGTGATCTCGCGGCGAGGGAACACGACGTCGGCACCGGCGGCAAAGGCCTGCCGGGCACCACCAATCAGACTGTCCTTGCCGGCCCCGGACGGGCCGACGACCAGAACCAACGTTCCGGTCAAAACGTCCTGGGTCACGGCACGGACGGGGATGCGGGGGGCTGCGAACATGGTCCCGCTAGATACAGGGACCGAATGACCCCGGCATGAACGCCGGATGACGGTTGGGTTAAGTCCATGGCCAAATGCCTAAAGAACAGGATGCCGGCGCGAGATCGGCGGCGGGCCGTCGAAAAAGCGTGCGGGCCGCGCCGGGCGCAGGACCGGCGGCGGCGCGTTGAACAAGCGCGCGGGCCGGGCTGGGTGCACGATCGGCGGCGGGCCATCGATAAGGCGCACCGGTCGCGGCTGCGGCAACGGCGCCGGGCGTGCCGACAAGGCACTCAGCAACTCGCGAAATCGGACCTTGGCTTCCGCCACGTGACGGCCCTGGGGATAGGTCAGCAGATAGATCTTCACTTTCTCCGGATCGTTGGACGCATCGGCCTGCCGCCAAAACGCCGTATCCGCGTCGATCGCCGCCGTAACGACCGGCGCCTCCGGATCGGCGGGGGCGGCCGGCACCGACATTTCTTGTTCCTCGACCTCGGCAACGGGCTGGGCGGTCACGTCGGGACCGTTCTGATCGGCGGCGGCGGGCAGGATGAATTCCGCTGCTCCCTCGCCGGTCATGGCAGCCGCCGCCGGCACAGGCATCAGCCCCAGGGCAAGCGCCAAAGCTGCGGGCAGTATGATTCGACCGTGACATAGGCTTAATATCGGCTTCGCTGCCTGCATGGGCTTTTTCCTTCTATTCGGACAACCGGTCACATCCGGCCTTAATTGCCCTCCCATTTAAATATAAAATTACATACAAAACAATATATATTTTTCAGCCTCGCCAACCCTTACCCGGCGGCGGCAGACCGGGTGATCTTCTTGATCGCCGCCTGCAGCTTGGACACCAGTTCGCGCCCCGTATCACCGCCATCGCCGGCGATATTGCTGCGCAGGATAACGGTCAGGGAATCGATATGCACCTTGACCAGTTCAATGCTGGAGGCACTGTTGGGCAGGCCACTTCCGGCGAAACGCATCAACGAATTGCCGACCATGGAGACCAAGGGATAGCCGAACGTCTCCCCTTGCAGGCCCAGCTGCTTGGCGAGCCCGTAGATGCGCTGGAAATGTTCCGACTTGTCCGATGCGTCGCCGGCTTCGGCCATGATCCGCTGCAGGCTCTCCACATAGTCCAGGGCCGAGCCTACATATTCGTTCTTTGACCGCTCCAGCTCCTGCTGCGCCTTGAACACGGCCCCCTGGGTGAACAGGGCGTCGGAGCTATCGCCGCCGCCGGCTTTGCGCTTCAGGTGATTGGGGGGGCGGAATATGCGAATCACGCTGTCATTGGGAAACCGCTCCAGCGCCGTCGCCAGGGGCGAGCGGTCGACGCGCACATCGGACCGGTCCAGATCCCGGCGTTCCTGGGGCACGTTTTTGACGCTGCCGCGACGGTCCGGCCCGAAATAGGCGGTGTTGTACACAAAGGGCCGGGGCCGGTTGACGACGGTCAGGATGCGGTCGACCAGGGCATCCACCGTGACCGGCTTGAGCAGGAATTGGGTAGCCCCATACCCCCGGGCTTCGGCGACGGTCTCGGGATCGAATGCCTTGGCCATCAGGATGACCGGCAGGAACCGATTCGGCGAATCCCGATGCATGCGAATCCATCGCACCATGCCGATGCCATTGAAGACCTCCTCGAACATGTCGCAGATCATGAAGTCGACGGTATCGACCCGTTCGGTGATGCTTTTCTTCGACAGCCGTTTGAGAAGGTTCAGCGCATCGTCGTTGCTGTTGGCCGTCAAAACCTCGCCGACGCCCAACGCCTGCAGAAGGTTATGGATCATCCAGCGGTGCGCATCGTCCTGATCGACGATCAGAACGGTAAAAGAACGTAGATTGATGGTGGCCAATTCGGGCCTCACGAGCGGTCTGCGTTCCGTGTTCGGCACGAAAACGTTATTTGTGGCGGGAATCCCACCCTCTTACCGCACAAAGTGGAATGCATAGGCCGCCCCGGTCAACCCTGCCAAAAGTAAGGTCCGGACGTCCGCCGCCGGATTTGCTCTCAGGCCCGTTCCCAAACCCGGAAAAGCGTGAAAAAGTAGCGTCGGACAAGGGGAAACACCCGGCCAGCAGAAGGAAACACCATGACCACCATGTTCGATCTCACAGGCAAAGTCGCATTGATCACCGGTTCGAGCCGAGGAATCGGCAAGGCCATCGCCGAAGCCTATGCCCGCCAGGGCGCCAAGGTCGTCATCACTTCGCGCAAGCTCGACGCCTGCGAAGCCGTCGCGGCGCAGATCAACAAGGAAAACGACGACACCCCCGGCGAAGCCATGGCCGCCGCCTGCAACGTATCGGACGCGGGCCAACTGAAGGCTCTGGTCGATCAGGTCATGGAGGCCTGGGGGCGCATCGATATTCTGGTCTGCAACGCCGCCGTGAACCCCTATCACGGCCCCATGTCGGGGATCGACGACGGCGCCTGGGAAAAAATCCTCCAGGTCAACGTCACCAACGTCCTGAAACTGTGCAACATGGTCCTGCCGGACATGGCCGCGCGGCGCGACGGATCGGTGATTCTGATTTCGTCGGTGGGCGGATTGAAAGGATCTCAGAACCTGGGCGCTTATGCGGTATCCAAGGCCGCCGACATGCAATTGGCGCGCAACCTGGCCATCGAATGGGGCCCCCACAACATTCGCGCCAACGCCATCGCGCCCGGGCTGATCAAAACCGATTTCGCCCGCGCTCTCTGGGAAGATCCCGAAGCCCGCGCCCGGGCCGAAGCCGCCTATCCGCTCGGCCGCCTGGGCGAGCCGGAGGATATCGCCGGCACGGCGATCCTGCTGGCATCCGAGGCGGGCAGCTTCATCACCGGACAAACCTTTGTCGTCGACGGCGGCGGGGTCGCCGCCGGCAACCGTTACAGCTGATATCGGATAAGGATCACCGACATGTGTCGCTGGCTCGCCTACGCGGGACCGCCCATCTACCTGGACACCCTTCTGCTGCGTCCTGAAAATTCGCTGACCCGGCAAAGCCTGTCGGCCAGTGAAAGTGTCCATGTGGTCAATGCCGACGGCTTCGGCATCGGCTGGTATGGCGAAAAGGACCGTCCGGGCATGTACAAGGACATCCTGCCGGCCTGGAACGACGTCAACCTGCTGAACATTTCCGAGCAGGTGAAATCGCATCTGTTCTTCGGCCATGTACGGGCAACCACGGGAACCTCCGTCAACCGCACCAACTGCCACCCCTTCCGCCATGGCAAATGGCTGTTCATGCACAACGGTGAAATCGGCGGCTGGTCCAAGGTCCGGCGCGCCCTCGCCTTCGCCGTGTCACCCGAACTGTTTCCCAACATCCAGGGCACCACGGACAGCGAGATTTTCTTTCACCTGCTGCTGACCTTCGGCCTGGACGAAGACCCGGAAGCCGCCATCCGCCAGGCAATCCAAACGATTGAGAAGGCACAGGCGGATAGCGGCGTGACCGACCCCTTCAACATGACCATCGCGCTCACGGACGGACAGACGATCTGGGCGCTCCGCCATGCATCCTCGGGCCGGGTACCGACACTCTATGTCGGCATCGGTGCCAAACCCCATGACGCCGCCGATGAGGTGACCGTGGCCACGGGCACGGCGATCATCATCCTGTCCGAGCCCCTGGATGACGATCTCAAGCAATGGACCGCCATCGAACCGGACCACCTCGTGATCGCCGGAGACGGCGGTCTGGTCGTGTCACCCTTTGCCGTTTGACCCACCATGATAAGATTTCTGCCGGCCCTGCTTGTGCTCGCACTGACGGCCGACCCGGCGGTTGCCTGGAAGAACGGCCCGCCTGACAACAAGGTCACCAACAGCCCCGGTGATTGTCTCGCCCCGCCCTACGCCACCCACGATTGGATCGCGGACCACGCACGGACCCTGCTGCCGGCGGCCGCGCGGGCCTGGCTCGATCCCCATCGCATTCTCATGCTGATCGGCACCGAAGCCCCCGACTATGCCGACATCCCCTTGGCTTGCGGCGTCCCGAACCGGGGGTACAACGACACAGGCAAGGGCCGCCATGACCTGCGTTTCAGTGCGGGCGGCGACGTGACCCGCGATCTGCCCGCCCGGCGGGCACAGGAAGAATACGACAAGGCCGCCCAGGCCTACCGTGACGGCAGGCCGGGCCATGCCGCCTATTTCCTGGGCGCCGCCATGCATTACATCGGCGATTTGTCGCAGTACGGGCACACCATCAAGGGCGAGACCCATCACGCCGATTTCGAGGCATGGGCCGCTGCCTTGACGCCGTCCTTCGACGGCGGCGGCGTGTTCGAGAAATTCATCGTGCCGGACGGGCTGGAGGTTCGCCGGGCCGACGATGCGGTTCTGCGCACGGGGCGCTTCACCTGGACGGGCCAGGCGCCGGTGTTGTCACCGCGGGACATGGACACGCGGTTCACCGATGACGCGGCGGCCGACGCCGCCTTCATCGCCAGCACGGGCCACAGCCTGAACAAGGCCGTGAACGAGGCGGCCGACATGCTGTTCGGGTTTTATGAAACCGTCGTCAAACCGGAGGGGCGTTAGCCCTCGAACAGCGTAACTTGGGACCATATCCCGGCCACCGCATCCAGGGTCGAAAACAGAACATTGAAGACAAAGGGCGACGCAAGCACCGTCACCTCAGGCACCAGGATCGGAAGATGATCTTTCTGGGGAAACGCGAAGGTTTCGTGGCCCTGCCCCTTCATCCAGGCGCGCAGGCCCGAATCCCATAAGGCGTGACCGCCATCATTGTCGGCGTTCCGGTAGAAACCGATGGTCCCGTCCGTTTCCGACGCAACGGAATTCACGGCCGTCACGTTCGGCCGCGCGTTCAGGGCCATCAGATCCTTAAGCTAGGCAAAATTATCGGCGTTCGGTTCCACCGCGATGACACGCCCGGCATCACCGACCAGATGAGAGGCCAGAAGAGAAAAGAACCCGATATGGGCACCGACATCAAGGAAGCAGTCACCCGGCCGCAAAGCCCGGACCAGAAACAGCGACAGGGACTCCTCATAGAGGCGTCCCTGGCTGATTGACTGCATGATCGACCGTTGGGACATCTGCCCCAGGTCGACCCCGGATCGTGTTAGGCCGCCATACCGCGGCCGCCCTGGGAGCCGCGACGGTTGCGACCGCCGCCGCGCTTGGCGCCGTTGCCGCTCGGGCCGTTGCGCCCCGGACCATTGCGGTTCTGGCCGCCGCGCTTCTGGCCGCCCCGGTTCTGACCGTTGCGCCCGCCGTTCTTGCGAACATCGGGACCGCTGTCGTTGGCCACCGAATTGGCGACATCGACAGCGTGATAAGGATGGCCGTCGAACACGGGAACGGGCTGGCGGATGCATCGTTCGATGTCCCGCAGGCAGCCGCGTTCGTCATGGGCACAGAAGGAAATGGCGATGCCCGAGGCACCCGCGCGGGCCGTGCGGCCGATGCGGTGGACATAGCTTTCCGGATCGTTCGGCAGGTCGAAGTTGATAACGTGGGTCACGCCGTCGACATCGATGCCGCGGGCGGCAATGTCCGTCGCCACCAGGGCACGGATGTTGCCGTCGCGAAAGCCTTTGAGTGCGCGCTGGCGGGCGTTCTGGGCCTTGTTGCCGTGGATCGCATCGGACTTCACGCCGTTGTCGTGAAGATGGCGGGCGACGCGATCGGCGCCGTGCTTGGTGCGGGTGAAGATGAGGACGCGCTCAATGCCCGGGTCGTTCATCAACTCGCCGAGCAAGGCCCGCTTGTCGTCCTTGGCGACGAACAGCACGCGCTGTTCGATCTTCTCCACGGTCGTCGCGGCCGGGGTCACCTCGACCTTCACCGGATTGTTCAGAAGTTCGTCCGCCAGGACTTCGACCGTTTTCGGCATGGTGGCCGAGAACAGCACGGTCTGGCGCTCACGAGGCAGCACCTTGGCGATCCGCTTGACGTCGCCGATGAAGCCCATGTCGAGCATGCGATCGGCTTCGTCGAGGACAAAGACCTCGACGCTGTCCAGATTGACGTGGCGCTGTTTCATGAGATCCATGAGACGGCCCGGCGTGGCGACCAGGATATGGACGCCACGCTGCATGGCCGTGATCTGCGGGCGCATGGAGGTGCCGCCGAACACGGTCTGAACCCGCAGCGGCATCTGGCGGCCGTAGGTCTTCAAGCTGTCGGCGATCTGACTCGCCAGTTCGCGGGTCGGCGCCAGGATCAGCACGAACGGACGGTTCGGCAGCGCCTTGCGCGAATTTTCGGCAAATCCCTGCAGGATCGGCAACGCGAAGGACGCGGTCTTGCCGGTGCCCGTCTGCGCCACGCCCAGAAGGTCACGACCTTCGAGCAGCGGCGGGATCGACTTGGCCTGAATGGGAGTGGGGTTCGTATAGCCTTCGTCGCTCAGCGCACGAAGGATGGGTTGGGCCAGGTTAAGGCCCGCAAAATCGGTCATGTTATATGTATACTCTCTCGATCAATTGGTCTTCTCCCGCGCCCCCATGCGATCGTGTCGGGGGCGGCAGGTTCGCCGGCATCATGCAAGCATTCTCGGCCGGGTTCCCTGCATCGATGCAGAAACCCGCCTGACGAAACGCCCTAAGATGTCGGTATGACAGAAGACCGGATCGACGTGGTCGGGTCCGGCAAGCGATCGAAATTCGACCTGAATGGGGGTGTCGCTGACGCCACAAGGCGCCAACGGCACCGGAAAGTCAAGGGAATTCGCGCCGCGCGCGCCCTTGATTCCGGTTGCCGGTGGGGGCCGTCGTCAGGCGGCGAGAATGTTCGAATCACCCTGGGTATTCAGGCATGTCGCGGCGAAATCCCAGTCGACCAGATGGTCGAAAAATACTTCCAGGAACGCCTGCCGGGCATTCTGATAATCCAGGTAATAGGCATGTTCCCACAGATCGCAGGTCAAAAGCGGTTTCAGTCCTGCGGTCTGCGGCAGATCGGCATTGGCCGTGCTGACCACGTCGAGCACGCCGTCGGTTCCTTCGACCAGCCACACCCAGCCGGACCCGAACCGTGCCATGCCTTCGGCAATGAACCGCGTGCGCAACTGCGGCAGGGACCCGAAGGTGGCAGCAATTTTTTCGGCCAGCGGTCCTTGCGGTTCGACCGGCGTCGCCGGCGACATGCAGCGCCAGAAGAACGCGTGGTTCCAGGCCTGCGCCGCGTTGTTGAACACGGCCGTATCGCCTTTTTCGTGGGCCCGGCGGGCGACATCGAGCAATTCCATGCCGTCATAATCCGTGCCCTTGACGGCATCGTTCAGCTTGTCGACGTATCCCTTGTGATGTTTTCCGTGGTGAAAGTTAAGCGTCTGTTCCGACATATGCGGGGCCAGGGCATCCTGGGCATAGGGAAGGTCGGGGAGATTGAACGTCATCGTGGTTTCCTTCGTTGTGGTGAGACATGGCGTGGTCGGCCGGCGGCCACCGTGGCGACCGCCGGCGGCTCCACGGTTTAGGATTTTTCCTGACCCGCGATCATGGCACGGAGCTCCTCGATCTTGTCACCGAGCGCGGCCAGACCTTCCTTGGTCGCCTCCTTGGCATCCGTCCATTCGCCCTTGGCCGACTTTTTCAATTCGGCGATCTGCTGATCGAGCGCGTCGCGCTGACGGTCAATGGCGGCGCGGGCGTCGCGCCATTCCTCCTTGACCTCGTCGGCGGCGTTGGCGCCGGCTTCCTTGGCCTGGGAAGCCACTTCATCCAATTTGCTGTCCAGGGCCTTGGCCTGGTTGTCGGCCCAGCCGATAAAGTCATCGACGGTTTCCCCTGCCGTGGCTTCCTGGGCATTGACGTTATCACCGGCCGCCTGGGCGGTGCCCGGCGCACTGGAAAGCATGGCAGCGACCGCCGTGGCGGCGGCGAGAATGGTCATCGGTTTTCGAATACGAGTTCGATAGGTCATGTGATCTTCTTCCTCTTTCGAAGCAATGCATGAAAGGAATCGCGCAAACCGCATTGCGGGCTGTACGCGCCACTGACCTCTGGACGGCGCCGTCAATTCGCAAGGACGCTTTCCGAAGTACGGGATGGTTTTCTATTTGGCGGAACGAATGTGGCGATTTCCCGACGGGATCCGACGTCAGGCCGCGCGGGCCAGCGCCCGGCGCGCCCGTGACAGGCCGCTTTTGACCGTTCCAAGGGCGATGTCCAGCTCGCGGGCGACATCGTGGTAGCGTTTGCCCTCGATCACCACGAGATGAAGAATCCACCGGTCCCGGGGGCTCAGCACGGTCAAGGCGCGGTCCAGATCCTTAAGGCGCAGGCGGTCGATTTGGTCGGGGGGCTGATGAATTTCCGTCAACCATTCCCCGATGGGAACATGAGCCCCCCGCCGCTGCCGGCGCCGCGCGCGATCAATGAACAGGTTATGCATGACGGCGAACAACCAGGCCCGCATGTCCGTCCCGGCCTGGAACCGATCAAGGCGTGCCACGCCGCGTTCCAGACAGTCCTGCAGCAGGTCGTCTGCCCGGTCGGGTGTGGCTTCGAGGAACCGCGCATAGCGCTGCAGTTGGGGAATCTGATCCTCGATCGCCTGCATGAGCCGCCTCTCGGTCATGGCTCCGATCATAGCATATTTCGGGCCTTCTGGCCCGCGGCGGGAACCTTTTCCCGGCCCGGCCGTTTATCCATTGATCGGGTTTATGAACAGACGAGAGGAGCAGGTCATGGACACGAACCCCACAAGCCAGGCGCCCCAAGACCAGACCGAGGAGCAGAACCAGCCGCGGCCCAAGTCGATGCGGGATATTCTGATTTTCGGGGTGTTGATCGCGATCGGCGTCGCCGTCGTGATGGCGCTGATCACCAAGTCATAAGGCCCGCGCGGCCCCGTTACGTCCCGTTCACGCGGCGTTTCATTTCGGCGACGGCGGCGTGCGGGCTGGTCAGCACCGACAGGCCCGTGTCAGCCGCGATTTCCGCCGCCAGCGGCGCCATGGAAAATTGCGCCAGCACGATGCAGCCGCAATCGCTCAGCCGGGGGGCTGCCGCGACCACCGCCCGGTCATGGGCCGCCCGATTGCCCGCCCCCAGGTCCGCCCAGGCGCCCTCAACCAACAGAGGGGCGACCGTCAAATCGACGTTCCGGGCCGCCGCTAGCTTTTCCATATCCGCCGTCATGTCCGGCAGAGTCTGGGGATGGGTCGCCAGCAGGCCGACGCGCCCGCCCTGGGCCAGGGCGGCGTCGAGAATTGCCTCGTTCGGCTTCATGACCGGCACATCGTACTGCGCCGCAATCTGATCGATGATCGCGCCGAACGCGGAACAGGTGAACAGGATACCGTCCGGTTGCCGTGCCTTGGCATAGGCCGCCAGGTTCAGAAACCGTTCAGTCAACGCCGGGGTCAGCTTGCCGCCCGCCGCGGCCAAGTCCATGGTCAGGCTCTCGTCCAGCAAGGTCCAATGCTCGGCATCGGGCCATAGATCCCGGAACGCGGTCTCGACCGGCGTAATGGCTTCGCGGGTGGCATGGATCAATGCGATTTGTTTTGTCATGGCCCGGCTATAAAGCGGAAAATCGGCGGCCATGGCAATCATTTCCGGTCCTTCCGACGTGGAAACTCCAGCAGGTGAAACCCGGTGCAAATATATGAATTCACAAAGAATCATCGAGCCGCAGGCTAGCCGGAAGACATATATGTGAGCGGTCTTATTTATGGCACGTTGCACCCCTGGATTAGCCTGCCTCGGAAAGTTCGCCATGCCGTGCTCTGGATCACATCCAGACTGTTTCAGGTCCTGCTATTTTTCCAAGTTCACGCTCGCCCGCACCCTACCGTGCCGGCGCCTCAGGTCGATGGCCGGCCACAGAATGTAACCGGATGAACAGGCATACAGTTTTCATCCCAGGATCTGGCCCGTTTCTTCGCCATTGATGTCGACCCGACGGTCGTCCTGTCGGCATCCTATGACCCCGTTCTGGTGTTCCTGTCGTTCTTCATCGCGACGCTTGCCGGGTTCTCCTTCATCCATCTGCTGCATCGCATCGCCGAACACGAGGATTCCCCCCGGCGCCATCTGTGGATGGCCGGCGGCGCGCTGATCATGGGTCTCGGCATCTGGGCCATGCATTTCGTCGGCATGCTTGCCTACCAATTGCCGATCGAAATGAGCTACGACCCGCTTGTGACCATGGGGTCGGCCGTACCGGCCGTCCTTGCGAGTGCCTGGAACCTGCAGATCGTGGCCCATGCCCGGGTCACCCGATTCCGCCTCTTTCTCGGCGGCATCGTTCTCGGAAGCGGCATCGGGCTCATGCATTATACCGGGATGGCGGCGGTCGATTTCGACGCCTTCATTCGCTACGACCCATTGCTGTTCGCCTTATCCCTGCTTGTCGCCGTGGCCCTGGCCATGTGCGCGCTTTGGGCCGCCTTCCGAATGTCCCGTCGCGATACCATCCGCACCCTGAGCGGAGAAAGCCTGTCGGCCCTGTTCATCGGCCTGGCCGTCGCGGGCATGCATTACACGGCCATGAGTTCGACCATCTGCTTCGCGCGCGAGGGCGCACCGAATTCCGCCCAATACCTCGGATCGGACGTCCTGGCCGGCGCCACCGCCATCGTCGCCTCATTGATCCTGATCGCCGGGATCGCCGCCGTCGTGCTCGACCGGCGACTGGCATCGGAAATCCTACACCGCATGGAAGCGACCCAACGGGCACACCAAACCGGACAGCGCCTGCAACTGATCATGGACAACGTGGCCGACGCGGTGATCACCCTGGACGAGCGGGGCACCATCGAGACCTGCAACCGGGCGGCGGAGCGCATCTTCGGGCTGGGCGCCGACGCCATCATCGGCCAACCCCTGACCGCGCTGATCAGCGACGCCGCCGAAGGCACGCGAAAACGGAATTTGATGCGCTACCTGCTGGACCCGGCGGCGCGCCGGGCCGGCGGCGACGGCTTCGAAGTGGTCGGCCACCGGGCTGACGGATCCGTGGTGTTTCTTGAAGCGGCCCTGTCGGAGGTGAAAGAGCACAACCGCACGGTTATCGTCGCGGCCCTGCGCGATATCACCGAACGCATGGTCGCCGCCCTGGCCCTGGCCCAGGCGAAGGACGATGCGGAGAAGGCCAACCACGCGAAATCCGAGTTCATGTCGCACATGAGCCATGAACTGCGCACGCCGCTGAACGCCATCATCGGCCTGGCCGACCTGCTTCTGCAGATCAAGAACATGCGCGACGACCCGGACCGCCTGGTCGATTACCTGACCGACATCCGCACCAGCGGCGCCCATCTGTTGTCATTGGTGAACGAAATTCTCGACGTGTCGATCATTGAATCGGGAAACCGCGCGCTGCAGACGGAAACCTTCGA
Source organism: Rhodospirillaceae bacterium (assembly GCA_002706405.1). GTDB lineage: Bacteria > Pseudomonadota > Alphaproteobacteria > Rhodospirillales > Casp-alpha2 > UBA1479. The sequence goes on along the minus strand of PALN01000027.1, from coordinate 12,598 downwards.
CGCTGTGGAAGAAGTCGAAAACGCCCTTCGCCCGTTGCGCGCGACCCTGTTGTCCAGCGCGCCGCGCCTGTCCGTCACCACCACCGGAAAACCGGTGCTGGTCGCCGCCGATCGGCAATCCTTCCGCCAGATCGTTCTGAACCTCGCCAACAATTCCATCACCCACGGCGGTTCGGACGTGAAGGTCGAAATCCGGGTCGACCCGGACGTGTCCGGCGAATTTGTCCGCATCCTGGTGGCCGACAACGGACCCGGCATTCCGGCCGACCTGATCAGCACCATCGGCCAGCCGTTCCCGCAGGCCCTGACGCCCTATCAGGCAACGACCGGCAGCAACGGCACCAAGGGGGCCGGCCTTGGCCTTTACATCGTCAACCGGCTGCTTGCCCTCAACGGCGGAAAATTTTCGCTGGAAAGCGAAATGGGCAAAGGCACCGTCGTCACCACGTTGTGGCCGAAAACCGCCAACGCCGCCTAGCCCACAAGCGAGATCAGCAGACCTCGAACAGGCCCGCCGCGCCCATGCCGCCGCCGATGCACATGGTGACGACCACGTTCTTCGCCCCCCGGCGCTTGCCTTCGATCAGGGCATGGCCGGTCAGGCGGGCGCCGGTCATGCCGAAGGGATGGCCCACGGAAATCCCACCGCCGTTGACGTTCAGAATCTCCTGCGGAATACCCAGCTTGTCGCGACAGTAGAGAACCTGTGACGCGAAGGCTTCGTTCAGTTCCCACAGGTCGATGTCGTCCATCTTCATTCCCTGGCGCTCCAGCAGGCGCGGGATGGCGAACACCGGGCCGATGCCCATTTCATCGGGCTCGCACCCCGCCGTGGCCAAGCCCTTGAAGATGCCGAGCGGCTGCAGGCCCCGGCGTTCGGCCTCTTTCTCCGTCATGATGACACAGGCCGAAGCCCCGTCCGACAGTTGCGAGGCATTGCCCGCCGTGACGAACTTGCCTGGCCCCATGACCGGCTCCAGCTTGGCCAGGGCCTCAAGCGTCGTGCTGGGGCGGTTACCCTCGTCCTTGTCCAGGGTCACTTCCTGTTCCGTGACATCGCCCGTTTCCCGGTTCTTGACCCGCATGGTGGAGGTCAGCGGCACGATCTCGTCATCGAACTTGCCCGCCTGCTGCGCCGCCGCCGTGCGCATTTGGCTTTCCAGGGAGTATTCGTCCTGGGCGGCGCGAGTGATGCCGTAACGCGCGGCCACCAGGTCCGCCGTGTCGATCATCGGGATCCACATTTCCGGCTTATGCTCCATAAGCCAGTCTTCCTTGACCTCGTTCTTCATGGCGCTGTCGCGGACCAGGCTGATGCTTTCCAGACCGCCGGCGACGGCCACCGGAAGGCCGTCCATGACGACCCGGTTGGCCGCCACGGCGATGGCTTGCAGCCCCGAGGCGCACAGCCGGTTGATGGTCGTACCGCCGGTCGTCACCGGCAGGCCGGCGCGGATCACCGACATGCGGGCGATGTTCTTGCCCGTCGCCCCTTCGGGCATGCCGCAGCCCAGCACCACGTCTTCGACCTCGGCCGGGTCGATCCCGGCACGCGCAACCGCGTGCTTGATGACGTGCCCACCCAGGGTCGCGCCATGGGTGTTGTTGAAGGCACCCCGGCCGGCTTTGCCGATGGGGGTGCGAGCGGTGGAAACGATGACGGCGCGTTGCATATTCTTGTTCCTTCTTGGTCTCTATAGATCGGCGAATGTGCCGCCCGTGCGGGCAAGCTTTTCCAGAAGCGGCGCCGGCTCCAGGGCCGGCGAGGCGACCTTCGCCCAATGGGCCAGGCGTTCGTACACATGCTTGGCACCGACCTGATCGGCGTGGAACATGGGCCCGCCCTTGGCGATGGGGAAGCCGTACCCGTTGGTCCAGATGATGTCGATGTCCGATGCGCGCTGGGCCATGCCCTCGTCGAGGATTTTAGCCCCCTCGTTGATCAGGGCATAGAAGCAGCGCTCGTGGATTTCCTGGTCCGTGATCTCGCGGCGCTCGATCCCCAGTTCGGCCGAGGTCGCTTCAATGATCTTCTGCACCTCGGGGTCCGGCAGCGGCTTGCGCGATCCTTCTTCGTAGCGATACCAGCCGGCGTTGGTCTTCTGGCCCTTTCGGCCGGCTTCGACCACGCGGTCGGCGGCCACGGGCCAGCGCTCGCCCGGCTTGATGAACTGCACCTGGCGCTTGCGCACCAGATAGCTGACGTCGAGCCCCGCCAGATCGCCCACGGCCAGGGGACCCATGGCGAAACCGAAGTCCAGGAACACCTTGTCGACCTGCTGCGGCAAGGCCCCTTCTTCCAGCAGGAAATAGGCCTGGCGGGTATAGCGGTGGTACATACGGTTGCCGACGAAGCCGTCGCAGTTGCCGACCAGGACCGGGATTTTCTGAATGGTTTTTCCCAGCGCCATGACCGTGGCGATGACGTCCTTGGCCGTTTCCTTGCCGCGCACGTTTTCCATCAGCTTCATAACATTGGCCGGGCTGAAGAAATGGGTGCCGATGACATCCGCCGGCCGCTTTGTCGCGGCGGCGATTTCGTCGATATCCAGGGTCGAGGTATTGGTCGCCAGCACCGCCCCCGGCTTCATCACCTTGTCCAGTTCGCCGAAGATCGTCCGCTTCAGGTCCATTTCCTCGAACACGGCTTCGATCACGATGTCGGCCGGGCCCAGGTCGGCGTAGTTGGTGGTGCCGTTGATCAGGCCCATGCGCTTGTCCATCTCCGCCTGGGTAAGGCGGCCCTTGGACACGGTTGCGGCATAGTTCTTTTCGATCTTGGCGAGGCCCGCCTTGAGCGCGTCCTCGGAAGTTTCCAGCACGGTCACCGGTATCCCGACATTGACCAGGCACATGGCGATGCCGCCGCCCATGGTGCCGCAGCCGACGACGGCAGCGGTGTTGATGGGACGTTTGACCGTATCGCGCGGCACGTCCTTGACCTTGGCGGCTTCGCGTTCGGCGAAGAACAGATGGCGCTGGGCCTTGGACTGCTCGGAATCCCGGCAGGCCACGAAAATCTCGCGCTCCCGCTGCATGCCTTCGTCAAAGGACTTGGTCGCCGCGATTTCCACACAGTCGATACAGGCAAGCGGCGCCAGAAGCCCGCGCGAGCGTTTTTCCCAGGTCTTGCGCGCCTCGGCGAATACCTCGGCATCCGCATCGGCGACGGCGAGGTCGCGGACCTTGCGCAGGGGCGCGCCGTCGGCCACCAGCTTGGCCGCATAGGCCACGGCGGCGGCGGTCAGGTCGCCGTCCAGGATCGCATCCAGAACGCCAAGGTCATGGGCTTCCCGGGCAGCGAACGGGTCGCCGGACAGGATGACCTTCAACGCCCGCTTGGCGCCGACGATGCGCGGCAGACGCTGCGTGCCGCCGGAACCGGGGACAATGCCCAACTTGACCTCGGGCAGGGCGATCTGGGCCGAGGCGTCCGCGACCCGGTAATGGCAGGAAAGCGGCAGTTCCAGCCCCCCGCCGAAGGCCGTCGAATGCAGGGCCGCGACGACGATCTTGGGAAAGTCCTCAACCCGGGCGCAGACCTGACGCAGGGTCGGTTCCGCCGGGGGCGTGCCGAATTCTCGAATGTCGGCACCACCGGAAAAGCACCGCCCGGCGCCCCGGATCACCACGGCGTCGACGGCGTCATCGGCCTCGGCCTTGTCCAGGGCCGCCATAACGCCGCTGCGCACCGCATGGCCCAGGGCGTTCACGGGCGGGCTGTCGATGGTGACGACGGCGATGCGCTCCTTGATGTCCAAGATCACGGGCGTTGCGGGATCGGATGCGGGCATGATGAACTTCCTTTTGGTCTTGCGGGATCAGGCCGTGGCGGCCTTGCCCGGTTTCAGGCTGGTCAGGTTGGTATAGGCGCTGATTTGTTCCAGCGAGGCGGCGACGTCGATAACCACGGGGCCGTCATGGGCCAGGGCTTCCGCAAGCACGTTGTCCGCCTGCTCGGCCGTGTCGATCCGCAGGCCCTTGGCGCCGAAGCTTTCCGCCCATTTGGCGAAGTCCGGGTTAACCAGATTGGTGCCCTCGATGCGGCCGGGAAAGGATTTTTCCTGGTGCAGGCGGATGGTCCCGTAGCTTTTGTTGTTGGACACGAAGATGCGCACCTTGGCGCCGTACTGCACGGCGGTCGCCAATTCGTTGCCCGTCATCAGCGTGCCGCCGTCGCCGCAGACGGTGACGACCTGGCGGTCCGGATGACGCAGCGCCGCCGCCACCGCGGACGGCACGCCCAGGCCCATGGCTCCGGACACCGCCCCCAGCAAAATCTGCGTCGGCTTGAACGGAAAATAGCGATGGACCCAGGAATTGAAGTTGCCCGCGTCCATGGTAATGACCGCATCGTCCGTCAGTTGGTTGCGGAAGGCGGCGATGACATGGCCGAAATTGACGCCGTCGGGCGCCGACCAGGGCTTCCATTCGGCCATCTTGCGGTTGGCATCGCGCAGGCGCTTCAGCCAATCGCGCCGGCCTTCCGGCGCCTTCGGCGGCGTGACGGCCGCAAGCCGCTCAATGAAATCCTCGGCATCGGCACAAATCGACTGCGCCGTTTCGAACACATGGTCCAGATGGTCGCCGTCGGGATAGACGTGGATCAGCGGCTGCTTGGGCTGCGGCGCTTCCGGCAGCAGATAGCCCTGGGTCGTGACGTCGCCCAGGCGCGTGCCGACGGCGACGATCAGGTCCGCGTCCTGCAGGGTTTCGCGGATCGACGCGGGCACGCCATAGCCCAGATGGGCCGCGAAATGGTCATGCTCGTTGGGGAAAATGTCCTGGTTCTTGAAACTGGCGGCGACCGGCAGGGACCAGGCTTCGGAACAGGCCAGCAATGCCGCCCGCGCCGACGGGGCGCGCAGCATGCCGCCCGCGATCAGGACCGGCCGCTTGGCGCGCCCGATGGCCGCCGCGACGGCCTTGACCTGGGCATCCGTGGCCCGGGGCTTCTCCAGGGCGATCGGGCTGACGCCCGTATCTTCCGCCGGATCGAGGAGCATGTCCTCGGGCAGGACCACGACCACCGGGCCCGGCGTGCCTTCCTGAGCGATCTGAAACGCCTGGGCCACGACCTTGGCCAGATTTTTGGGCTCATGCACTTCGTCCACATGCTTGGCCATGTCGCCGAAGGTGATCTTGTAATCGACTTCTTGGAAGGCGCCGCGGCCCAGGTCGGCGCGCGGCACCTGTCCGATGAACAGGACCAGCGGCACCGCGTCCTGTTCCGCCGTATGCACGGCGATGGCGGCGTTGCAGGCACCCGGCCCGCGGCTGACCAAGGCAACGCCGGGGGCTCCCGTCAGCTTGGCATCGGCGACGGCCATGAAGCCGGCCCCGCCTTCGTGGCGGCAGGACACGACCTGAATGTCGTCGCAGTCGTGCAGGGCGTCCAGCACGGCGAGGTAACTTTCCCCAGGCACACAGAACACACGGTCGACACCGTGCAGGACCAGCGTATCCACCAAAGCGTCGGCGGCGCGATTCATCTTGTTGTCTCCTCCCGGATTGGATCTTTCCGGAACTTTAGCATGGCGTGATCAGGTGAAAACGGCGTCTCGTTTCATTTTTCGAGGCTGGCCGCCGGCCAGCGGTAATCCGCGAAGTTCTCCCGCAGGTCCTTCTTGGAAATCTTGCCTGTCGCCGTATGGGGAATTTCCTCGACGAACACGATGTCGTCGGGCAACCACCATTTGGCGACGTGTTCGGCCAGTACCGCGCGGATGTTGTCCGGCGTGACCTCCGCCCCCGGGCGCGGGACAACGACCAACAGGGGCCGCTCCTCCCACTTCGGGTGCTTGACGGCGATCGCCGCCGCCTCCACCACGTCGGGATGGGTAAGGGCATAATTCTCCAAGTCGATGGAACTGATCCATTCGCCGCCGGATTTGATCAGATCCTTGGAACGATCGGAGACACGGACCAGCCCGTCGGGCGAGATCGAGGCCATATCGCCGGTGCCGAACCATCCCTCGGCATCGAAGGAGGCTTCCGTCGCGGCGTCATCCTCGAAATAGGCGGCGGCGACCCAGGGGCCGCGGACGAACATCTGGCCCACCGCCTTACCGTCATGGGGCAGCCGGGTACCGTCGAGATCGACGATCTTGACCTCGAACCCGAACAGCGGCCGGCCCTGGGTCTGCTGGACCTTGTAGCGTTCGTCCGCCGGCAGGTCCTGGTGGCGCTGACGCAGGCGCCCGGTGGTGCCGGCGGCGCTCAATTCCGTCATGCCCCAGGCATGAACGACGGCGACGCCGTAGTCTTCCTCGAACGCCTTGATCATGGCGAGCGACGGCGCCGAGCCGCCGATGTTGCAGATCTTCAGATGGGGTAGCTTGGCGCCGGTCTTCTTGAGGTGCTCGAGCACGCCGATCCAGATCGTCGGCACCCCGGCGGTGACGGTGACCTTTTCCTCTTCCAACAGGCGGCAGATGTTGTCGCCGTGCATATGCGGGCCGGGCAGCACCAGTTTGGTGCCGGAAATGGGAGCGGCATAGGGCACCATCCAGCCGTGCACATGGAACATGCTGACCGCCGGCAACAGGATAGTGCGGGAATCGATGCACAAGGGATGGTCGCTGGACGTTCCGGCAATCGCATGCAGCACCATGGCGCGGTGGGTATAGAGCACGCCCTTGGGATTACCCGTGGTGCCCGAGGTATAGCAAAGCGCCACCGCCGTCTTCTCATCGAACTCTGGCCAGTCGAAGGTGTCGTCCTCGGCGGCCAGCAGGTCTTCGTAGCAGACCGCATTGCGAAGCGACGTCTTCGGCATCTTGCCGCTGTCGCACAGGATGACGAACTTCTCGATGGTCGGGCATTGGTCCTGCAGGCCCTCCATCATCTCGACCCAGGTGGTGTCGATGAACATCACCCGGTCCTTGGCGTGGTTGATGATGTAGACGATCTGATCGGGGAACAGGCGCGGGTTGATCGTATGGATCACCGCCCCCGAGCCGCCGATACCGTAATACAGCTCGAAATGCCGGTAAGTGGTCCAGGCCATGGTGCCGACCCGGTCACCTTGTTCGATCCCCATGCGTTTCAGGGCATTGGCCAGGCGGCACATGCGCTTGTAAGCGTCGGCATAGGTATAGCGGTGCATGTCGCCTTCGACCCGATGGGTCACGATCTCGACATCGCCGTGCCAGGCGGCCGCATGTTTGACGATCATCGACGTCAACAGCGGCACGTCCATTATCAATCCCTGCACGGATGGTCCTCCTTCGTGGGTACTGGTTTTTTTGTCCCAGGCATTGCACCGGGGTTTTTCGGACTATGGCGGCACGCCCCGGCCAAGATCAAGCATCCATGAAAGTACCGTTCGCAGTGCGAAACGACGTCCGGGCAGGCCTTGTATTCCCCGGGCGATGCGATAACACTTCGAACACTTTCCACAAGACCGCTCAAAAGACCAAGGACCCGGCCATGGACTTCACCCCCTCCCCCCGCACCGCCGAACTGGCGGACAAGCTCACGGCCTTCATGGAGGCTGAAGTCTATCCCAACGAGGCCCTCTATCAGGAACAACTCGATGCCGGTGACACCCGGTGGAAGGTCGTGCCCATCGTCGAGGACCTGAAGGCCAAGGCCAAGGCGGCCGGCCTGTGGAACCTGTTCCTGCCGGAAAGCGAGCTGGGGGCCGGATTGACCAATCTGGAATACGCGCCCTTGTGCGAGATCATGGGCCGCGTGCCCTGGGCGCCCGAGGTCTTCAATTGCTCGGCCCCCGACACGGGCAATATGGAAACCCTGGTCCGCTACGGCGATGCGGACCAGAAGGAACAATGGCTGAAACCCTTGCTGGCCGGGGACATTCGCTCCGCGTTCGCGATGACCGAGCCCGACGTGGCGTCCTCGGACGCGACCAACATCAAGACCAGCATCCGCCGCGACGGCGACCACTACGTCATCAACGGGCGCAAGTGGTGGACCTCGGGCATCGGATCGCCCCATTGCAAGGTCATGATCGTCATGGGCAAGAACGATCCCGACGCCGAAACCTACCGCCAGCAGTCCATGATCCTGGTGCCGGTCGACACGGCGGGGGTCACGGTCCTGCGCATGCTCGACGTCATGGGCTTCGACGATGCCCCTCACGGCCATGGCGAGGTCGTGTTCGACAATGTCCGCGTGCCCGTCGGCAACATGCTGCTGGGCGAAGGGCGCGGCTTCGAGATTGCCCAGGGGCGGCTCGGCCCGGGGCGCATCCACCATTGCATGCGCATCATCGGGATCGCCGAACGGGCGCTTGAACTGATGTGCAAACGCGCGACCGAACGGGAAACCTGGGGCAAGGCCCTGGCCGACCGGGGCGTGACCCAGGAACGCATCGCCAAAAGCCGCATCGAGATCGAGATGTGCCGCCTGCTGGTGCTCAAGGCGGCCTGGATGATGGACGAAGTCGGCAACAAGGCCGCCCGCCAGGAGATCGCCATGATCAAGGTCGCCGCCCCCAACATGGCGCTGGAAGTCGTCGACCGCGCGATCCAGGCCTTCGGCGGCGCCGGCATGTGCCAGGATACGCCCTTGGCCTATTACTGGGCGCGCATGCGGGCTCTCAAATTCGCAGACGGCCCCGACGAGGTCCACCGCCGCCAGATCGCCCGCACGGAACTGCGCCGCCAGATGAACTGGCCGCCCAGGAAGTGAGTTCCTGCCCTGAATTGAAAAATAACAATGCGAACAATCGGAAAATTTTATTTACCGAAACGGCGTTCCGTAAATATTCATGAAATCGTCCGTATGCCTTTGTTAAAAATCGTCCTTTTCGGAATTTTTTGATTTTTTTCAATGCCATCGGAGCCAAAGGGACCGTAACACGCCCCCCGCGACCATTGACTTTTTAGGCATTTGACCCCCATATGGCTCATACGTGTTACATTTGTTATGTCGATCTTAGATACCGGTTCGCCGGGTAGCTTCGTTATCCCCTGACAATGTGAACGTTAAAACGCCGCGCCGCGCATGGTGCGGGGCGCATTTGCTTCACCCATTGAACGAGGAAAACGACAATGGCTACTGGTACCGTAAAATGGTTTAACCCGAACAAGGGTTTCGGCTTCATTCAGCCCGACGATGGCTCCAAGGATGCATTCGTGCATATCTCCGCCGTCGAACGCGCCGGCATTCACTCGCTGCGCGAAGGTCAGAAGGTCACCTACGACCTGCAGGCCGGGCAGAACGGCAAGTCCTCCGCTGAGAACTTGACGATCGCCGACTAACGTCTGAGATCCCGCCCCCTGCCATCGGCCGGGGGCGGACTCACCCGTATTTACGGGCAGCGTGCATTCCATGCCGCCTGCACTTTCATTGCAGCATAGGAGAGCCGCCGTGACGACATCGACCCGCCAGCGCACGACTGCCCGATCACGGGCGGAAGACGAATTCCTGGCCGCCCAGAAGAAGAACAAGAAAGTGCTCGAAGACAAAGAGCGCGCGCGTGATGAAAAATCCCAGCACGTTGCCAAATTGAAGGCGCAGCGTCTGGCCAAGGAAGCCAGCGACCGAGAAGACGCCGAACGGGAAGCCGCCGCCAAGCCCGTAAAAGCCACGAAGGCTGCCAAGGCGACGAAGGCCACGAAGGTCATCAAGGCGGGCAAGAAGAAAGCTGCGGGCGCGCTGCCTCAGTTCCACCGCTTCTAAGGCCGATAGGCCCCGTGGATGCGATATCTGTTCAAAGACACTGAATAAAGAGAATCTCCGTGACCGACGCCATCGAAACCAAGGATCATGAAACGGACGCCGACGGCGACCAGACAACCTGGGACCGGCCCAAGACCCGGCCGTGCCTGCGGTGTGAGACTCAGTTCATGAGTGCCTGGTCCGGTGAACGGATCTGCCCGCGCTGCAAAGGCTCGAGCGCTTGGCGCAATGACGCCCCCCTGCCCCAACGGTCCGGTTCAACCGTCAGCTGACCCTCCCACGGCAAGGCCGGCTTGCCTTGCCTTGTTCGACCCCTTCGACTCATTCCGCCGCGACGGTCGCCACGACCGTGAAGCGGCCATTGCCGTCCCGTCGTACGATGGCGACCTCGCCGGGCTGCAACGCGACGCCGACAAGCCCCGAAACCAGCGTGTAATGCGTGACCAGCACGACCGGTCCGTCCAACGGCTGTTCGGTAAGCCATGCGCGAAGCGCCGCGAGCCGGCTGTCCTTCTGAGTGGGCATCCGGTGAAAAGAGTTCAGGGCCGGCAACTCCACAACCGGACCAAGTGCCATGCCCGCCGCGGTATCCCGGCAGCGGCACCATTGGCTGCTAAACACCTGCGCCTGCGTGATCCCGGCGGCGCGGAACATGTCTCCGATGCGCCGCGCCTGCGCACGCCCCACATCGTTCAAATTGCGCTGCGTCGAACAGTCGCCCAAGGTGAAGCCTTTCGGGTCTCCGCCTCCCGGGGCCAAGGCATGACGCACCATGGCGAAATGCCCACCCGCTGACAGTGCCGACACAGGGGATCGCATGTCCGCACCGAGCGGCCGGACGGCCAGAACCAGAATGCAAACCAATAAGGCGAGCCTGCCGAACATCATATCCCCATCCGCCCCGTTCAGATCATCCGCGGTTAGCCTTTGGTCATATAGCCGCAGTCACGGCCAGCGTTTATAATGCCTTAGTTTCCAGCAGCTTGCCGAAAAATAGGTATGATTTTTTGAAACACCGGCTTGTCCTAACCGCCACGCTTGGCTGTGGTGTTTTTGCCGCATTGATCTTCGTCGGGGTGCTCGTTTTCAATGCGACACTCGACCGGATCGTGATCGAACAGGCGGAACGTACATCGGTTGCCTGGGCCGGCTATATCGGCAACCGCATGAGCCGGATCGAGCACATTGCCAACGGCGCCATGCTCAGCGACGAAGAACAACAGTTCCTAAGCGGCGTGCGGGGGTTCGGCGACATCTTCCGGTTCAAGCTGTTCGATACCAAAGGCCGGATCCGCTTGATATCCGACGACTTGAACACGGACCTCGCCAACAATCCGACGGTGGGCGAAGACAATTGGAAAGCGCTTTCCGTTGTTGAGACCGGCGAGCCCTATTCCGAATTGGAGGACGGCCGGCTGAAAACCGACCGGCCGGACGTCTATGCGGAAACCTATGTTCCCGTCTGGCGCAATGACCGCATGGTCGCCGTCGCCGAGGTCTACATGGACCGCACGGCTGAAACGGCGGCGCTGCGCTCGAGCTTTCTGAGTTTCGGTTGGCGCGCCGCAGGGCTGGCCTTGCTAGCGCTCAGCATTCCCGCCGGGGTTGCCGTCTGGACGGCCGTCCAATTGCAGCGTCAGAACAGAATTTTGAACATTGAGCGCAATCGCGCGCGCGAGGCGGAGCGAACCAAGGGACGCTTCCTCGCGCATATGAGCCACGAATTCCGCACCCCGCTGAATTCCATCCAAGGCCTGACCCAGGTTCTCCTGCGCGGCGACCTCGGCCCCCTGGAAAACACCAAGCACCGGGAATACGTGCAGGACATCTACGAAAGCGGCGAACACCTGCTGTCCTTGGTCAATGACGTGCTCGACCTGTCGAAGATCGACTTCGGAAAATATGATCTGACGGAAAGCGATTTCGACATCGGCAAATGCGTCAACGCGGCGCTTCAGGTCGTCAAAGGTTGGGAGGCTTCCGCCCCGCTGACCCTGGCGGTCCATGGCCTGGAAACCGGCCTGTTCGTCCATGCCGACCGGCGGGCAATTTATCAGTCCGTCCTGAATTTACTGTCCAACGCCGTGAAGTTCACGCCGCCCGGCGGCACCATCGACCTGTCCGTCGAGCTCGACAATGACGGGGAATGTATCCTCACCGTGGCGGATACCGGTATCGGCATACCCGAACGCGACCAAGCCCAGATTTTCGAGCCGTTCTCGCAACGCGGGAACCATGAATATGTCGCGGCCCGCCGGGGAACAGGGCTGGGCCTGGCGCTGGTGAAGTCGCTGGTCGAATTGCACGGCGGTCGCGTCTCGCTGACCAGCGCCCCCGGCGCGGGTACGACGGTCTGCATTCACCTGCCGAAATCGCGGGTCGTCAATCCGCCGACCACGGTGTGACCTAGGCCCGGCCCGCTTTCTCGATCAAGCCCCAGGCAATCTGCGACAGGTTGCGGCAGACGTCACGGCGCTGCAACGCCGCCGATGATGTGGCGTTGCCGTCGAGCCCGCGTTTGTAGACGCCTTGGGCGATCGCCCCCAGGCGGAACAGGGACAGCACCAGATAGAAGGTCCAGTCCCCCGTGTCGGCGCGGCCCGTGCGCGTTGCATAGGCCGCCAGATAGTCCGCTTCCGCCGGGATGCCGGTCTGCGCCGGGTCGTTGGTCCGCAGGTCGCCGCGCCGCGCATCGGGCATGTGCCAGGGCAAGCAGTTATAGGCAAGGTCCGCGAGCGGATCACCCAGGGTCGACAGCTCCCAGTCGACGACGGCCAGCACGCGCGCCTCCGTCGGGTGAAAGATCATGTTCTCCAGCCGGAAGTCGCCATGGGCGATGGTCGTTTCGGCATGTTCGGGCAGGTTTTCCGGCAGCCAGTCGATCAGCCGGTTCATGGCGTCGAGATCGTCCGTGGCCGAAGCCTGATACTGCGCGGTCCAACGCTTGACC
>PALN01000026.1 GCA_002706405.1 Rhodospirillaceae bacterium | reverse complement strand
GTGGTGTCTGCCTCAATACAGGCACGATCCCGTCCAAGACGCTGCGCGCCGCGACCATGCACTTTTCCGGCTATAACGAACGCTCGATCTACGGCTCGTCCTACAAGGTGAAGCAGGAAGTCACCATGGCCGATCTTCTGGGCCGCGCCGACCATGTGCGCCAGATCGGCATCGACGTGACCCGCCACCAGATGCAGCGCAACGGCATCAAGATCGTCGAGGCGACGGCGTCCTTCCTCGACCCCCACCGCATCGAACTGACCCCCTGCGCCGGCGGCCCGCCGTCGCAGGTGACGGCCGCCAATGTCGCCATCGCCGTCGGCACGACGACGACCCGCGACGACAACATCGCCTTCGACGGCAAACACATCTTCACCTCGGACGATATCCTGGACCTGCACAGCCTGCCGAAAAGCCTGACCGTGATCGGTGCCGGGGTGATCGGCATCGAATACGCGACCATCTTCGCGACGCTGGGCGTGCGGGTCACGGTGATCGACAAGCGCCTGCGCATCCTGCCCTTCGTGGACGAGGAAATCATCGACACCCTGGTCCACCTCATGCGCCAGGAACGGGTCACCCTGCGCATGGGCGAGGAAGTCTCCGGCATCGACCTGGTCGACGGTGACCAGGGCCAGAAGGTTCATATCGAATTGAAAAGCGGCAAGCATATCACTTGCGAAACCGTGCTCTATTCCATCGGCCGGACCGGGGCGACGGACACGCTCAACCTGGATGCGGCGGGCGTTAAGGCCGATCCGCGCGGGCGCATCACCGTTAACGCCAGTTACCAGACCGAGGTCGATCACATCTACGCGGTCGGCGACGTCATCGGCTTTCCCTCGCTCGCCTCGACCTCCATGGAGCAGGGCCGGCTTGCCGCCTGTCATGCCTTCGGCGTCGAGGCCCGCAGCTTCCCCGACCTCTTGCCCTACGGCATCTATACGATCCCGGAAATTTCCGTGGTCGGGAAGAACGAACAGGAACTGACCGAGGCCGAAATCCCCTACGAGGTCGGCCGCGCCGCCTACAAGGAAATCGCCCGCGGCCAGATCGTCGGCGATCAGGCGGGTCTGCTGAAACTTCTGTTCGATCCGCAGTCGCGGAAGCTTCTGGGGGTGCACATCATCGGCGACGGGGCCTGCGAGATGATCCACATCGGCCAGGCGGTGATGTCGCTGGGCGGCACCATGGATTACCTGATCGACACGGTCTTCAATTACCCGACCTTCGCCGAATGCTACAAGACGGCGGCCTTCGACGGGATCAATCGGATCGGGTGAGCGGGGGCGCTGGGGGGGATCGGGTTAGGCCCGCTTTTGACCCAGGCGGTCATAAAAACTAATTAAATTAACTCATCAACTGACCGCAAAGAGCAACAAAGGCAACGATATTAATTTCAGCCCGCAGCCACCGGTCACCATCCGTTGGGAGGCAGATTAATACCGGTTCGTTAGGCTTTGAAAAATCCCAATTGAACCCTGACGAATGCAATATCTTATTTGTAAGTGGTCGAAATCCTAATGGCTCACTTGAACCATCCTTTTTACACACAATGCCGAAATTTAGATTTCGCGATTGTGAAAGATATCCTTGGATATCTTCTGCATCGTCCAAGAGCCTTAGATGCATCGCTAGCTCCAGGGCTGCTCGTTCGGCCCGAGAACGGGAAATCTCGAAACAAATCTTGTCCAAAAATTTCCACTCACCATGGAACTTTTCATCGCGCAAGGACGTCAATTGGTGCTGCGAAAACGCAAATGTCAGAATTATTGCGCAGTTCTCATGTGCTAACTGAGTGATCTGAAGAGCTTGAGTATGCATGGTTTGATCCAATGCGCAGGAACCATTGATACAGCATACGTATCGCTGCAGAGCTTATCAAAGATGCTGCTCATTGGTGTGGGTAAATGTCCATTCCTGGCTAAAATGAAGACACGCGCCAACAACCCGTCACAGGGCTCCAGATCTAAATTTACGAAAAACAGGCGGCGGGGTTGAGCCGGCGTCGGCCGGTCAGACTTCCTTGACCCCGGCGATGACGAAGCCCTGGCTGGCCGGATAGCGGCGTTCCGCGCGGCGGCGGGCGTCGTTTTCGTCGGTGCCCGAGAACTCGATGAAATGGGTGTCGGCCCATTCGTCCTTGAACACCCTATGGCTGCCGCCGGCTTTCAAGGCGTCGACAACGGCGCTGTTGTAGATTTCAAATTCAAACATAGGCATGTCCCGATCTCATCCATCTCGTGGGCAGCCCCTTTTCCCGATCGGCGCCGCAGCGCCGGATCGGACCCGGTCTGGGCCGGGCTTTTGGTGGGGCTTGCTTATGGCGCCTATGTACGCTGCCGCGGTCGCGGCGGCAGTGACCCGGGTCACATGACGCGGACCGGTGGCGGCCCGGGGCGGCGGCTTTGATGGCCTACATGTTCGGGTAGTTCGGCCCTTCTCCGCCCTGGGGCGTGACCCAGTTGATGTTCTGGGTCGGGTCCTTGATGTCGCAGGTCTTGCAGTGGATGCAGTTCTGGCCGTTGATCTGGAACTTGGTCTCCCCCTCGACCTCGACATACTCATAAACCCCGGCCGGGCAGAACCGGGCTTCCGGTCCCGCATACTCGGCCCAGTTGACGGCCATGGGCACGCTCGCGTCCTTGAGCGTCAGATGGCAGGGCTGTTCTTCCTCGTGGAAGGTTCCGGCCAGTTGCACGGAGGACAGCTTGTCGAAGGTCAGCTTGCCGTCGGGCTTGGGATAGTCGATGGGCTTGCAGTCCTTCGCTTTCTTCAGCGCCGAATGGTCGGCCCGGTTCTTCAGGGTCCAGGGCGCATGGCCGAAGAACAGATAGGTGTCGATGGCGCCCAGGATCAGGCCGGCCCACATGCCCCAGTGGAAGTTGGGCCGCATGTTGCGCGCCTTATAAAGCTCCTTCCACACCCAGCTGTCCTTGACCGCCTGGGTGTAGGCCGGCAGGCCATCGGCCGGATTGGCGCCGGCTTTCAGCGCCGCGACCACGGCTTCGGCGGCCAGCATGCCGGTCTTCATGGCCGTATGGCTGCCCTTGATCTTGGGCGTGTTGAGGAAGCCCGCCGTGCAGCCGATCAGGCAGCCGCCGGGGAAGCTCAGCCCCGGCACGGACTGATAGCCGCCTTCGTTGAGTGCGCGGGCACCGTAAGAAATGCGCCGGCCGCCTTCCAGGATCGGCGCGATCGACGGATGGGTCTTGTAGCGCTGCAATTCGTCATAGGGCGAGAGATAGGGGTTCTGGTAATCCAGCCCGACCACGAAGCCCAAGGCCACCTGGTTGTTTTCCAGGTGATAGAGGAACGAGCCGCCATAGGTTTTGGAATCCAAGGGCCAGCCGATGGTGTGGAGGATTTCGCCGGGCCGGTGGTTCTCGGGTTTGACCTCCCACAATTCCTTGAGGCCGATGCCGTAGGTCTGCGGGTCGGCGGGGATGCCTTCCGGGCCCTTGGAGCGCAGATCGAATTTCTGTTCCAGCGTCTTGGTCAGATGGCCGCGGCAGCCCTCGGCGAACAGGGTGTATTTGGCGTGCAGTTCCATGCCCGGCTGGTGGTTGGGGCCGGGGGTGCCGTCGCGGTTGAGCCCCATGTCGCCCGTGGCGATGCCCTTCACCGTGCCGTCGTCGTGATACAGCACCTCGGCGGCGGCGAAGCCGGGGTAGACCTCGGCGCCCAGGGCCTCGGCCTGTTCGCCCAGCCAGCGGCAGACCAGGCCCAGCGAGACGATGTAGTTGCCGTGGTTCTTCATCTGCGGCGGGGTCGGCAGGCGGATGGCGCCGGCCGGGCCGAGCAGCAGGAACTTGTCCTTACCCGCCGGCGTGTTCAGCGGGGCACCCTTTTCCTTCCAGTCGGGAATCAGCTCGTTCAGGGCCCGCGGCTCCAGCACCGCGCCGGACAGGATATGGGCGCCCACTTCCGAGCCTTTCTCCACGACGCAGACGGAAACCTCCGGATCCAGCTGACAGATGCGGATGGCGGCGGACAGGCCCGACGGCCCCGCGCCCACGATCACCACATCGAATTCCATGGATTCCCGTTCCATCCTCGTCGTCCTCGCGTCTTAATTGATGTTGTTCGCAATGTGCAGATGCGAACGCCGTTATGGCATTCCTTGGGCCTTGGCCGCAACTCGCCTTGTGGATTCAAATGGGATAACCCGTCGGCGGGGGTGTGATAGAATTTCGCCATGACCCAGACCGCAACCGATCCCGTGGCCTTGAAGGCCCTGCTGCAGTGGTATCTGGAGGCCGGCGTCGATGAAGCCATCGCCGATCAGCCCCAGGACCGCTTTGCCGAGCAGGTCCAGGCGTTGGCGGCCAAGGCGTCCGCCCCGGCGGCCCGGCCGGGGTTGAGCGACGGGCCTCTGCCGGCGTCGCCGGTGCGGGGAAGTGCCCCCCCGGCGCGCGGTCCCCTGACCAAGCCGGCGGCCCCGGCCCAGCTTTCCGACCAGGCAGCGGTCAAGGACGCGGTCGCCCAGGCGGCCAAGGCCCAGACCCTGGACGAATTGCGCGCGGCACTGGAAGGATTCGACGGCTGCGCCCTCAAGACCACGGCCTCCAATCTGTGTTTCTTCGACGGCAATCCCAAGGCCCGGGTGTTGCTGGTCGGGGAAGCCCCGGGGGCCGAGGAAGACCGCCAGGGCCTGCCCTTCGTCGGGCCTTCGGGCAAATTGCTGGACGCCATGCTGGCCTCCATCGGCCTCGACCGGAATGGAGAGGGCGACAGCGCGGTGCTGATTTCCAACACCGTGTTCTGGCGCCCGCCCGGCAACCGCACGCCGACCCCGTCGGAAGCGGCGATCTGCCTGCCGTTCGTGGAACGCCTGATCGAAATCGTCGGCCCCCGCGTGGTGGTCTGCGTCGGCGGCCCCTCGGCCAAGACCCTGCTGGCCCAGACCCAGGGCATCACCCGCCTACGCGGCAAATGGTTCGATTACGCCACGCCGAAGATGGCGGGACCCGTGCCGGCGATGGCGCTGTACCATCCGGCCTATCTGCTGCGCTCCCCGGCCATGAAGCGCGACGCCTGGCGTGATCTGTTGATGCTGAAACAAAAGATCGCCGACCTCGGCGCGGGCTGAGCGTCGGCGGGCCGGTGGCCCGCGCGTTAACCATAATTCCAAGATATGCGGCCATGCTTTCCCCCAATCACAAAATGTGGGAATATGCTGGCGTCTCGGGGCGGCACCAGGATCTGTGCTTGGATGCCGGCCGGATTTTGGCGCGGATGACGAGGCCGCGTCTGAACCCGCCGGAAGGTTGAGGTGCCGGGGACAGGACGCTATATAACGTCGCGGCTCATACGGGAGTTGCGCGAAACCGCCGGGTATCGGCGGGCGGATCAAGTTAGGGGCTTCATGGCCGGGGTCAAATCTGTGGGTGCGTCCGTTCTGGCCGCTCTCGCCATCCAATTCATGGTCTGTTCGGCACCTGCTGCCGCCGGAAGCTTGGCTTCCGTCGAAGGCGGGGAGCGTGCCGCCGTGGCGCCCGTGCCGGAAACGCCGCAGGCGGCAGCACCCCGGGTGCTGTCAGAGGCCGACGCGCGGCTTTACCGGCGCATCTTCGAGATCCAGGAAGACGGTGACTGGAAACAGGCCGACCGCCTGATCGCCAAGCTGTCCGACAAGGTGCTGATGGGCCATGTCCTGGCCCAGCGCTACCTGCACCCGCGCAAGTACCGCTCCAAGTATAAGGAACTGAAGGCCTGGATGGCGGAGTACGCCGACCATCCCCAGGCGCGGCGCATCTATCAGCTGTCGCTGCGCCGCCGGCCGAAGAACTGGCGCCTGCCGGACAAGCCCGACGTGCTGCCGTCCCAGCCCACGTTCCTCGAGGAAGAAGCCGTCGCCGCCGTCGAGGCCGAACAGTCCGAACAGGACGAAGAGGAAAAGGCCGCCAAGGTGCTGCCGACCAAGCGCCTGAGCCGAGCCGACGCGCGCCGCTCGCGGGCCCTGAAATACCGGATCACCAAGGCGCTGCGCCGCGGCCATACCCTGATCGCCAAGCGTCTGATCCAATCGGCGGACGCCAAGCGCCTGTTCTCCAACGCGGAGATGGATCAGGCCAAGGTTCAGTTGGGGACGCGGTATTTCTTCGACCGGCGTACGGACTGGGCCGCGGGATGGCTGGACGCCGCCCTGAAGCGGTCGGGCAAGTATCTGCCCGACGGCCATTGGACCTTGGGCCTGATCGCCTGGAAGGCCAAGGACTACGTCAAGGCCACGGCCCATTTCCGCGCCGCCGCCGATATCGGTTTCGACGATGAATGGATGGACGGGGCCGCCAATTTCTGGGCCGCGCGGGGACTTTTGATCACCCGCAAGCCGGAACTGGTCAGCCACTACCTGACGGGGGCGGCCCGCCACGCGCGCACCTTCTATGGCCTGCTTGCCGCCCGCATCCTGGGCCAGGAGGTCGCTTACGAATGGTCGTCGCCGCCTGTCGTCGCCGATGCCATCGGGCGCATCGTCGAAACGCCGCGCGGCCGCCGCGCCATGGCTCTGGTGCAGGCCGGACAGGATCACGGAGCGGAGCGCGAACTGCGCAATCTGGCCCGCATTTCCGACAAGAACCAGGCCCTCGCCATCCTGGCCCTGGCCGACATGGGCGGCATGGCGGGACTGGCCGTGCGCCTGTCGGACCGGCTGTTCCCCGATGGCGGCGGGTTCGACGGCGCCGCCTATCCCGTGCCGGCCTGGCTGCCGTCGGGCGGCTTCACGGTCGACCGGGCGCTGGTCTATGCGGTCATCCGCCAGGAAAGCAAATTCAATCCCAAGGCCAAAAGCTGGGCCGGGGCGCGCGGCCTGATGCAGCTGATGCCGCGCACGGCCAGCTTCGTGGCGCAGGATTCGTCGCTGCACCGCCATCGCCTGCCCAAGCTTTATGATCCGGACCTCAACCTGAGGCTCGGCCAGAAGTACATCGACATGCTGCTCGCCGAGCCGCATATCCAGGGCGATCTGCTGCTACTGGCGGTGGCCTGGAACGGCGGGCCCGGCAATCTGAACAAATGGCGGCGGCGCATCGAATACACGGACGATCCGCTGCTGTTCATCGAAACCATTCCGGCGTTTGAGACCCGCCACTTCGTCGAACGGGTGCTGGCCAACCTGTGGATCTACCGCGACCGCCTGGGCCAGGACAAACCGTCCCTCGATGCCCTTGCCGCCGGGCAATGGCCGGTCTACAAAGCCTTAGGCCACGGCAAGCTGGAGGTCGCGAATTTCGATGAGCCAAGAGACGGAATTTCTGCCCGTTAACATTGCGGTCCTGACCGTATCGGACACGCGCACCCTGGCGGACGATCGTTCGGGCGATACCCTGGTCGAGCGCCTGACCGCCGCCGGACACAAGCTGGCCGACCGTAAGATCGTCAAGGACGATGCCGCCCTGATCGCCGATCAGTTCCGCGCCTGGATCAATGATCCCGACATCGACTGCATCATTTCGACCGGCGGCACCGGCGTGACCGGCCGCGATGTCACGCCGGAAGCGCTCGACGCCGTCGCGGAAAAGATCATCCCCGGCTTCGGCGAGATGTTCCGCTGGATCAGCTATCAGAAGATCAAATCCTCGACCATCCAATCCCGGGCGTCTGCCGGGGTCGCGAACGGCACCTATATCTTCGTGCTGCCGGGCTCGACCGGGGCTTGCAAGGACGGCTGGGACGAGATCCTGGTCCACCAACTGGACATCCGTCACAAGCCCTGCAACTTCGTCGAACTGATGCCGCGCCTGAAGGAACATCAGGCCTAGGCGGGATGCCTAAAACGCGGGCCCGGCCAGCAAAAAATCCATATTGACGATCGGCCCGGTCGGGCGCCAAATCCGTGGCGGAAAAGCGGCCGCGCGCCCGGTGCCGGGACGGCAGGGCCAACACGGGCCGCAACGTATCCATCGGAGAACTCAAGAGATGCGCTTCGCATTGCCGATTGCGGCGGTTGCCGTGATGCTGTCGTCTGCCGCCTTGACCACGGCGGCCCATGCCAAGGACTGCATGGACGATCCCAAGGCCGCCATCAAGGCCGCCGAAGGGGACTTCAAGATGGCCAAGCCGGGCCTGGACAAGACCGCGTCACGCGGCTTCAACAAGAACATCGACAAGGCCAAGATGGCCGTCAGGTCGAAGATGAACGATGTGGCCTGTGACAGCGTGGCGAAAGCCCTGAGCTTTCTGGCGCCGACGAAATAGAACCCGGCGGGGCGACAGTCCCGTCGATGGCATGATCGAAACGCCGGCGGGGGGGGACGGGCCTTCGCCGGCGTTTTGCCGTCCGGGCGCCGATGCCGATTCGCCCCTTCTGGAGGCCCGGGTTATCCACAGAACGGGAAACGCGTTGTGGAAAACCGATCTTCGTGAATCTGAAAAATGTCAGTTTCCTGAAAGTTTTATCCCCTATCCTTCCGGTTGTGGTGGAAGCGGAATTTTTCCGCGCCCATTACGCTATAGTTTCGGTATTATTCTCGTACTGAATTTGCCGTGTCTAAGGGGGACCCGATGGACAAGTTCATGAAAAGCCTGTTGATCGGCATGGGTGCGTCGATCCTGCTGATCGGCGGTGTCGCTGCTCTTGGAATTTGGGTCAGCTCTCAGCCGAGCGCATCCCCCAATGCCGCCGTGGTTCAGGACAACAAGGTCCATACCGTGCGCATGCGCCCGCAGGCCGTGCAGGTCGGCGGCTACAGCCTGAAAAGCAAGGACAAGGCCAGCGTGCTTCTGGTGTCCGTCGCCATGCGGGTGACCGGCAGCCATAACGTCGCCAAGGTCTGCCAGCTGATGCCGCGCCTGGTATCTTCCCTGAACACGGTCTTTGCCAATTTGGTCAATTATTCGGGCAATGCCCGGGACGCGCTGCCCAAGAACCTGACCGGCCAGTTGCAGCAACGCTTCAACAAGGCGTTGGGCCTGCATGTGGTGGAGGATGTGTTCCTGACCGCCTATCAGGACAAGAAAGACATCCCCGCGACCAACTGTCCGGAATCGACCTGACCGGCTTGAATCGAAGCTTTCCCCGTGGGCCGAACGGCCCTGCGGCACCTGGACCTTTGGCGTAATTGTCAGCGGGGCGATGCACGGTATCCTTTTGCCCGTGCTCGCTGGGCGATGGCCCGCGTGAATCACCAAGAAAATGAAATCAAGAATACGGTCGAACTTCCGAAGACAGTTCGGAGAGGATGCATGCCGGGATTTATCAAAAGCGTTGTGATCGCCAGCACCGTTGCCGCCGGCACGGTGGGGTCGGTCGCCGCCATCGGCATGGGGTTTGACGCCTCGTTCACGGGGGCGGCGGGCCCCGCTCCGGACCCGGGCCCGTCCGTCGTCCGCATGGCGCCGATCTCGGTTCATATCGGCGGTTGGACGCTCAAGAAGAAAAAGAACGAAGACAAGACATTGATCGTCTCCATCGCCATCGACGTACCCGACGGCGACGCGCGGGATGCCGTTTGCCGCTTGATGCCGCGGCTGGTCTCGGCGGTGAACAGCGAGGTCTCGCGCAACGTGTTGTATCAGGCCACCTGGAAGGAAGCCCTGACCGGCAGCCTGGGACAGCGTTTGACGGTGCGTTTCAACCGGGCCCTGGGCCGCACCCTGATCAACGGGGTGCGTCTGCAGGCCCATGCCAGCGAGACCGAGGCCCCGCCCGCCACCTGCGCCGACACGGTCTAACCCGGCTTTCGGTTCTTCAGTTCCGCCGCCGCGCGAAGGATGGGCCGTCGTCGACATCTTCCAGTTCGTCGATCAGGGCGATGCTCAGGCCATCAAGATTGGCCCGGGTATCGGCGAGTGCGCGGTCCGTCGACCAGCGCACGTCCCGGAACGGGTCGCGGAAGTGGGGGCGTCGTTTGAGCCCGACCAGCCAGAAGCCGCCGTCGGGCGCCGGGCCGAATACGGCGTCATGACGGCCCAGCAACTTGAACGCGCGGGCGATCATGGCCGGGCGAATACCGGGAATGTCCGATCCGACCAGCACCACCGGCCCCGGCGGCAACACCGCCATGACCCGGGCCATGCGGGCGCCCAGATCGCCGTCTCCCTGGCTCATGAAGGCCGTAGCTCCCGGTGCGGCCCGGTGCCACAGGGCGCGGTCGAATACGGTGCGGTCCGGCGATACGGCGAGCCAGCAGCGCCAGCGCCGATCCCGTCCCATGCGCCGCGTCAGCCCCGCCAGCATGCCCCGGTAGAAGCCCCAGGCGCCGACGCCGCCGATGTGGCGGGCCAGGCGCGATTTCACGCGGCCCAGGCGCGGCGCCTTGGCGAAGATGACCAGGTGATTTTGCAGGGCCCGCGTCGTCACCGGTACAGCCGCTCGATCCAGCGGGGCGGCAGGCCGGCATAGAACAGACCCAGGCACAACAGGTTGCGTAGCGGGCGCAGCCACCAGCCGTTCCTGCGGTAGCGCAAGGCCGATGTCGTGACGGCCGAGGGCAGCGGGGTCAGGCGCTTGCTGCCGATGCGGCGCACCAGATCGACATCCTCCATCAACGGCAGGGGATTGTAGCCTTTGAGGAAGTCGTAAAACGGGCGCGAGATCACCAATCCCTGATCGCCGTAGGGCAGGCCCAGAGCTTTCGCCCGCCAGTTGGCCAGGTCTTCCACCCGCCGGG
This sequence comes from Rhodospirillaceae bacterium, assembly GCA_002706405.1. Taxonomy (GTDB): domain Bacteria; phylum Pseudomonadota; class Alphaproteobacteria; order Rhodospirillales; family Casp-alpha2; genus UBA1479. The sequence goes on along the minus strand of PALN01000026.1, from coordinate 23,835 downwards.
CTTGCGGCGCCGGATCGTCCAGGATTAATTGGAAGTATCCGGCGCGGAAGTGGTTGTCCCCATTGCCGGTAAAGCCGCGCAGGATGATCTGCCAGCCCCGTTGCAGGGCACTGTCCGCATGCAGGAACAACAGCCAAGGGGCCGCCGCCGCCGCCGCGCCGGCGGCAAGCTGCGGGCCGCGCCCGCGGGGGGCTGCGACGATCTTGGCGCCGAAGGCGCGGGCGATCCGCTGGGTTGCGTCGGTCGATCCGCCGTCGGCGATGATGACCTCGAAATCGATGCCGCCGCCGGACAGACTGTCCAGGGTGCGGCCCAGGTCGGCGGCCGCATTCAAGGTCGGGATGACGATGCTGAGGGTCGGCGGCGCCGCGCTTGGTTCGGTGGCGGGCGGCGGGGCGGGGCTCCGATGGCAGCGCGTCATCGGCGTCTCATGCACAGGGGCGAGGGGTCCGGGGGTCAGCGCCGGGGGCGCTGCTGCGGGCGATTGCGCACGGGGATCGGCACCGGCGCCGGCGGCGGGGCCAGCAGTTCGGCCAAGCCGTCGAGGATGCCGTCGATGATTTCCTTGATCTTGCTCATGTGCCGCTGCCCAGATCACGTTATTCCGCGGTCGCACCGGAACAGGCCCGGTCCTTATCCATGACGAAACTTTAACAAACCGAACCGGCCCTGTCACCGGGACTCTTGTCACAAGTATGTGGGCGATTGGGATCCACCGCGCAAGCGGATGGGCCGGATTCAGCGCCGGGTAATGGTGATCGGGCGGCCCGCCTGATGATAGATCAGGCCGTGGGGCGGGGATTTCTGATCGTCCTCCTCACAGCGGTACTGGGACGATTCCGTCGCATTGGCGGCGTCCGGTACGTTCAGGGTGATCAGCTTGCGGGCTTCTTCGCTGCTCGAGGCCTTGACCCAGAACGAATCCCCGTCAGCGACGGGGTAGATATGGAAATTGGGCAAATCGGTCTCCTTGCTGCCGAAGGCAATCATATCGCAGATAAGGGGCGCAAGCGAGGGAACTCGGCGAATGCCGGGGGCATTCTTCAGGCGGCTGTCCGGCATAAATGTTCTTGAAATGTTCGTATATTGCCGTACCCTTTCGCCATGTCCGCAGCGCGCAAATCCGGCGAGGCCATCAAGGGCCGGGGGGCCGTCTCGAACCATGAGGGGCGGTTCGAAAGCCTGACGCGGGAAGCCGTGGACGACGGCTGGTCCGATGACGGCGACCTGCCACCGCTGCGTACCCAGGTGATGGCCGATACGGCGCGCCGGGTGATCGCGCGCAACACGTCCCCCGATATTCCCTTCGACCGCTCGCTCAACCCCTACCGGGGGTGTGAACACGGCTGCGTCTACTGTTTCGCCCGACCGAGCCATGCCTATCTGGGCCTGTCGCCGGGGCTTGATTTCGAGACCCAGCTGTTCGCCAAGCATGACGCGGCGGCCTTGCTGCGGGCCGAACTCGCGGCCCGGTCCTACCGCTGCCAAACCCTGCAATTGGGCGCCAATACGGATCCCTATCAGCCCATCGAACGGCGGCTCGGCATCACCCGCGCGGTGCTTGAGGTTCTGGCCGCCTGCGACCATCCCGTTTCCATCACCACCAAGTCGGATCTGGTGTTGCGCGATCTCGACATTCTGGCGCCCATGGCGGCAAAAGGCCTGGCCGCCGTCGCCGTGTCCGTGACGACCCTCGACCGCAGCTTGGCGCGGGCCTTGGAGCCCCGGGCGCCGACCCCGGCCAAGCGGCTTCGCGCCATCGCCGGCCTGGCCGCGGCGGGGGTGCCCGTGACCGTGCTGGCGGCCCCCATGATTCCGGCGCTCAACGATATGGAGCTGGACGCCATCATCGCCGAAGCGGCGGCGGCCGGCGCGACGGCGGCGGGCTACATCCTGCTGCGCCTGCCGGGGGAGGTCGCGGACCTGTTCCGGGAATGGCTGGAGACCCATTACCCCGACCGGGCGGAACGGGTTCTGAACCGCGTCAAGGCCAGCCGTGACGGCGCCCTTTACCGTGCCGAATGGGGGACCCGCCAGACCGGCACGGGGATCGAGGCCCAATTGCTGGCCGCCCGCTTCAAGGCCGCGCTCAAGCGCGCCGGCCTGGACCAAGGACGCTCCGGCAGCCGGCCGCTGCGTTGCGACCTGTTCAAACGACCGCTGCCGGACACGGCGCAGATGTCGCTGTTTTAGGGGCCGTCTCTCAATCACCATGTGGAGCGATGCCGGGGAAATGCTAACCTGTGTCCATGGATCCTCAGGCAACCCCGAAAGAGCTTCCGGAAAAGATCGCCGAGATCGGCGCCGCCGCCGTCGACGCGGTGGCCGAGGTCACGGAGAAGGCCATGACCGCGTCGGATGCGGCCCATGGCAATGACCTGACCGGCATTGCCCTTGTCGTGCTGGCGGCGCTGTTGTGCGGCATGCTGATGACCCGCCTGCGCCAACCGGCCATCGTCGGCTACATCCTGGCGGGCGTCATCCTGGGGCCGTCGGGGCTCAGCGTGGTCAAGGACCAGGGCTCCCTCGAACTGCTCGCGGAAATGGGCGTGTTGCTGCTGCTGTTCCTGGTCGGGCTCGAACTGTCCCTGCGCTCGTTCCGCCGCATGTGGCGGCTGGCTGTGTTCACCGTGGCGTTCCAGATCACGGCGTCGGTCGCCGTGACCTTGTTGTGTTCACAGATCTTCGACTGGTCCATGCCGCTTTCCGTGCTGCTGGGTTTCGTGGTCGCTCTGTCGTCGACGGCGGTGGTGGTCAAGATGTTGGAAGACCTGGGCGAGTTGCGCACCCGCACGGGACGGGTCACGGTCGGCATCCTGATCGCTCAGGATTTGGCCGTGGTGCCCATGCTGTTGTGGGTGGGCGCCATGCAGGGCGGGCAATTCGAATGGATGACGATCCCCAAGATCGTGCTGTCCATCGTCTTCCTCGCCTGGCTGATCTGGTATCTGTCGCGCGGGCGCAAGGTCGTCCTGCCGTTCACCAACCGCATCTTGCCCAATGTCGATCTGCGCCCCCTGGCGGCGCTCACCTTCTGCTTTGGATGTGCGTCGATCGCCGGCGTCATGGGCCTGTCGGCGGCCTACGGCGCCTTCATCGCCGGGTTGATCGTCGGTAACTCGACCCTGCGCCATCCGATCACGGAAACGGTGGTGCCGATCCAGAGCATCCTGATGATGGTGTTTTTCCTGTCCATCGGGCTGCTGCTGGACATGACCTATATCTGGGACAACCTCGGCCGGGTGCTGTTGCTGTTCTTCCTGGTCAGCGTGTTCAAGACCGTCATCAACGTGGGTTTCCTGCGGGCCCTGGGTCAGCCCTGGGACCGCGCCTTTCTGTCCGGCGTCCTGCTGGCGCAGATCGGCGAGTTCTCGTTCCTGCTGTCCGTGGTCGGGGTGTCGGCGGGGGTGTTGGACACCGACGATTCACGACTGGTCGTCTCGGTCACGGTGATGTCCCTGGCCCTGTCGCCGCTGTGGGTCGTGACGGCGCGGCGCATTCAGGCCATCGCCCACGAAGGCGTTGCGTCGGGCGGCGAACTGGTCCGCCTGGTCTATGCGCCGGAAACGGAAATGCTCACGGAAACCTTCGGCACGGCGCGTTCGCGCTCCATGCGCCAATTGCGCAAGGGGGCGTTGCTGCTGCGCCGGGCCCGCCTGCGCCGGTCGCGGCGCAAGAAGGCGGAGACGGCGCCCGCCGTCCCTGAGGCGGACGCGGCCCCGCCCCCGCACGCGGATAAAGCGAAGCCCGAACCGCAGACCAAATCCAAATCAAAGCCGAAGGACGACTGACGGTGCGCCGCCGTGCCTGATTTCGATCACGAGGATAAAGCGCGGGCCGCCGGCCATGCCGTCATCTGCGGCATCGACGAAGCCGGCCGCGGGCCCTGGGCCGGGCCGGTCGTTGCCGCCGCGGCGATCCTCGACCGGGCCAGCCTGCCCCTGTCCCTGGCGTCGGAGCTGGACGATTCCAAGCGCCTGAAAACCGCCGCCCGCGACCGCTTGCTGGTGGAACTCGCGCCCCATGCGGTGATCGGCGTCGGTCAGGCCTCGGCGGCGGAGATCGATGCCCTCAACATCCTGCAGGCGACGTTCCTGGCCATGGACCGCGCGATCCAGGCCCTGGGCCGGGTGCCTGATTTCGCCCTGGTCGACGGCAACCAGCCGCCGCCCCTGCCGTCCGCGCCCGGCTGCCGAATTGACTGTCTGGTGGGCGGCGACGGTCGGTCCCTGTCCATCGCCGCCGCCTCCATCGCCGCCAAGGTGACCCGCGACCGTCTGATGGCGGACTTGGCGGTGCGGTTTCCCGGATACGGTTGGGAGCGCAATGCGGGATACGGCACGGCCGCGCATAAGGCGGCCCTGAACCGCCTGGGCGTCACGCCGGAGCACCGAAAAAGTTACAAGCCGATCCGCAACATCTTGGGCGCCGCGGAGTCGTGAGTCCTATATATGCCGTCAAGACTCTCCTCTAAGTATTTGAATCCAAATACTTCTTGACCGCGACTCCGCCCCTGGCCATGCTCCCCGAATACTGGGGACCTGGGAAAGTCTGACGATGACGAGAAAGCCTGCCACCGCGCGCCGCAAGGCGGCCGCTGCCGAACGTGAGTCCGCCCCGAACACGGCGGACGCCTATGCCGACACCATTCACGTCGGCGACTGTGTCGAACTAATGAACGCCATGCCGGAAGGCAGCGTCGACATGGTCTTCGCCGATCCGCCCTACAATCTGCAATTGGAAGGCGAACTGCACCGCCCTGACAATTCGCGGGTCGACGGCGTCGATGCCGACTGGGACCGCTTTTCGGGCTTCAAAAGCTATGATGAATTCACCCATGCCTGGCTGTCCGCCGCGCGCCGCGTGCTGCAGCCCAACGGCACGCTTTGGGTGATCGGCAGCTACCACAACATCTTCCGCGTCGGCGCGATCTTGCAGGATCTGGGATATTGGATCCTCAACGACATCGTGTGGCGCAAATCCAACCCCATGCCCAATTTCCGCGGTCGGCGCTTCACCAATGCGCACGAAACCATGATCTGGGCGGCGCGGGACAAGGACGCCAAATACCGCTTCAACTACGAAGCCATGAAGACCCTCAACGACGATCTGCAGATGCGTTCCGACTGGACCATTCCGCTGTGCACCGGGGGCGAGCGCCTGAAGAACGCCGAGGGCAAGAAGGCGCATCCGACGCAGAAACCGGAAGCGCTGCTCTACCGCACCATTCTGTCGTCGACGGATGTCGGCGATATGATCCTGGATCCGTTCTTCGGCACGGGCACCACGGGGGCCGTGGCGCGCATGCTCGACCGCCGCTACATCGGCCTGGAGAGGGATGAAGAATACGCCGCCCTGGCCAAGGAACGCCTGGCCGGGATCGAGCCCCTGGCCGAACCGTCGCTGCTGACCACGCCGGCCAAGCGCGAACAGCCGCGCATTCCCTTCGGCTGGGTGGTCGAGCGGGGCCTGCTCAAGGCCGGTCAGACTTTGACCGATCATCGGCGTCGCCACACGGCGCGGGTGCGCGCCGACGGCACCCTGGCCGCCGCTGATTTTCGCGGCTCCATCCATCAGGTGGGCGCCCATGTGCAGCAAGCACCGGCCTGCAACGGCTGGCAGTTCTGGCATGTCGAACTGGGCAACGAACTGGTGCCCATCGACCTGTTCCGCCAGAAACTACGGGCGGAACTCCACTAACTTTCCATAATCCATGGGAATGTCGTAGACCCGCCGCCAATGGGCGCGGGTCACGCCCGTGCTGACCTTGTCGTGGCAATGGGCGGCGAGCGCCTTGCGGTTCGCGAAGTCGCGGGCCTGCACCGGCGCGTGGAAAGTGACCTCGACCATGGCACCCCGCAGCCCGAACACGGAAATCAGGTGTGGCAGCAGCGTCATGTCGCCGTACCAGGCGTAAAGAGCACGCAGGCCCCGCTCGAGCGGTCGCCCGTCCGCATAGCGGGTGTAGGCGATGGACACGGGCTGCACGCGGGGCTGGTCCGCGCCTGGGGCCGCGTCGGCGACGGCGAACAAGGCGCTTTTGAACGGCAGCACATGGATGCCGTCCGACGACGTGCCTTCGGGAAACAGCATCAGGCTGTCGCCGGTCGCCAGCCTTGCGGCCATCTCGGCGCGCTGGCCGAGCGCTTCCCTGGCATCGCGGCGGATGAACAGGGTGCGGTACAACTTCGCGCACAGGCCGAACAGGGGCCAGTCCTTGACGTCGTCCTTGGCGACGAAGGCCGCGTCGGTCAGCACGGCCAGCACCGGGATGTCCAGATAGGACACGTGATTGCTGACATAGAGCGTGCCCGTCTGGCCGAGGGGGGCGCCGTTCACCTTGATGCGCAGGCTGGCCAGCCGCGCCACCCCGCGGAACCAGACCAGGGCGATGCGCCTGACGGCGGCGGCTCCCAGCGGATAGGCCGCCGCCGCGACCGGCAGCAGGGCACCCGTCAGGGCAAGGAATGCGGAAATACGGGCCGCGGACCGGAGGCCCGAAGCGGCGACGGGACCGGCGTCGCCTAGCGCGTCCCACAGGGCTTGTAGTGGCGCTGGTATTTCTCGGTGATGTGGTCCGTAGGTACGATGATGCATACGTCCGTCGTGTTGAACTGGTTGTCGATAACCGCGCCGTCGCCGATGAAGCCGCCGACGCGCATGTATCCCTTGATCAGCGGCGGTAACATGGCGCGGGCCGCCTTCTGGTCGAGCCGGGTCAGGGGCACCCGGTCGATTTTCACGTAACGATCCTCGAGCGCCCGGGCACGAATGTCGCTGGGCGCCATGTGGAAATGATGGAGATAGCTGAGGGCCGGCATGAGCGCTTCCGCGTCCGTGCCGGGCAGCGACCCGCAGCCGAACATCAACTTGATGCCGTAGGCGGTGAGGTATTCGGCGATGCCGCCCCACAGAAGCTGCATGACGGCCCCTGTGCGGTAGTCTTCATGGACGCAGGAGCGGCCCAGTTCGACCAGTTCGCCCGGATGGCGCAGCAGGGCCGACAGGTCGTATTCATGGGCCGAATAGAACCCGCCGTTGGCTTTCGCCACGGCACCCCGGATCAGCCGGTAGGTGCCGCAGACGAAGGGCCGGCCGGGCTGCGAGCGGTCCGTGTCGAGCACCAGCAGATGGTCACAGACGGCGTCGAACGGATCGGCGTCGCGTCCATGGCGGGCGGCGTCCACGGTCGGGATGGCGCCCATTTCCCGGTAGAACACGTTGTAGCGCAGGCGCTGCGCGGCCTCGATTTCCTCGGGCGTTTCCGCCAGCCGGATTTCCAGGTTGCGCGCGCGGACATCGACCGGGCGCGGCGCGGCGGGGGCCGGCGCCTTGCGCCGGGGATACGGGAACTTGGGCAGCGCCCGGATGGGAACGGCCAGTTTAGCCAGCATGTTCATGATATCGCGGTCCCTATTGCCGGTCCGGCATGTCTTGGTTGGTCAGGTACGCAGTCATCGCCCAGGGACAATTTCACATCTGATGACAGACGGTTTCGGCGAAGACAAAAGAAGGTTTGTTAACGGCGGCGTGACGGTTCCATGACAGCCGGGCCCCGTCCGCACGCCTTTGTCGTGGCTCATCCGCGCGTGATATGGCAACCTTCGGCGGAACAGGAGCCTGCAACGGGGAACATCGGGGGACCGGACAATGAGCGAAAAATGGGACATCCGTTTTCTGCGCCTGGCCAAGGAGGTCGCGACCTGGTCCAAGGACCGCTCGACCCAGGTCGGCGCGGTGATCGTCGGCGATGACAAGACGCCGGGACCATACGGATTCAACGGCTTTCCCCGGACCATCGACGATGCCGTCGAGGATCGCCACACCCGGCCCCTGAAATACAAATGGACCGAGCATGCGGAGCGCAACGCCATCTACAACGCGGCGCGCATCGGCATGTCGCTGAAGGGGTGCACGATCTACGTCACCCATCTGCCCTGCGCCGATTGCACGCGGGCCATCGTTCAGGTCGGCATCAAGCGCGTGGTGGTGGATGCCGACAGCCTGGAGAACGCGGACTTCGCCTCCCGCTGGTCGGAAGACGACAAGATCACCAAGGCCATGCTGGACGAGGCGGGGGTCGAACTGGGCCTGGTTTCGGCGGACAAGCCGGCCCCCGGCGACGATGACTGACGCCGACAAAGACGCCCGCGCCCTGCATCGCGACGCCATCGTCATCGACGGGGTCTGCCCGCTGTTGATGGCGCCGGCCAACGTTTCCCATTACCTGGACGGCGGGCTGACCGCAGCGGTCCCGACCATCGCGATCCGCGAAACGGCGGAGCAGACGCTGCGCATCTTCGGCCGCTGGCACCGCTTCATCGAAGGCCATAAGCGCCTGCGCCTGGCCCGCAAGGCAGCCGATATCGAGGGCGCCAAACGGGCCGATGAGATGGCCATCGTGTTCCACTTCCAGGGGACGGACGCGATTGAGGACGATCTCAATCTGCTGGATGCCTATAAGGCCCTCGGCCTCGGCATGGTGCAGCTGACCTATAACGTCAAATGCCGGGTCGGGGACGGCGCCTTGGAGCGCACGGACGCGGGCCTGAGTCTGTTCGGCCAGAACCTGGTCAAGCGCTGCAACGATCTGGGTCTGATCGTCGACGGCAGCCATACGGGATACCGAACCACGATGGACGCCATGGAGATCTGTGACGGTCCCTTCGTGTTTTCCCATGCCAATGCCAAGGCGCTGCATCCCTCGCCGCGCAACATCACGGACGACCAGATGACGGCCTGCGCCCAGACCGGCGGGGTTGTCGGCATCAACGGCTTTCCCAGCTTCCTCGGCGACGACCCCCGGCCCGGGTTGGACCGTTTCATCGCGTTCATCGACTACGCGGTCGAGCTCATGGGCATCGACCACGTCGGCCTGGGCATCGATTACTACATGGGGATGGACCCGATCATTCCGGCCGACAAGGCGCGGGCGCGCTATGACGATGCGATCAAGACCGGGCGCTGGGACGCGGCCGTCTATCCGCCGCCGCCGCACTATTTCCCCGCAGGGATCGAGACGCCGGCGACCTTGTCCAATCTGACCGCAGGCCTATTGGCGCGCGGCTATGGCGATGCCGACGTGCGGAAAATCATGGGGGAAAACTGGCTGCGCGTGTTCCGCCAGGTCTGGGGCGGCTAGGGCCGCCGGATCAGCGCGTCGGGACGGGCGTGTCCGTGGAATAGTCGTAGAACCCACGGCCCGTCTTGCGGCCGAGCCAGCCGGCTTCGACATACTTCACCAGCAGCGGGCAGGGCCGATATTTGGAATCGGACAGGCCGTCGTGCAGCACGTGCATGATCGACAGGCAGGTATCCAGGCCGATGAAGTCGGCCAGTTCCAGCGGGCCCATGGGGTGGCGGGTGCCGAGCCGCATGGCCGTGTCGATGGCATCGACGGAGCCGACGCCTTCATACAGGGTATAGATCGCCTCGTTGATCATCGGCAGCAGGATGCGGTTGACGATGAAGGCGGGGAAATCTTCGGCATTGACCGGCTTCTTGCCCAGATCCGTGGCCAGTTCGCGGATCATGGCGAAGGTTTCTTCGTTGGTCGCGATGCCGCGGATCAGTTCGACCAGATCCATACGCGGCACCGGGTTCATGAAGTGCATGCCGACGAAGCGCTCAGGCCGGTCGGTCTGGGCGGCCAGGCGGGTGATGGAGATCGAGGACGTGTTGGTCGCGATGATCGTGTTCTCGCCCAGATGGTCGGCAAGCGAGCGCAGGATCGCCTTTTTGACTTCTTCGTCTTCCGTGGCGGCCTCGATCACGAGGTCGCAATCCTTCATGCCGGCATAATCGGTGCCGGTCTGGATGAGCGGCAGCGCGTTCTTCATGTCGTCAGCGGAGATGAGATCGCGTTCGACCTGACGGCTCATGCCGTGCTCGATGGTCTGCATTCCCCGCTTCAAGGCATCTTCGCTGACGTCAAGCATATAGACGGCACGTCCGGACAGGGCGCAAACATGCGCAATGCCACTGCCCATCTGGCCGGCGCCGATGACGCCGATCTTCTTAATTTTATCCGACATTATTTTTTAATCTCCACACTCCGGTGCGCCCCGCCCCGGTCCGGTCTTTGTGCCGGAATTAGACTGTTCGCACTCGCACAATAGGCTTACCCCCTGGGGCGGTCAAGGCCCGTTCGGCCCGTTGGGATACATCATTCCAGGGTAATGAACGGCCTGATTTTCAGGGTGCCGCGGTCGGCTCAGCGGGTCGCGCCGGGCACCCAGAGAACGTCGGCGCGGCCGCCGTCGTTGAGCCGCCGGGCCAGTACGAACAAATGGTCGGACAGGCGGTTGACGTATTTCACGGCTTCGGGATTGATGTCTTCCACCCCGGCCAGCTCGGTCATCAGGCGTTCGGCCCGGCGGGCCACGGTGCGGGCATGGTGCAGATGTGCGGCGGCGGCCCGTCCGCCCGGCAGGATGAAGGATTTTAGCGGCTCCAGGTCGGCATTCATGGCGTCGATCTCGGTTTCCAGGCGCGCGACCTGTGAGGCTTGAACGCGCAAGGCCCCCTCGGACCGCTTGCCGTTCTCGGGCGTGCACAGGTCGGCACCCAGGTCGAACAGGTCGTTCTGGATGCGGCTCAGCATGGCGTCGGCCTCGGTATCCGGGTCCGAGCCCGCCTGTCCGGTGTAAAGCCGTGCCAGGCCGATCACCGAATTGGTTTCGTCCACGGTGCCGTAGGCGGCGACCCGGATGTCATGCTTGGGCCGCCGGTCGCCGGACCCAAGCGACGTTTCGCCCGTGTCCCCGCCCCGGGTGTAGATCTTCGATAAAGTAACCAAGGAATGCGTCCTCCTGCGCCGGATGCGGCGCCTATTTGCCGCTCAGCAGCATGAGAACGGCGAACAGGATGATGGCGATGCCCTGCATGAGCACGCGGGCGCGCATCAGCTTGTTGGAATATTTCGCGTTGAACTTACCGCCCAGGGCGAAGGCGCCGATGCCGACGAACAGCACCAGCAGGGTCAACGCCAGGGCGATGATGATGAGGATCGTGAAGAACCCTTCCATGTGCGAGATATAGTCCTTTCGTCGGCGGGCGTCACCGATTTTCCCGGCGGCAGTGCCGTGCCCGCGGTTAAGATACCGACCCCGCTCAGACTCAAGGAGACCGCCCATGGATGCAGAAACCCGTAAGAACCTGGAACGCATATCCGTCGCCACCGTGTCCATGCAGCTTTTGAAGCGTGGCCTGCGCCGGGTCGTCATGTCGGGCGTGCGGCCCTTGAACGCGCCGGCCAAACCGCTGCTGGGCGAGGCCTATACCCTGCGCTTCATTCCGGCGCGGGAAGACCTGTCGGCGCCCGCCGTGCTGGGATCGGACGGCTATGTGCCGCGTCATGCCGTCGAAGACGTGCCCGAGGGGGCGGTGCTGGTGATCGACGCGCGGCGTGACGGGGACACGGCCGTGCTGGGAGATTTGATCATGGAGCGCCTGAAGGCCCGGGGGGTGGCCGGCGTGGTCGCCGACGGCGGCGTGCGCGACGCGGCGGAAGCGATCGCCGTGGGCTTGCCGATCTTCGCGGCGGGGCCGGCGGCCCCCGCCCATATCGTGGGCCTGGCGGCGGGCGACACGGGAACCCGGATCGGTTGCGGCGGGGTCGCCGTCATCCCCGGTGACATCATCAAGGCCGATGGCGACGGGGTCGTGGTGATTCCCAGGGACCTGGCGGCGGAAATCGGTGCGGCGGGGGTCGCGCAAGAGCGCTTCGAGCGCTTCGCCAAGGAGAAAATTCAGGAAGGACGGCCGATCATCGGCGTCTATCCGCCCAGCCCGGAAACACAAAAGGAGTACGAGGCCTGGCGCGACCCCGAGGACGGCTGAGCCTCAGGCCGCGATGGTGTGGATATTGGCGAGGATTCCGTTGGTAAGGTTCTGCGCGCGTTCGGCAAGGTGGCGCACATTGACCGGAAGAGGTCGGGCAAGGCCAATGCGAATGTCCTCGGATGCCTTGTCCAGGGCGGACAGAATCCACTTTTCGCTTTCCAGGTCATAATCTTCGGCGTCGGCGCGCATCATGTGCACGGTGACGAAATGAAGCAGATTGACCATCGCACGGTGCAGATTGAAACGGTGGAGAAGCTCCGTGCGGCTTGAGGTGGCCGGATCCATCTTGAACTCCGGCGCCTGCTCAATCTCCAGGCTCAAAGCCTCTAGGTCGTTCATATTGCGGCGAAATTCGTCGGTGCCCATGGTTCATGCCTCACTTGATCAATCGCTTGGCGGCATTGCCCAGGGGGCGGCCGCATTCGGATATGACTGAGAGACGCAAGGATCGGGCCAACCTGCGGCCAGGAGGCCGCAGGAAACCGGAGCAGGCCGGTGGCGGAAGAGCGCTAGTTGCGCCCGGACATCAGGCCGCGGGCGATGACCTGGGCCTGAATTTCCGCGGCACCCTCGAAAATATTGAGGATGCGGGCATCGCACAGCACGCGCGAGATCGGATATTCCATGGCGTACCCGTTGCCGCCGTGAATCTGCAGGGCGTTGTCCGCGTTGGACCAGGCCGTGCGGGCACCCAGCAGCTTGGCCATGCCGGCCTCGATGTCGCAGCGCCGGTCGGAATCCTTTTCGCGGGCGGCGAAATAGGTCAGCTGGCGGGCGATCATGGTTTCCACGGCCATCCAGGCCAGCTTGCCATGGACACGCGGGAAGGCATGGATGGCGCGGCCGAACTGGTTCCGTTCCTGGGCGTATTTCAGGCCCAATTCCATGGCGTTCTGGGCGACGCCGACGGCGCGGGCGGCGGTCTGAATGCGGGCACTTTCAAAGGTTGCCATCAACTGCTTGAACCCCTGGCCCTCGACCCCGCCGAGCAGCTGGCCGACCGGCACTTCGAAATCATCGAAGCCGAGCTCGTATTCCTTCATGCCGCGGTAGCCGAGCACCTCGATCTCGCCGCCGGACATGCCGGGAGCGGGGAAGGGGTCGTCTTCCGTGCCGCGCGGCTTTTCCGCCAGCAGCATGGACAGGCCCTTGTAGCCGGGCTCCTCCGAATTGGTGCGGACCAACAGCGTCATCAGGTCCGAGCGCGAGGCATGGGTGATCCAGGTCTTGTTGCCGGTAACCTTGTATATGTCCCCGTCCTTGACCGCGCGGGTCTTGAGGCTGGCGAGGTCCGAGCCCGTGCCCGGTTCCGTGAACACCGCCGTCGGCAAAATTTCACCCGAGGCGATTTTGGGCAGGTAATGGGCTTGCTGTTCCGGCGTGCCGCCCAGGCGGATCAGTTCCGCCGCGATTTCCGAGCGCGTGCCGAGCGAGCCGACGCCGATATAGCCCCGCGACAGTTCTTCCGTGACCACGCACATGGCGATCTTGCCCATGCCGAGCCCGCCGCCTTCTTCCGGCACGGTCAGGCCGAACACGCCCAATTCCGCCATCTGGTCGACGATTTCGATGGGGATCAGCTTGTCGGCCAGATGCCATTCATGGGCATGGGGCATGACCTGGTCTTCGACGAACTTGTGGAACTGGTCGCGCACCATTTCCAGCATCTCGTCGTCGAGCCCGAGGCTCCCGAAATGGCCCTCGGCCATGATCTCGCCCATGCGCGCGCGCAGCGCCGACGTGTTGCCGCCGGCGATCAGGGTCTTTGCGGCGGCGGTTTCCAGGGGGGCGAGGTCGTCGGCCGTCAGCCCCATGTCCGCCGGGCGCACGATCTCGACCTGGGACAGGGCGATGCCGCCACGGATCTGAGCCAGGTATTCGCCGAACGCGGCCTGGACCATCAGTTGTTCCATTTCACCGAAGGCGCCCGCGGCCTCCAGCCGTTCGCCCCAGCCCAGCATCTGGCGCAGGCCCTCGACATAGGTCGCCAGCCAGGACAGGCCATGGGCCGCGACCTGATTGGCGTCGACCAGGGCACCGGACACCTTGCCGTCCTGGGTGCACATGTCGGTGACCTGCCGGCGGGCGGCCGCGAACACGTCGTCGGCGGCTCCCTGGGCCTCACGGCATAGGGTCAGAAGGTCAGGCAGCAGGATGTCGCCGCTGGGTGCGCTGGCGTCCATGACGCGTCTCCTTAATTCATCGGGCGGCCGGTGCCGCCGATCGGGGTGTTTAAGCCGAAATGCAGTCCTCGAGGGTCCGGAAGCCGGGACGTTTGGCCTGAACCAGAACCGCCATGTTACCGGGTTTGTGTTCGTTACGGCGCATCTTCACATGGGCCGCCGGGATGTCGGCCCAGGAAAACACCTCGGACATGCAGGGGTCCAGGCGGCGTTCGATGACCAGCTGGTTGGCCTGGGACGCCTGAAGCAGGTTGGCGAAGTGGCTGCCCTGGATACGCTTCTGGCGCATCCACACGAAGCGCGCGTCCATCGTCAGGTTGTAACCCGTGGTGCCGGCGCAGAACACGACCATGCCGCCCCGCTTGACGATGTTGCAGGACACGGGGAAGGTCGCCTCGCCCGGGTGTTCGAACACGAAGTCGACATCGTTGCCCTTGCCGGTGATGTCCCAGATGGCTTTGCCGAACTTGCGGGTTTCGGCCATGTATTCCTTGAAGCCCGGGCCGTTGACCTCGGGCAGCTGGCCCCAGCAATTGAAATCCTTGCGGTTGATGACGCCTTTGGCCCCCAGGCTCAGGACGAAGTCCCGCTTGTCTTCGTCCGAGATCACGCCGATGGCGTTGGCCCCGGACACGGCGCAAAGCTGCACCGCCATGGACCCGAGCCCGCCGGACGCCCCCCAGATCAGCACGTTCTGGCCGGGCCGCAGGATATGCGGGCGATGGCCGAACAGCATGCGGTAGGCGGTGGCGAGGACCAGCGTATAGCACGCGCTTTCCTCCCAGGTCAGATGCTTGGGCCGGTGCATGCATTGGCGGTCCTGAACGCGGCAGAACTGGGCGAAGGACCCATCCGGCGTTTCATATCCCCAGATGCGTTGCGAGGTAGAGAACATGGGGTCGCCGCCGTTGCATTCCTCGTCGTCGCCGTCGTCCTGGTTACAATGCACCACGACTTCGTCGCCGACCTTGAAGCGCTTGACCTTGGAGCCCACGGCCCAGACCACGCCGGCGGCGTCGGAACCGGCGATGTGATACTCTGCCTTGTGATAATCGAAGGGCGAGATCGGCGTGCCGAGCGCGGCCCACACGCCGTTGTAGTTGACGCCGGCGGCCATCACCATGACCAGCACGTCGTGGCTGTCCAATTCGGGCACGTCGACGACCTCGACCTGCATGGCCGTGTCGGGCTCGCCATGGCGTTCCTTGCGGATCGCCCAGGCATACATCTGTTTCGGCACATGGCCGAGCGGCGGAATTTCGCCGACCTCGTAAAGGTCTTTCTTCGGCAATTCGGAGGTCAAGTCGATCACTTCGGCGGCATCCGTCATTGCTGCCTCCTTCTCCACATAGTTACGCCATCCCCAACGGTCCGCGTTTTCGCCTGTATCTTATTGTTCGGCATGCGGCCATTTTTGTTGTCCTATTGGTCATATCCGCTTTACATTTTCTTCGCAATGCACAAAATTCTATCTTTCGTTTTGTGATTTAGATACGAAATAAAATTACAATAATTTTTAGAGAATGGCGAATTTCGGTCATTTCAGGGAGACGGGCATGAATGGTGAATTAGCAGGCGCAAAAGGGGGTTCCGCTGCGGCGCAACAGGTGACGAAGGATCGCCCCTGGCTGTTCCGCACCTATTCGGGGCATTCCTCGGCCAAGGAATCGAACGCGCTCTATCGCGCCAACCTGGAGAAGGGGCAGACGGGCCTGTCCGTCGCCTTCGACCTGCCGACCCAGACCGGCTACGACGCCGATCATCTGCTCGCCAAGGGTGAGGTCGGCAAGGTCGGCGTGCCGATTTCGCACCTGGGCGACATGGCGCAGCTGTTCGACGGCATTCCGCTCGACCAGATGAACACTTCCATGACCATCAACGCGCCGGCGGCCTGGCTGCTGGCGCTCTATATCGCCGCCGCCGAACGCCAGGGCGCCAAGCGCGCTGATCTGGCGGGCACGACGCAGAACGACGTGCTGAAGGAATATCTCTCGCGCGGCACCTACATCTTTCCGCCGGCACCGTCCCTGCGCCTGACATCCGATACCATCGCCTTCACCTGCCGCGAGGTGCCTAAGTGGAACCCGGTCAACGTGTGCTCCTACCATCTGCAGGAAGCGGGCGCGACGCCGGTTCAGGAACTGGCCTATGCGCTGGCCAACGCGCAGGCGATCCTGGACACGGTCAAGGCCTCGGGCCAGGTGTCCGACGCCGATTTCCCGCGTCTGGTCGGGCGCATCAGCTTCTTCGTCAATGCCGGCATGCGGTTCATCACCGAGCTGTGCAAGATGCGCGCGTTCACCGAACTGTGGGACGACATCACGCGCAACCGCTATGGGGTCGAGGACGAAAAATACCGCCGCTTCCGCTATGGCGTGCAGGTCAACTCCCTGGGCCTGACCGAACAGCAGCCGGAAAACAACGTCTATCGCATCCTGCTTGAAATGCTGGCCGTGACCCTGTCCAAGAACGCCCGCGCGCGGGCCGTGCAGCTGCCGGCCTGGAACGAAGCCCTCGGCCTGCCGCGCCCGTGGGATCAGCAATGGTCCCTGCGCCTGCAGCAGATCGTCGCTTATGAGACGGACCTGCTGGAGTTCGGCGATATCTTCGACGGCTCCAAGGAGATCGACGCCAAGGTCGAAGACCTGAAGGATCAGGCCCGGGCGGAACTGGCCCGCATCGACGCCATGGGCGGCGCCGTTCAGGCCATCGAGGCCGGTTACATGAAACAGCGCCTGGTCGAAGCCAGCGCCAAGCGCCTGGCCGCGATCGAGGCGGGCGAGCAGATCGTGGTCGGTGTGAACAAGTATCAGGAAGCCGAACCCTCGCCCCTGGTCGGTCAGGCCGGCGCCATCGTTACCGTCTCACCCGAGGCCGAAGCGGAACAGATTGCGTCCCTGGCCGCCTGGCGCGAGGCCCGCGACGACGCCAAGGTCGCGGCGGCGCTGGACGCCCTGACCGAGGCCGCCAAATCCGGCGCCAACATCATGGAGCCTTCCATCCAATGCGCCCACGCGGGCGTGACCACCGGCGAATGGGGCACGGCGCTGCGCGACGTGTTCGGCGAATACCGGGCGCCGACGGGCATTTCGGGGGCGGCCCTGGGTGTGGCCGGCGACATCACGGCCGTGCGCGCGCGGGTCGAGGAAGTGTCGTCCGCCCTTGGTCGCCGCATCAAGATTCTGGTCGGCAAGCCGGGGCTCGACGGTCATTCCAACGGGGCCGAGCAGATCGCCGTGCGGGCGCGGGATGCGGGCATGGAGGTCGTCTACGAAGGCATCCGCCTGACCCCGGGGCAGATCGTCGCCGCCGCCCGCGACGAAGCCGTACATGTGGTGGGATTGTCGGTACTGTCGGGTTCACACGTGGCCTTGGTCACGGATGTGATGGATCTGATGCGGGCCGAGGGCCTGGACGACATTCCCGTGGTCGCCGGCGGCATCATCCCGCCGGCCGATGCGGAAACCTTGAAGGCGGCCGGCGTCGCCCGCGTCTACACGCCCAAGGACTACGACCTGACGGCGATCATGGACCAGATCGTCGATCTGGCGGCGGAAGGGTTGAAGACGGCGGCGGAGTAATCCGCCCCGAGGGTCACCCGTCGAGAAACTTCAGATAGGTGTCGTAGCAGGTGATCAGATCGCTGATCGCGGTGCCGCCGCGGTTCAGGGCGGCCATGCCTTGCTCCATGGCGAACAGGGTCATGGCAAGGTCGGCGGCGGGGATGTCCGTGCGGATGTCGCCGGCGGTCTGGCCGTTGCGGATGACCTGTTCGAACAGGGCGCGGACCTCGGCATGAAGGCCGCGCAGATAGTCGGACAAATCCGGATGATGGGGGGCCAGTTCCGCCGCGGTGTTGTAGACCATGCAGCCCTTGCGGCCCTCTTCCGAGGAGACGAACTCGCGGATATCTCGAAAATAGGCTTCCAGTTCCGGCCGCCCGGCACCCGGTTTGCGCAAGGCCCGGCGCATTTCGTCCTTCTTTAGCTGGATGAAGCGCATCAGCGCCCGGCGGTAGATGGCGTCCTTGTTGCCGAAGGTGCCGTAGAGCCCATAGCGGCTGACGCCCGTGTGTCGGACCAGGTCGGCCATGGAGGTGTGCTGAAATCCGCGTTCCCAGAACAAGTGCATGGCCTTGTCCAGGGCGTCGTCAGGATCGAATTCTCGGGTGCGGGCCATGTATCCAGAATTTGTGTTCTGATTGGCCGCGTCAATGTGTTTGTTGAACAAAGACGCGGCGGAATCGGGTTAAAGGAGGGTTAGGCGGGTTTGGTGCCCGGCAGCAGGACCGGGATGGCGTCGATGGCGGCGGACGGTGCCAGCGGGTTGTCGACCTGCGGCTTGGCGATTTGGGTCAGGTAGCGTGCGACGCCGGCCTGGAATTCCTTCTTGATATAGCACCAGCTGACGAACAGGCCGCCGAACCGTTCGAAATACATGATGTCTTCGTTGTCCTTGCATTCCTGCAGGTCGCGCGCGAGGTTGCGCGAGGTGCCGACATAAACCCAAGCAGGCCGCACGCCACCGTGCCAAATGACGAACACGGCGGTTTGGCCCTCCAGATTCTGTTCCTGGGGGTCCAAATTGACGAATCGGAAAAACTTGCCCTTTTCATTGCGCACCCAGTTGGGGTCAACCGGCTTGCCCAATTGGCTCATTTTCTTCGCTGTATTAAAAAAGAACATGTTCTCTTCTCTTGCTTCGGAAATCCGGCTGAATTCCGAACATGATCCTAATATGGGCCGGTAATGTGACGGCGAAAAGGGGCCCTGTCGATGGAATTTTTAGCCCTTTCCCTGGCGCTGGCGGTCATTGTTCTGATCCTTGCAGGGACGGTGCGAACCGGGGTTCCGCCCATGCCGACATCCCCCGCCGTTCGCGCCTGCATGTTCACCTTGGTCGAGGGCCTGGACCCGCGCTGTATTCACGAACTGGGGGCCGGTTGGGGCGGCTTGGCGACGGCCCTTGCCCGTCGCTTTCCGAATGCCCGGGTCATCGCCACCGAAGTCTCGCCCCTGCCCTGGGCGGTCTGCCGTCTGCGCCACGTCTTGTTCGGTCCGGCCAACCTGGAGGTCCGCTTTGGCGACGTCATGAAGAGCGATTTCTCCGATGCCGATCTCGCGGTCTGTTTCCTTTGCCCGCCGGCTATGGCCAAGCTGGCCGGCCGGTTGGAAGGCGGATTGAGGCCGGGCGCCTGGGTGTTGTCCAACGCCTTCGCCCTGCCGGGTTGGACGCCGGTGAAGGAAGCGCGGGTCGACGACCTGCATCGGTCGGCGGTCTACCTCTATCGCAAGTAAGTCAGCTGCCGAGCGGCGCGGTCGCCCGTTTCAGCCAAGTCTTCGTTGCGGCATCGACCAGCGGCGACAGGGCCTTTCTGACCCGCGCGTGATAGGCGTCAAGCCAGGCCCGCTCGTCCGCGTCCAGCATCGCCGCGTCGATCAGGTTGCGGTCGATGGGGGCCAGGGTCAGGGTCTCGAACGCCAGCAGATCGCGTTCCGCCCCGCGCGGCGGCTTGGCCTCGGTGACCAGCACCAGGTTCTCGATACGGATGCCGTAAGCGCCGGTCTTGTAGTATCCGGGCTCGTTGGAGATCACCATGCCCGGCTCCAGCGCCACCGCGCTGGGGGCCTTGGAAATGCGCTGCGGCCCTTCGTGGACGCTGAGGTAGCTGCCGACGCCGTGGCCCGTGCCGTGGTCGAAGTCCAGCCCTTCGGCCCAGAGGAACTGCCGGGCCAAGGGGTCCAGTTGTGAGCCCGTGGTGCCCTTGGGAAAGCGGGCCCGGGCCAGGGCGATGTGGCCCTTGAGAACCAAGGTAAAGCGTGTGCGGGCTTCCTTGGACGGCGCCTTCGGGCCGATGGCGACGGTGCGCGTGATGTCCGTGGTGCCGTCCAGATATTGGGCTCCGGAATCGACCAGATAGATGTCGCCCGGGCGCAGCCGCCGGTTGGAGGCCGGCGTCGCCTTGTAGTGCACGATGGCGCCGTTGGGCCCGCTGCCGGAAATGGTGTCGAAGCTGAGATCGCGGATCAGGTCGTTTTCCTTGCGCAAGGCATACAGCCGGTCCGAGGCGTCGAGTTCGCTGATCTCGCCCTGGGGCGCTTCGGCATCCAGCCAGGCAAGGAACTTCGCCACCGCCGCACCGTCGCGCAGGTGGGCGGCGCGGGTGCCCGCGATCTCCGTGGTGTTCTTGCGGGCCTTGGGCAGGATGCAAAGGTCCTGGCCCCTTTCGACCTCGGCGCCGCCGTCGGCTAGGCGGGCGGCGATCCACATGGGATCGGCCATGGGGTCGATGCGGACCTTGGCGTGTTTCGCGGCCAAGCGGTCGAGCAGGGGGCCGAGAGCATCCGGCGCCTTGATCCGCACGTCCTTGCCCAACTGGCGGCTGACCGACGCCGACACCTTGGCCGGGTCGATGAACCAGTCCACGGTCGCGTCCTTGTGGATGACGGCGAAACTGAGCGCGAGCGGTGTGCGCGGCACATCGGTTCCGCGGATGTTGAGCAGCCAGGCGATGGAATCGGGCGCCGACAGGATCTGTGCATCCTGGCCGTCGGCCTTGAGCATGGCGGCCAGGTTCCGCCGCTTGTCGACCGAGCCGACGCCTGCGTATTTCAAAGGATGGCTGCGCACGACGGCGGATGGGCGCGGGGGCTGGTCGGCCCAGACCGCGTCGATGGGATTGCCGTCGACGGGAACAAGCTCGCCGCCGGCCCGCTCGCAGGCCTCGCGGAAGCGGGGCACCTGGGCCGGGGTCAGAAGCCAGGGGTCGTATCCCAGCTTGCCGCCCTTGCCCAGGGTCTGGGCGATCCAGTCGACCGCAGGCTCCTGCGTGATGTGGCGAAGATCATACAAAGCCCCGTCGACCTGCGCCGCCGCCTGCAAGGTATAGCGGCCGTCCGTGAACAGGGCGGCGCGGCGGGCCAGCACGACCGCCATGCCGGCCGAGCCGGTGAACCCGGTCAGCCAGGCCAGCCGTTCGGAATGGGGGGCGACGTATTCACCCTGATGCTCGTCGCCGCGCGGCACGATGAAGCCGTCGAGGCGGCGTTTCGACAGTTCGGCGCGCAGCTGTTTCAGGCGCTCGGCGGCGGGTGTCGGGGCAATCGCGGCCGCGGGGGTGCCCCGACGGCGGCGGGTCGGTGATGTGGCGTTCATGGGGACAAGCTAGGAAGCCCCGGCGCGGGAGGCAAGCGGAGTCATGCAAGACGGCCGGTTGGCTGTGACATTCCGCACAATTAGCCATGTGCTTAATGCAATACTGCAGTGCAGCATTTGCGGTTTGCGCATGGCGAGGACAGGCATAGGTTCCGCTCAACACGTCGTCAGCAACGTCCATACAGGATCCGCCCACGACATCAATTCAGGAGTAACGACCATGGCGCCGTACAGCCAAACCGATCTGTCCGTTCAGGACCTCATCGAACAAGCCCGGGAATTGCGGGCACAAGCGTTTGCACATGGAGTCAAGCGGGTTGTCCAGGCCTTCACCCCGGCCCGCCCCCAACCGCAGACCACGCCGGTTCAGCAGGATCTTTTCCAGCAGCCGGCCCTGATGCAGGAAGACAGCTATTTCCTGCCGTTGGTCAATGGCGTGCAGTCCATTATCCAACGCATGATCATTGGCCTGCGCCGCCGGGCCATGCGCAACCAGCTGCTGGCCCTCGACGACCGCATGCTGCGTGACATCGGCATCCGCCGCGACGACATTTCCTCTCTCGTCGCCGGTGCCTTCGCCGGCAACGACCGGGTGCCGGGTTCCGCCCGCTCCGCGGCCGAACTTTATTACCTCGTCCCGGCGGCAGCGACGCCGACGGGCCGCGGCGACGACCGCCTGGCCGCCTAAGCCAGCGCGACTCGCAGACAACAAAATGGCGGCGTCCAACGCGGGGCGCCGCCGTTTTTGTTTGTCCGCCCCGTTATTGACCGGAGCCTAGTCGAACAGCGACCGGCTGGCCCGCCGGTAGCCCCGATTTTCCATGCAGGACACGAACATCCGGTCGATCTGGCGCGACAGGTCATAGCGCGCCATGGCGGCGTCGTATTCGCTGCCGATCACGGGCCCCGCATCGGGTTGCGGCAGGGGTTGGCGTTTCAGGATGCGGTCGGCCTCCCGGCGCGCCAGCGACCGGCATTCCTGGCGGTCGAAGGCAAGCTGGTCTTCGGAGCCGCCGGGCAGGGTCCATTCGGTGACGCTGCAGGCACTCAGGCCCAGCGCCAGGGCGCCCGCGCAGAGGTATTTCAGGCTATGTGTCGTCATGACTTTATCCTAGCGCGTTCGCCGCCGGGGATAAACCAGGGCGGCCGTTTGGCGGCTCAATCGCCTTTGGACCCGCTCAGGCAGGTGCGAATGAAGGCCTCGACTTCCGGGGCATCCCATTCGGCGACGCCTTCGAGGCGGCCCTTCTCGTGGCCGGCGCCGTCGTACAGGATCGTCGTCGGCAGGCCGCGCACCTTGTTGGCGCGGGCGAAGGCTCCTTTGGGATCCAGGTGGATCGCCAGGTTCTTATAGCCGTGCTTGGCGTAGAACGGCTCGACCTGGGCCAGACCGCCCCGATCCTGGCTGACCGCGACGACAGGAATGCCGTCTTTGGCCAGATTCGCCTTCAAGGCGTCCAACTGCGGCATTTCCTTGATGCAGGGGGCGCACCAGGTGGCCCAGAAATTGACGACCGCGCCCGGTCCCTGGGCCAGTTCCGCCACGGTAACCGGCGTGCCGTCGGCGGTTTGCAGCGGTACTGTCACGGGCGCAGGCACCGATTTTGCGGGCTTGAACTTGGCCAAGGCCGCGGGCGGGGCGGCACAGGCGGTCTCCACCCCCCTTGCAATGCCGGCGGGAATGATGAAAATCGCCCCACTCAGCAAGACGGCGGTGGTCAGGGTCCGCAGAAGCGCGGCGGGCCTGAGGGCATTTCGGGTGGTCTGGAGGTTGGTCCGGGTCGCCATGCGGGTTCACTGTCCGTTTACGTTGATCGTCTACACCATCGCCTTGGACCTAAGGAGATAGCCATGGCGCGCACTACGGGCAAGTCCGGATCGAGCGAAAACGACGTTTCCGGTGCCTCGACCATCTGGGGCGGGCGCTTCGACGCTGGTCCCGACGCCATCATGGAGGAAATCAACGCCTCCATCGAATTCGACAAGCGGCTGGCGAACGAAGACATCGCCGGATCGACCGCCCATGTCCGCATGCTGGCCAAGCAGGGCATCGTGACGGCGGCCGACGCCGATACCATCGCCGATGGCCTGGCGGCGGTGAAGGCGGAGATCGCCGCGGGTGATTTCGAATTCAAGCGTGCCTTGGAAGACATCCACATGAACGTGGAAAGCCGTTTGGCCGCGCTGATCGGCGAGCCGGCGGGCCGCCTGCACACGGCGCGGTCGCGCAACGATCAGGTGGCGACGGACTTCAAACTTTGGGTGCGGGGCGCCATCGACGCCCTGGACGCGGGGGTCAAGGACCTGCAGGCGGCGCTGATCGAGCGCGCCGAGGCCGAGGCCGCGACCGTGATGCCCGGCTTCACCCATTTGCAAGGGGCGCAACCGGTGACCCTCGGCCACTATCTGCTCGCCTATGTGGAGATGCTGGGCCGTGACCGGGGGCGCCTTATGGATGCCCGCAAGCGGTTGAACGAATGCCCGCTCGGCGTGGCGGCCCTGGCCGGAACCTCGTTCCCCATCGACCGCCATATGACGGCCGAGGCTTTGGGCTTCGACCGGCCGACGGCCAATTCGCTCGACGCGGTGTCCGACCGCGACTTCATCATCGAGGCGCTGGGTGCGGCCTCGATCTGCGCCATGCACCTGTCGC
>PALN01000025.1 GCA_002706405.1 Rhodospirillaceae bacterium | reverse complement strand
GAAACGGATATCCTTGGGGGCCTCGGCGTCCCCGATCCATATGGAAAGGAGCGGTGACCGCCCGTTCGCAAGGGCATCTATCCTGGTAACATGAACGATACATCATCGAGTCCCCCGCCCCGGGAAGCCGGGGCCACCCCCCATTCCTCATCGCAGGAATCTCCCACGTCGCCGACCGAGGCGCGCAGCACGTCCTTGTGGCAGCGCCTGAAACGCCGGTTCCGCGGCGGACAGAACGGCTCCGTTCGCGAAGCGCTCGAGGAGATCATCGAAGAGCGGGCCGAGCCTGCCGCTCCGATCGGCGACGATGAACGGGCACTTCTGTCCAACATTCTCAATCTGCGCGGCCTCACGGTCGAAGACGTCATGGTGCCGCGCGTCGACATCGTCGCGGTCGAGGCGGACACGCCGCTCAAGGACATCGTGCGCCTGATCGGCGAGCAGGGCCATTCGCGCCTGCCCGTTTACCGGGGCACGCTCGACGATGTCATCGGCATGGCCCACATCAAGGATCTGTTCCTGTGGGGCGGCCAGGACGAGGACTTCAAGCTGTCGGAACATCTGCGGCGGATCCTGTTCGTGGCGCCCTCCATGGAAGTTCTCGAACTGCTGTTGGAAATGCGCGCCCGGCGGTCGCACATGGCCCTGGTGGTCGATGAATACGGCGGCGTCGACGGGCTGGTCACCATCGAGGACCTGGTCGAGGAAATCATCGGCGAGATCGAGGACGAACATGATCGTTCGTCCGAACCGGTGCTCAAGGAAAACCCCGACGGTTCCTACACGGCCGATGCCCGGGTCGAGATCGAGGCGTTGGAAGAAAAAGTCGGCGCCTTCGCCACCGATGAGGAACGGGAATACATCGACACCCTGGGCGGGCTGGTGTTCGCGCTGGCCGGTCGCGTGCCGATCCGCAGCGAGCTGGTCGCCCATCCCTCGGGCTTCGAATTCGAAATTCTCCAGGCCGACCCCCGGCGGGTGCATCGATTGCGGGTGCGCCGCCGCAGCGCCGCCGATAAGGCCGATCAGGACAAGACGGCGGAATGAGCGGGGCCCCGTCCGGGTTCCGACGCCTCCATGACGGTGCCGTGGGCCTGACGGGCTGGCGGCGACGGGGTCTGGCGGTGGGGCTCGGCGTGCTGGCGGCGGGGGCATTACCGCCGCTGCATATCGTCATCTTTCTGGTGCCCGCCTTTGCCGGCCTGATCTGGCTGATTGCGTCGCGTCCGAATCTTCGGGGCGCTTTGGCCGACGGCTGGTGGTTCGGCGCCGGCCATGCGGCGGCCGGCACCTTCTGGATTTCCCATTCCCTGACCATCGATCTGGCCCGCCACGGTTGGCTGATCCCCATCGCCGTGGTCGGCTTCGCGGCGGTGCTCGGCCTGTTTCCGGCACTCGCCGCCGGCATCCTGCACCGGCTTCGCCGAACGGGGGCCGCGCCCGGCGGCGGCGACGCGCTGATCCTGGCGGCCGCCTGGACGATCAGCGAATGGGTGCAGGGTTGGCTGTTCACGGGCTTTCCCTGGAACCTCATGGGCACGGTCTGGACCTTTGCCGACGCCATGGTTCAGCCGGCGTCGGCGGTCGGGATCTATGGCCTCAGCCTGTTCACCGTCTGGGCCGCGTCGGCCCCGGCCGCGCTTGCCTCCGGCGGGCGGCGGCCCTGGCTTGCCAGCGCCTTCGCGGCGGCTTTTCTCGCGGGCGTGTGGGGCGGCGGCATGTGGCGTCTCGCCGGGGCCGAAACGGCGTTCGCCCCGGGTGTCCATCTGCGCCTGGTGCAGCCCAACATCGCCCAGGCGGACAAATGGCGCTCGGGCCTGCGCGCCGGCCATGTCGCCCGCCAGATCGAGATGAGCCTCAACCCCGGGGGTGTCGACGGCGTGCCGCAACCGTCCCCGGAACAGGGTGATGAACCGAAGCCCGACCCGGCACCGGAGCCGACGCATATCATCTGGGCGGAAACGGCGGTGCCCTATGTGCTGGGGCGCGAGCCGGTGCTGCTCCGCGCCCTGTCCCATGCCGCCCCCATCAAGGGTGCGCTGCTGACTGGATCGCTGCGCATCGAAGACCGGTCCGACGGCCCGCCCCGGGTCTACAACAGTCTCTATGCGGTCGAGGCGTCGGGCCGCGTCGCCCTGACCTATGACAAGCATCATCTGGTGCCGTTCGGCGAGTACGTGCCGTTTCAGGATTGGCTCGGCTTTCTCAAGATCACCCAAGGGCGCGGCAACTTCACGCCCGGCCCGGGCCCCCGGGTACTCGAGGTCAAGGGCCTGCCGCCGTTTTCGCCGCTCATCTGTTACGAGGTCATCTTCCCCCACGCCGTGCTGCCGCGCCCCGGCGAAACGCTGGAGGAGCCCCGCGCGCGCTGGCTTCTGAACCTCACCAATGATGCCTGGTTCGGCGTCACGCCGGGCCCGTACCAGCACCTGGCGGCGGCCCGTCTGCGCAGTGTCGAGGAAGGCCTGCCGCTGGTCCGCGTGGCGAATACGGGTATCTCGGCGATCATCGATCCCTGGGGCCGCACGGTCACCGCCCTGGGCCTTGGCGAGGCCGGCGCGATCGACGCGGGCCTGCCCGAGCCGATCGAGGCGCGAACCCTGTTTTCCCGGATCGGAAATACCCTGGCGCTGGTCCTGGCCGGCCTGTTCGCGGCCTTCGGATATCTGGCGCATCGCCGGACGGATACGGATGAATCTCCCTCCCGAGCCTAGGGTTTCCGCCAATATCACCTTGACGCGGACCGGCAAGGCTGGCACAAACGGCGGCCCAGTCACATGCGGTCTGGGCGTGGCGTATTTGGACCGTTTGCCGCCACGAAAAACAACGCGCTAAGCGGACGAGCGTCGCCCCCGCACGTTTCGTCCTCATAGTCCTACATCTGTAAACGACGTTACCGGAGGCTACATCTGTGACTCTATCCAACTATCTTTTCACGTCGGAATCCGTTTCCGAAGGCCATCCCGACAAGGTGTCCGACCGCATTTCCGATGCGGTGCTTGATGAATTCATTCGCCGCGATCCCCTGAACTGCCGTCTCGGCTGCGAAACCATGACCACGACCAATCGCATCATCGTCGGCGGCGAAGGCCGCTGCGGCGACGACGGCCGCGGCCCGGTGTTCGACGGCAACGGCGATGCCGATGCCGAACTGATCGAGCAGATCGCCCGCGACTGCGTGAAGGACATCGGCTACGAACAGGAAGGCTTCCACTGGGAAACCGCCAAGGTTCAGGTCTATCTGCACGGCCAGTCCGCGGACATCGCCCAGGGCGTCGATTCCGCTGGCAACAAGGACGAAGGTGCCGGCGACCAGGGCATCATGTTCGGTTACGCCTGCACGGAAACCGAAGAACTGATGCCGGCGCCGATCCATTTCTCGCACCAGATTCTGAAACAGATGGCCGACGCCCGCCATGCCGGCAAGACGCCGGGGCTGCTGCCTGATTCCAAAAGCCAGGTGACCCTGCAGTACGAGAACGGCAAGCCCGTGCGCGCGACTTCGGTCGTCGTCTCGACTCAGCACACGGAAAACCTGTCCACGGACGAGGTCCGCGAAATGGTGCGCCCCTTCGTCGAGGGTGTTCTGCCCGAAGGCTGGATGTGTGAAGACGACGAATTCTACGTCAATCCGACGGGCCGTTTCGTCATCGGCGGGCCCGACGGCGACGTTGGCCTGACCGGCCGCAAGATCATCGTCGATACCTACGGCGGGGCCGCGCCCCACGGCGGCGGCGCCTTTTCCGGCAAGGATCCGACGAAGGTCGACCGTTCGGCCGCGTACGGTGCCCGCTATCTGGCGAAGAACGTGGTCGCCGCGGGCCTGGCGGACAAATGCGTGATCCAACTCGCCTATGCGATCGGCGTGTCCAAGCCGCTGTCGGTTTATGTCGACACCCAGGGCACGGGCCGCGTCGCCGAAGAGCAGATTTCCGCCAAGCTGCAGGAAATGGTCAATCTCAGCCCGCGCGGCATCCGCGAGCACCTGGAACTGAACAAGCCGGTTTACGCCCGCACCGCGGCCTACGGCCACTTCGGCCGCAAGCCCGATGCGGACGGCGGCTTCTCCTGGGAAAAGACCGACCTGGTCGACGGCCTGAAGGCGGCCTTCGGGGCCTGAGTTCAGGGCGACTGCCGTCGCCGGGCACGACCTTTCGAGGGCGACGGGAATGGATCCTGAGGAACAACCACGGTTTTATGGCCGGCGGCGAGGCAAGCGCCTCCGCCCCGGCCGCCGTGCCTTGCTCGAAAATCTTCTGCCGACCCTGCGCGTGCCGCCCGGCGACGGGCCGCTGGACCCGGCCGCCCTGTTCGACGGGAAGAAGGCCGCGTACTGGATGGAAATCGGCTTCGGCGCCGGCGAACACATGGCCGATCAGGCCGCGGCCCATCCCGACATCGGCTTCATCGGCTGCGAGCCGTTCGTCAACGGCGTGGCGACTCTTCTCGCCCAGATCACGGAACGGTCGCTGGACAACATCCGCCTGCACGACGACGACGCCCGCCAATTGCTGCCGCGCCTGACGCCGGGGTCGATCGACCGGGTCTATCTGCTCTATTCCGACCCCTGGCCCAAGAAACGCCATTGGAACCGCCGCTTCGTGCAGCGCGAAACCCTGGACCAGCTGGCGCGCATCCTGGCCCCGGGCGGCCTGTTCCGCTTCGCCACGGACCATATGGGCCATGCCCGCTGGGCCCTGGGCCTGGCGGCTAATCACCCGGAATTTCAATGGACGGCGCGGGGGCCCGAGGATTGGCGCCGCCGCTGGGCCGACGGATATCCGACCCGCTACGAGGAAAAGGGCCTGGCCGGCCCGGCCCGGGTCTATCTCGAGTTCCGCCGCCGGGGGGCCTAGCCGCCGGGAAAATCACCGCGAGGCTTGTCTTGCCGGCGATTTGGGACTATATAGGGCCCGCATTTCATTTAAGGAAATGCGCTTCGTTAAGTCCGATATCGGAATTGATGGGGCGGGCCGGTGGCCCGCCTTTTGTGTTTTTTAAACCAGATGCTTCGCGGCCGCCCCGGCGGCGCGGGCGATGGGGACCACGACAACGTGACCTTGGAACAGCGCATCGCCGAGATCATCCGCCCGGCCATCGAGGACTTGGGCTTCGAGCTCATCCGCGTTCTGGTGTCCGGCCAGCGCAACAAGAAGCTGCAGGTCATGGCCGAACCCAAGGACGGCTCGGCCATGAACGTCGACCATTGCGCGGTCATTTCGCGCACCGTGTCGGCGCTGCTGGATGTGGAAGACCCCATCGACGACCATTACGTGCTTGAGGTGTCGTCCCCCGGTATCGACCGGCCGCTGGTCAAGCTGGCCGATTTCGCCAAGTTCGCCGGGTTCGACGCGCGGGTCGAAATGGATGTGCCCGTCGAGGGCCGGCGCCGGTTTTCCGGCCGCCTGCTCGGCATCGACGGCACGGACGTGGTGATGGACGTGGCGGAGGGCGAGGTTCGTCTGCCGTTCGCCGATATTCAGAAATCAAAGCTGCTGATGACCGATGAATTGATCGCGGCCCATCAGCAGGCGGACGGATAGGCCGTCCCGCCGGAAACCGACTTTATCGTGAGTTTGAAGGAACAACGGAAATGAGCGACGTCATGCAAAGCGAAGCCGTCCACGCCCGCCCGGAACTGCTGGCCGCCGCCGACCAGGCCGCCCGCGACAAGGGCATCGAGCGGGACGAGGTCCTGGAAGCCATGGAACAGGCGATCCAGAAGGCCGGGCGCTCCAAGTACGGGCACGAACACGACATCCGCGCGGTCATCGACCGGGTGTCGGGCGCGATCACCCTGGCCCGCTATCTGGAAGTCGTGGAAGGCCCCGACGACGTCGAAAACGAAACCACCCAGCTGCCCCTGGAAAAGGCCAAGCAGCGCAAGGCCGACGCGGTCGTCGGCGAATTCCTGGTCGACCCCCTGCCGCCCATCGACTTCGGGCGCATCGCGGCCCAGACCGCCAAGCAGGTCATCGTCCAGAAGGTGCGCGAAGCAGAGCGCAAGCGTCAGTACGAAGAATACCAGGATCGCATCGGCGAGGTCGTCAACGGCCTGGTCAAGCGCATCGAATACGGCAACGTGATCGTCGACCTGGGCCGCGCCGAAGCGCTGTTGCGCCGCGACGAGTCGATCCCGCGCGAGCATTTCTCCAACGGTGACCGGGTGCGCGCCTACATCATGGACGTGCGCGAGGAAACCCGCGGCCCGCAGATCTTCCTGTCGCGCACCCATCCGCAGTTCATGGCGGCGTTGTTCAAGCAGGAAGTGCCGGAAATCTATGACGGCATCATCGAAATCAAGTCCGTGGCCCGTGATCCGGGCTCGCGCGCCAAGATCGCCGTGCTGTCGCACGATTCCTCCATCGATCCCGTCGGCCCCTGCATCGGCATGCGCGGTTCGCGCGTCCAGGCCGTGGTCGGCGAACTGCAGGGTGAAAAGATCGACATCATTCAGTGGTCCCCGGACGAAGCGGCGTTCATCGTCAACGCCCTGGCCCCGGCGGAAGTGTCCAAGGTCGTGATGGACCAGGACGCCCACCGCATCGAAGTCGTGGTGCCCGACGATCAGCTGTCGCTCGCCATCGGCCGGCGCGGCCAGAACGTCCGTCTGGCGTCGCAGCTGTCGGGCTGGGACATCGATATCTTCACGGAAGCCGAGGAATCGGAGCGCCGCAACGAGGAATTCCGCGCCCGCTCCGCCCTGTTCGTGGAAGCGCTCGACGTCGACGACGTGATCGCCCACCTGCTGGTCACCGAGGGTTTTTCCAAGGTCGAGGAAGTGGCCTTCGTGCAGCTCGAGGACCTGACCGACATCGAAGGGTTCGATGAGGACGTGGCCAGCGAGTTGCAGACCCGCGCCCAGACCTTCTTGGAAACCCGCGATGCCGAATTCGATGCCAAGCGCCGTGAATTGGGCGTCGAGGACGACCTGGCCGAGATCGAGGGCATCAACAACGAGTTGATGGCCGCCCTCGGCGAAGCCGGCGTGAAAACCCGCGACGATCTGGGTGACCTGGCCGGTGACGAGCTTCTGGAAATCGCGCCCCAGGGCACGATGACGCTGGAAGCGGCCAACCAGATCATCATGGCGGCCCGCGCCCATTGGTTCGCCGATGAAGACGCGGCGGCGGATGACGCGGAAGCCCCGGCGGAAGACGGCGGCGACGCGCCGCAGGCGTCCTAGGGGCGCCGTGTCGTGGCGCACGATCGAGACGGTATGATGAGTTAGAACCCGGAGACAGGCATGACCGGTGGTTTGCAGACCCACGCGGAAGACGACATGGCCCCGGCGTCCGATGAGGACGGCGGGCCCGTCCGCCGCTGTGTCGTCACCGGCGACAAAAAGCCTGTTCCGGAGCTCCTTCGTTTCGTCGTCGGCCCCGACGACTGCATCGTTCCCGACCTGGGTGGAGACTTGCCCGGGCGGGGAATATGGTTGAGTGCCCGCCGCGATGTGGTAAATACAGCCTGCGAAAAGAACCATTTCGCCAAGGCGGCCAAGCGTAAGGTCACCGTTCCGCCCCGGTTGGCGGACGATATCGAGGCGCAAATGGTCCGCCGCTGCATGGATGCGCTGGGTTTGGCGCGCCGTGCGGGCAAGGTTGTCGCCGGGTTTGAAAAGACCTGTGCCTGGTTAAGGACCGCCCGTCGCGGTCTGTTGGTTGCGGCCCGGGACGGCAGCGAGGACGGCAAGTCCAAGTTGCGGGCCTTGGCGCCGGGACTGGCGCAATTCACGGTCCTCGACGCCGCCGAATTGGGCCGCGCGTTGGGCCGGGATCATGTGGTCCACGCAGCGGTCGCGCCCGGCGGCCTGGCGGATCGCTTGGTCTTCGAACAGAGCCGGCTTTTGGGGTTTCGCGAGGGTGCCCCAGCCGGAATGACTTCTCCCTCGCAGGAATAGGCAGGGTTCGTTGGAACCTGAAAGTCCGGAACTCCGGACCGCGCCGATCGGAAGGTATTGATGGCTGAGACGACTGAAAAAGACAAAGCGGACAAGGGCGGCAGCGGCAAGCTGGGTCTGGGCGGCGGCGGAAAGCTGACGCTGAACAAGACCGTGGAAAAGCGTCAGACGCGCCAGAACTTTTCCCACGGACGGTCCAAGATGGTCACCGTCGAGGTCAAGAAGAGCCGCACCATCACGCCGGCTAAGGATGAGGCGCGCCCGGCCGGTGCCGCCGAAGCCATCCAGGAGGATGACGGCGAAACGCAGATCCGCGAGCTGACCGAAGAGGAACGCCAGGCCCGTCAGAAGGCCCTGCAGACCGCGCAGCAGACCAAGGACGAGGCGCCCGAGGACAAGCCGGCCCGCCCCCTCGGCCCGACGCCGGTCGACCGTAGCGAGCCCGAACCGGAACCGGTCGAGGAAGCCCAGCCCGAGCCGGCGGCGCCCGAAGCCCCGGCCCCCGCGGCGGTCGAAGCGGCCGCCGTGCCGGCCCCGCCCAGCGACGATGCGCGTCCCGCCCGGCCCCGCCCGGCAGCCCGCCAGACGGAAGACGACGACGGCCCCCGCGGCAAGGGCCGCGGCAACAAGAAGGGCGCGGCCGACGTCCGCCGTGCCGCCCCCACGCGGGGCTACAACGAACGCCGCCGCGGCAAGCTGACCATTTCCGACGCGCTTGAGGGCGAAGAAGAACGTCAGCGGTCCATCGCGTCTGTCCGGCGCGCGCGTGAACGTGAAAAGCAAAAGCAGCGCGAACTGCTGCAGGAAGGCGCCAAGGTTGTGCGAGAAGTCGTTGTTCCCGAAGCCATCACCGTACAGGAACTGGCAAACCGCATGGCCGAACGCGGGGCCGATGTGGTCAAGGCGCTCATGAAGATGGGCGTCATGGCCACCATCACCCAGACGATCGACGCTGATACGGCGGAACTGGTGGTCGAAGAGTTCGGCCACCGTATCCGCCGCGTCTCGGAAGCCGACGTGGAACAGGGCCTCAAGCGCGACGAAGACAACGTCAGTGATCTGCGCCCCCGCGCGCCGGTGGTCACCGTCATGGGCCATGTCGACCACGGCAAGACGTCGCTGCTCGACGCGCTGCGCGCGACGGATGTTGCCGGCGGCGAAGCCGGCGGCATCACCCAGCACATCGGTGCCTATCAGGTGACGACGCCGTCGGGCGCCAAGATCTCGTTCATCGATACCCCGGGCCACGCCGCCTTTACGGAAATGCGTGCACGCGGCGCCCAGGTCACGGACATCGTGGTGCTCTGCGTTGCGGCGGACGACGGCGTCATGCCGCAGACCATCGAAGCCATCCACCACGCGAAGGCCGCGGGCGTGCCGATCATCGTCGCCATCAACAAGATCGACGTGGCGGGATCCGACCCCAACCGGGTGCGCACGGAACTGCTGCAGCACAACGTGCAGGTCGAGGAAATGGGCGGCGACGTGCTGTCCATCGAAGTGTCGGCTCTGAAGAAGACCAACCTGGACAAGCTGGAAGAAGCGATCGTCCTGCAGGCCGAACTTTTGGACCTCAAGGCCAATCCGAACCATTCGGCCGAAGGTGTGATCGTCGAAGCCCGCATGGAGCAGGGCAAGGGCTCGGTCGCCACGGTGCTGATCCAGCGCGGCACGCTGCATGTCGGTGAAATCTTCATCGCCGGCGCCGAATGGGGCCGGGTGCGCGCCATGTCGAACGCCCATGGCGAACAGCTGGAAGAAGCCGGCCCGTC
The DNA here is from genome assembly GCA_002706405.1 of Rhodospirillaceae bacterium. Lineage (GTDB taxonomy): Bacteria > Pseudomonadota > Alphaproteobacteria > Rhodospirillales > Casp-alpha2 > UBA1479. Next base: position 5,378 of record PALN01000025.1, on the reverse strand, counting down.
GATGCCGGTGGAAATCCTGGGCCTCAACGGCACGCCGCAGGCCGGGGACGACTTCGTCGTCGTCGATTCCGAATCCCGCGCCCGCGAGGTCACGGAATTCCGCCAGCGCCAGGAACGCAACAAGCAGGCCGCCGCCGGCGGCCGCGGGACGCTCGAACAGATGTTCGAGAAGATCCAGGAAGGCGAGGCCCAGACCGTGCCGCTGGTCATCAAGGCGGACGTGCATGGTTCGGCCGAGGCTATCGTGGGTGCCCTGGAGAAGCTTTCGACGGATGAAGTCCGGGTGCAGGTCCTGCATTCGGGCGTCGGCGGGATCAACGAAAGCGACGTGACGCTGGCCCGCGCCTCCAACGCGGTGATCGTCGGCTTCAACGTGCGCGCCAACCCGCAGGCCCGTGATCTGGCCAAGCGCGACGGTCTGGATATCCGGTATTATTCGGTGATCTACAACCTGACCGACGATATCAAGGCCCTGCTGTCGGGCCTGCTGGCGCCGACCATCCGCGAAAACTTCCTGGGCTACGCCGAAGTGCGCGAAGTCTTCAACGTGTCCAAGGTCGGCAAGGTCGCCGGCTGCATGATCACCGAAGGCACCGTCAAGCGCGGCGCCAAGGTGCGCCTGCTGCGCGACGACACGGTCATCCACGAAGGCGACCTGAGCCAGCTCAAGCGGTTCAAGGACGATGCCAAGGAAGTCCAGTCGGGCACCGAATGCGGCATGGCGCTCGCCAACTACCAGGACATCCAGGTCGGCGACATCATCGAATGCTTCGAGACCGAGGAAGTGGCCCGGGAACTCTAGAACCCCTGCCACACCGCCGCCACGCCGGGCGGGGCCAGGGGGCTCCGCCGGCCGGCTATTGGTAATGTATCGTCATGGCTGAAAAATCCCGTAAACGGCACGAGGGCCCCAAGCTCCCGTCACAGCGCCAGCTTCGCGTCGGCGAGGAACTGCGCCATGTCCTGGTCCGCATCCTGGAACGTCGCGATTTCCGCGATCCGGTCCTGGCAGAGGCCAATCTCACCGTGACCGGCGTCGACGCCAGCCCGGATCTGCGCCGCGCCACCGTGTTCGTGGTTCCGCTGGGCGGCACCGTGACCGGCGATGCGGACACGGATGCGATCCTCAAGTCGCTCAATCACGCGACCCCCTATATCCGCCGCCAGATCGCCCGCGAAATTAATCTCAAGTTCCTGCCGAACTTCACCTTCCGCCTGGATCACAGCTTCGAACATGCGGGGCGCATCGGCGCCATCCTGCATGATCCCCGCGTCCGCCGCGACCTGGACGCCCCGGGCGACCCGGCGGACGACGAATAGGCCGGGCACGGGATGGGTCGCCGCCGCAAGGGTCTCGCCATTCACGGCTGGATCAATCTCGACAAACCGTTGGGCGTGACCTCGACCCAGGCCGTGGGCCGGGTCAAGCGCCTGTTCAACGCGGCCAAGGTCGGCCATGGCGGCACCCTTGATCCGCTCGCCACGGGCATCCTGCCGATTGCCCTGGGCGAAGCGACCAAGACCGTGTCCTACGCCATGGACGGGGATAAGGAATACGTTTTCACCGTTCGTTTCGGGATCGAGACAGAAACCGGCGACCGCGAGGGCGCCGTCTCGGCGGAAAGCGACGCGCGGCCGACCGATGCCGAGATTTCGGCCGCTCTCCCGACGTTCATCGGCGAGATCGATCAGGTGCCGCCCCGCTATTCGGCGATCAAGGTCGATGGTGAGCGGGCCTATGACCTGGCCCGCGGCGGCGAGGACTTCGAGCTTAAATCCCGCCGCGTGACGGTGCTGTCCGTGACTTTGGAAAGCCGCCCCGATGCGGACCATGCGGTGATCCGCTGCCGCTCGGGCAAGGGCGTTTACGTGCGCTCCCTGGCGCGCGATCTGGCGCGCGCCCTCGGTACGGTCGGGCATGTCTCGGAGCTGCGCCGCACGGTGGTCGGGCCGTTCACGGAGGCGGGGTCGATTTCGCTAGATAATCTGGAGGCTCTGGGGCATAGTGCGCGCGATTCCGGGCACCTCTTGCCCGTCGAGACCGCGCTGGACGACATCCCGGCGCTGGCCCTGACGGAAGCAGAGGCCCGGCGGCTGGCCCAAGGACAGGCCATTGCGGCCCTTCCCGTCGCCAGCCGTTCGCCTTTCAAGAACATCCGCCAAGGCGACATGGTTTCGGCCATGCTCGGCGACCGGCTGGTGGCTCTGGCGGAGATCAAGGGCGGCGAAATCCGCCCTGTACGGGTTCTGAACCTGGATGGTCCGGATACCTGATCTTCAACAATCAAGAACAGGAGTATGACGATGTCGATTACCGCTGAGCGGAAGCAGGAACTTATTGGTGAGTTCCAATCGGGCAACGGCGACACCGGATCGCCCGAAGTTCAGGTCGCTATTCTGACCGAACGGATCGCCAATCTCACCGAACACATGAAAACCCACAAGAAGGATTTCCATTCCCGGCGTGGTCTTCTCATGATGGTCGGTCAGCGCCGGCGCCTGTTGGACTATCTGAAAAAGAAGAACGACGGCCGCTACGACGCGCTGGTCAAGCGCCTGGGTATTCGGCGCTAATTTGCATGAATGGGCGTGCATCCGTCAGGTGACGGAATGCTCTCCGTGGGCGGCCAGGGTACGGATGCCGCCTATTGCCCCGCCGTTTTCCGCCGCCGTTATGGCCTGTGGAAGACGCCTCGGGGCCGGGTCGCCCGGCAGGGTGCCGGGGACCCAACGGGCAGGGGTCCGCGATTGGCGCGGGCTCCGGTCCCACGTACGTTTGTAGGAAGAGTAGAAAAATATGTTTCAAGAGTTTCGTAAGGAAATTGACTGGGGCGGGCGCAAGCTGACCCTGGAAACCGGCAAGATCGCCCGCCAGGCCGACGGCGCCGTTCTCGCCACCTATGGCGACACCAAGGTGCTGTGCACCGTGGTCGCGGAAAAGACGCCCCGTCCGGGCATCGACTTCTTCCCGCTGGCCGTCCACTACGTGGAAAAGGCCTATGCCGCCGGTAAGATTCCGGGTGGCTTCTTCAAGCGTGAAGGCCGTCCCGGCGAAAAGGAAATTCTCACCTCGCGCCTGATCGACCGGCCCATCCGGCCGCTGTTCGCGCCAGGCTACAAGAACGAAGTGCAGGTCATCTGCACGGTCCTGACCCACGATCTGGAAAACGATCCGGACGTGCCGGCCATGATCGGCACCTCGGCAGCACTCTGCATCTCGGGTGCCCCCTTCATGGGCCCCATTTCGGGCTGCCGCGTCGGCCTGATCGACGGTGCGTTCGTGCTCAACCCGACTTGCGAGCAGATGGTCGAAACCAAGCTCGACCTGTTCGTCGCCGGCACCCAGGAAGGCGTGCTGATGGTCGAATCGGAAGCCCACGAGTTGTCGGAAGACGACATGCTGGGTGCGGTGATGTTCGGCCACAAGGCCAACCAGGACGTGATCAAGGGCATCATCGAACTGGCTTCGGCCTGCGCCAAGGACCCCGTGGACCTGCCGGCCGAGCCGGAAGGCAAACAGGCCCTGGCCGACAAGGTCAAGGCGCTCGCCGAAGACGGCCTGCGTGATGCCTACAAGGAAACGATCAAGCAGTTGCGTCAGGAAAAGATCTCGGCCGTGAAGGCCAAGGTTGCCGAAGACCTGGCGGCCGACGACGGCATCGACCAGGATCTGGTCGACGCGGCCCTCGGCGGTATCCTGAAGAAGCTGGAAAGCGACATCGTGCGCCGCGACATTCTCGCCACCGGCAAGCGCATCGACGGCCGCGATACCAAGACCGTGCGTCCGATCGCCGTGGAAGTGGGCATGCTGCCCCGGACCCACGGTTCGGCCCTGTTCACCCGTGGGGAAACCCAGGCCCTCGTGGTCGCCACGCTCGGCACCGGCCAGGACGAACAGATCATCGACGATCTCGCCAACGACCATCGCCGCACGTTCATGCTGCATTATAACTTCCCGCCGTTCTCGGTTGGCGAAGCGGGCCGTTTCGGCTTTACCGGGCGGCGTGAAATCGGCCATGGCAAGCTGGCCTGGCGCGCACTCAACCCGCTGATGCCGACCAAGGACGACTTCCCCTATACGATCCGTGTCGTTTCGGAAATCACCGAATCCAACGGCTCGTCGTCCATGGCCACGGTTTGCGGCACCTCGCTGGCGCTGATGGATGCGGGCGTTCCGCTGCAGCGTCCGGTGGCCGGGATCGCCATGGGCCTGATCAAGGAAGGCGACGATTTCGCGGTTCTGTCGGACATCCTGGGTGACGAAGATCACCTGGGCGACATGGACTTCAAGGTCGCCGGTTCGTCCGAAGGGATCACCTCCCTGCAGATGGACATCAAGATCACCTCGATCACCGAGGAAATCATGAAGATCGCCCTGGGCCAGGCCAAGGACGGCCGCATGCATATCCTGGGCGAGATGTCCAAGGGTCTGACCTCGGCCCGTGAAGGGGTGGCGGATACGGCACCTCGGATCACCCAGTTCACGATCAACAAGGATAAGATCCGCGAAGTCATCGGCCCGGGTGGCAAGATGATCCGCGAAATCTGTGAGGTGACGGGTGCCAAGATCGACATCGAAGACGACGGCACCGTGCGTGTCGCCGCTGTCGATGCCTCGGCCGGCGAAGCCGCCATCGACTGGATCAAGTCGATCACTCAGGAACCGGAAATCGGCGCCATCTACAACGGCAAGGTCGTGAAGGTCGTCGACTTCGGCGCGTTCGTGAACTTCATGGGCGCCAAGGACGGCCTGGTCCACATCTCCGAGCTGGCCAACGAACGGGTCGGCCAGGTGACCGACGTGGTCAACGAAGGCGACCAGGTGAAGGTCAAGTTGATCGGCATCGATGACCGCGGCAAGGTGAAGCTCTCCATGCGGGTCGTCGATCAGGAAACCGGCGCGGACATCACCGAGCAAGTCGGTGAACGGTCCGGCGGCGGTGGCCGTGGCGGTAAGCCCCGCGACTAAGGGGCCCGGTCTGCATATTTCGTACCTCGAAGGGCGGTGTCGGAAGCGGCACCGCCCTTTGTTGTCCGGCTGTTCGCGATGGTTGCCTTTCGGCGGATTCTCTGGCTATTGTGCGCCTGAGACGAAGCTTAAGCATCCGGTTCCAAACGGCCCGGAAAAAACAGAAACGAAAAGCCGTGTTGCCGGGGGACGCCCGCAATCAAGACGGCTTGCCCAAGGGAGGCGGGCAGGAATGGCCGTAAGCGCGTGACACAGAAAAACGCCTATTCCTATGATGATTTGATCGCCTGTGCGAAGGGGGACCTGTTCGGTCCCGGCAACGCGCAGCTTCCGTTGCCGCCGATGCTGATGTTCGATCGCATCACGGCGATCCATGCCGACGGCGGGGCCAACGGCAAAGGCTATGCCG
>PALN01000024.1 GCA_002706405.1 Rhodospirillaceae bacterium | reverse complement strand
TCGANCCCGGCGTCCTTGGCATCGGCCAGGAAGCGGTCGACCCCGNAGATGTAGATGGGGTTGTAGTAGCCCATGAGGACGATCGGCGTGTCGTCATCGTTCTTGCGGAACGCTCGCACGATATCCAGGGTCTTCGGCAGGGTCATCCCGGCCTTCAGCGCCCGCAGGCTGGAAGCCTGGATCGCCGGGCCGTCGGCCATGGGGTCGGAGAACGGCATGCCGATTTCGATCAGGTCCGCGCCCGCCTTGGCGATCTCCAGGATGATCTGTTCCGACAGCTCGGGGGTCGGGTCGCCGGCGGTCAGGAAAGTTACCAGACCGGCGCGGCCTTCGGCCTTCAATTGGGCGAACTTGCGGGTGATGCGGGTCTCGGGCCCGGTCTGCGTGGTCATCGGCTCAGTCCATTCCCAGATAGCCGGCGACGGCGTCCACGTCCTTGTCGCCGCGCCCGCACATGTTCATGACGAGCAGGTGGTCCTTGGGCAGGTCGCCCGCGATCTTGGCCACGTAGGCGAGCGCGTGGCTCGGCTCCAGGGCCGGAATGATGCCTTCCTTGCGCGTGCACAGCTGGAACGCGGCGAGGGCTTCCTTGTCCGTCGCCGACACGTATTCGACCCGGCCCGTGTCGCGCAGCCAGGAATGCTCCGGCCCGATGCCGGGATAATCCAGGCCGGCGGAAATGGAATGACCGTCCAGAATCTGGCCGTCCTCGGTCTGCAAAAGATAGGTGCGGTTGCCGTGCAGCACGCCCGGCCGCCCGCCGTTGAGGGACGCGCAATGCTCGCCGGTCTCGATCCCGTGGCCGGCGGCCTCGACCCCGATCAGCTTGACGCTCTCGTCATCCAGGAAGGGATGGAACAGGCCCATGGCGTTGGACCCGCCGCCGATCGCGGCGATGCAGCTGTCGGGCAGACGGCCTTCCATCTCCACCATCTGCTCGCGCACCTCGTTGCCGATCACGCATTGGAAATCGCGCACCATGGCCGGATAGGGGTGCGGGCCGGCGACCGTGCCGATGATGTAGAAGGTGTCCTCGACGTTGGAGACCCAGTCGCGCAGCGCCTCGTTCATGGCGTCCTTGAGGGTGCCCGTGCCGGCGGTGACGGGGACGATCTCCGCCCCCAGCATCTTCATGCGCACCACGTTGGGGCGCTGGCGGGCGACATCCGTCTCACCCATGTAGACCACGCAGGGCAGACCAAACAGGGCGCAGACCGTGGCCGTGGCGACGCCGTGCTGNCCGGCGCCNGTNTCGGCGATGATGCGNNTCTTGCCCATNNNNCGGGCNAGCAGGATCTGGCCGANGNNNTTNTTGATCTTGTGNGNNCCNGTNTGGTTCAGCTCGTCGCGCTTGAAGTAGACCTTGGCGCCGCCGAACTCTGCCGTCAGGCGCTCGGCCAGGTACAGCGGGCTGGGCCGGCCCACGTAATGCTTCATGTAACGGTTGAACTCATCCCAGAAAGCCGCGTCGTTCTTTGCCTTTTCCCAGGCTTCCTGGACCTGCAGAATCAGCGGCATCAGGGTTTCCGCCACATAGCGGCCACCGTAGATGTCGAAATGTCCCGATTCGTCCGGGCCTTCGCGGTAGGTATTCAACTTCGACATGAACCAATCCTCATATTGCCTTGGGTTTNTGCCNTTTTATGGTTAACGGCGCCGGCGNCCAAGGGCGGCGCAAATAAAGCACAAGGTCCCGGGGAACCCAAGCACAAACCCGACCGGCTGCCCCCTCGCCCCGATGGGGAGAGGGACAGGATGAGGGAAAACCCCAAAAGGCGGGATCAGGCCCCCTTTGCCGCCTTGATGAAGGCGTCGATCAGGTCCGCGCTCTTGACCCCAGGGGCCGTTTCCACGCCCGAGGACACATCGACGCCGGGGGCGCCCGACACCCGGATCGCCGCCGCCACGTTATCCGGCGTCAGCCCGCCGGCCAGCAGCCAGGGCAGGTTCCAGCGGGTGCCGGCCAACAGCCCCCAATCGAAGGCAAGCGCGTTGCCGCCGGGGCGCTCGGCATCCTTCGGCGGCTTGGCGTCGAACAGAAGCCGGTCGGCGACGCCCTCATAGGCGCGGGCGGCGTCAACATCGGCGGGCTCGGCGATGGGCAGGGCCTTCATCACCGGCAGGCCGAACCGGCGCCGGACCTCGGCGACCCGCGCCGGCGTCTCATGTCCATGCAGTTGTAAGATGTCGACCGCCCCATTGCCGGTGATGGCGGCGAGCTCATCGTCCGTCGCGTCCACGGTCAGGCCGACCTTGAGCACGCCCACGGGCACCCGCCCGGCCAAGCCGCCGGCAACGGCGGGCGTGACATAACGCGGCGTTTTCTTGAAGAACACGAAGCCGACCAGATCGGCACCCGCGTTCACGGCGGTGTCCACGGCCTCCGCCGTTTTCAGCCCGCAGATTTTCACTTGAATCGACATAACCACGTTTTTCCTCATGGCCGCCCGAGACCATCACTCAAGTGCGTTTTTCAACAAGTTTATTTAACAAAATCGAGCTGCGTTCGCGATTCGTCTCGTTGAATTAGCCCCACCCAAACATGGTATGTTCATGGGGTGTTCCGCGCATAATTCCCTAGAACAGGGAGGCGGTATTTAAGACTCTATCAGCGAACGACATGTGCCAATTTTGAAGTTGCAAGAAATGATGAGCGACGATCTGCAATTAGCGGGATTAATGACCGTATTAATTGGGCCTCTTCTGTACTTAGTTTTTGCCCCAAGCTGTTCTGCACTCGGGAAGCAATTGAAGCGGCGTATCTTCAAGAATGACGATTAATCTAACTCGTCCGCGATGCGCGATGCCGCCGCGATGGGATCGGCGGCCTGGGTGATCGGGCGGCCGATGACCAGGTAGTCGGCGCCGAGCGAGACCGCATCGCGCGGGGTGACCACGCGCTTCTGGTCGCCCTTGACGGACCAGTCGGGGCGAATGCCCGGCACGACCAGGGTGAAATCGGGGCCGCAGACGGAGCGGATGACCTTGATCTCATGGGCCGAGCAGACGACCCCGTCCATGCCCGACTCCTGGGCCAGCGTGGCCAGTTTTGCGACCTGGGCCTTGGTTTCGTTGTTGATGCCGACCTCGATCAGGTCTTCGTCCGACAGGCTGGTCAGCACGGTGACGGCCAGAACCAGGGGCCGATGGCCGCCCTGGGCGGCATCCGTCGCAGCCTGGGCGGCGGCTTCCATCATGGCGCGGCCGCCGGAGGCATGGACGTTCAACATGAAGGGGCGCATGGGGGCTGCCGCGCGCACCGCACCGGCGACCGTATTGGGGATGTCGTGAAATTTCAGATCCAGAAACACGGGCAGGCCCGCCGCCGAGACCCGCTTGACGCCCTCGGGCCCATTGGCGGTGAAGAATTCCTTGCCCAGCTTGACGCCGCCCACGGCCCCCTTCACGCCCTCGGCCAGGGCCACGGCCGCCGCCGCGTCGGTGGTGTCGAGGGCGACCAGAATACGGTCGGCGGGGCTTTTGATGCCCGTCGCGGGGGAGGGAGAGGTCATTGGGTTGGTTCCAGAATTAGCCGTGTCATCTTTTATACTGATCCCGATCAATGGCCGCCATCCTCAAAAACCAAGGACGGAAGCCGAGCCGAAAGACAGCGATAGAGAGGCGGATGAGCCTGGGCTAGAGAATATGGCGCGAGCTGCTCGATGCCGACGCGTCCGCCCCGGGGGCCGGGAGCGCCGCAGCGGCCTTGGCCTTGGCATCGGCGGCGCGGAGCTTTTCTTCCAGCATTTCCACATCGGTCTTGAGGCGCAGGACTTCCTTTTCCGCCCCTTCGGCGCGGTGAGCTTCGCGCCGAGCGCGTCCGCGGGCGGCCCCGCCGGAAATCCACACCGTCACCGCCCCCCACAGAAAGCCAAAGAACAGCCCGCCGACGCCGACCAGCGACACGGGCGTCGTCAGTTCATAATCGAAGGGCCAGAGCCGCAGGACAACGTCGGCCCGATTGGAGGCCGCGAACAGGATCAGCCCGAGAACGAGGGGAGCAACAATGATCCAGGAAAGAAGTCTGCCCACGCGCAACACCTGACGGTTAGAGGTTCCGGAGACCGGCGGTCGGCGCCGGCCGGGATCAGCTGCCGTTGAGTTTTTCGCGCAGCTGCTTGCCGGTCTTGAAGTAGGGAATATGCTTGGAATCGACCTCGACCGTGGCCCCCGTGCGCGGATTGCGGCCGACGCGCGACCCGCGACGCTTCACGGAAAAGGCCCCGAAACCGCGCAGTTCGACCCGGTCGCCCTGGGCCAATGCGCTGGTGATCTCGTCGAAAATGGTGGAGACGATGCGTTCCACGTCACGCTGGTAGAGATGCGGATTGTCCGCCGCCAAACGGGCGATGAGTTCGGATTTGGTCATGCTTCCAATCCCAAGCGGCACCGCGACAACGCGGTCGGCCGGGGACCTTTCCCTCACAGGTGAATTTCTACAAGGAAGGGTGCCAAAGGGAGAACACGCCGTCAAGTCTAAGTCGTTCAGAAAACAATGCTTTTTGCAGATGCGAAGTCAGGGCCTCGCGCCACGGCAAGGGCTCGTCCGTCAGCTTCAGGTCGCGCACGGGCAGGTCGCGGGCAATGCCGTGGGTCGAGACGAGCCAATCGAGGGCCGCTTCCTCGTCACCGATGGCGTCGACCAGACCGTTGTTCTTGGCCGTCAGGCCCGAGTAGACGCGCCCGTCGGCAAGGGCCACGACCTTGTCGCGCGGCATCTGGCGGCGCTCGGCCACCATGTCGACGAACTGGCCGTACAGTTCCATCAGCATGTCCTGGGTCGCCTTGCGGGCGGGGTCGCTCAGGCGTTCGAACGGATTGGGCTGGGCCTTCATGGGCCCGCTTTTAAAGACTTCCGGCTTGATGCCCAGCTTGTCCAAAAGCTGCGTCACATCGGCGGTCTGCAGGATCACGCCGATCGAACCGGTCAGCGTGCCGCGCCGCGCCACCACATGGTCCGCCGCGATGGCGACCATGTAGCCGGCCGAGGTCGCCGTGCCGCCCATGACGGCGACAAGGGGTTTGGATGCGGCGACCCGGCGCAGGGCCGAATACAGCGCTTCGCCGCCGACGAAGGTGCCGCCCGGGGAATCGATCCGGACCACCACCGCCGTCACGTCGTCCCGGTCGGCCAGGTCCTTGATCGCGCGGCTGCGCTCGTCGTCGTCGAAGATGATGCCGTCGATGGTGACCCGCGCCACATGGTCGCCGGCGAAAAGCTCGGCCCCGCCCAGCCGCCCGGCGGCGGCCACGATCAGGCCCGCGAAGGCGGCCAAGGCCAGCAGGCGCCAAAAGGTCAGCGCGCGTTTCAGGCGGCGGCGGTCGAAAAGCATGTCGGTGTCGAGACTCATGGCAGGGCGGGTATCCGTCTGATTCTTCCAAGGCGCCGGCAAGCGGCAGGGCAAAAGAAAACCGGGAGCCCCCATGCGAGGGCTCCCGGCGACTTTATCATGTCCCGCAGGCTGCGGGGCAACGGGAAAGGCGGATTATTCGGCGCCTTCCTCCGTTTCCGCCGTATCGTCGGCGTCGTCCTTCTTGGCGGCCTTTTTCTTGGCGGCTGCCTTTTTCGGCTTTTCTTCTTCGGCGTCGCCGGCACTGGCCTGCGCCTGCTTTTCCTTCAAGGCCGCACCCAGGATATCGCCCAGGGACGCGCCGGAATCGGACGAACCGTATTCCTGCATGGCCTTCTTTTCTTCCTCGACCTCAAGCGCCTTGATGGACAGCGAGAGCTTGCGGCCGGACTTGTCGATCTGGGTGATCTTGGCATCGACCTTTTCGCCGGCGGCGAAACGATCGGGGCGCTGTTCGGAGCGGTCACGCGACAGATCGGACTTGCGAATGAAGCCCAGGATCGCGTCGTTGACCATGACTTCGACACCGCCGTCGTTGGTCTGAGTCACCGTGCAGGTCACGACGGAGCCCTTCTTGAGGCCTTCCATCGCGCCTTCGGTCGGATCGTCGGCCAGCTGCTTGATGCCGAGCGAGACGCGTTCCTTGTCCACGTCCACGTCGAGCACCTTGGCCTTGACCATGTCACCCTTGGTGTAATCGGCGAGGGCTTCCTCGCCCGACTTGTCCCAGGACAGGTCGGACAGGTGGGCCATGCCGTCGATTTCGCCGTCGAGGCCGATGAACAGACCGAATTCGGTGATGTTCTTGACCTCGCCTTCGACCTCGGCGCCGACCGGGAACTTGACCACGAAGTCTTCCCACGGATTGGCGTTGCACTGCTTGAGGCCGAGCGAGATGCGGCGCTTGTCCGGATCCACGTCGAGCACCATGACTTCCACTTCCTGAGAGGTGGAAACGATCTTGCCCGGATGGACGTTCTTCTTGGTCCAGGACATTTCCGACACGTGCACCAGGCCTTCGACGCCCGGCTCCAGCTCCACGAAGGCGCCGTAGTCGGTGATGTTGGTGACGCGGCCCGTGAACTTAGTGCCGACCGGGTATTTGGCGGCGACGCCGTCCCAGGGATCGGCTTCAAGCTGCTTCATGCCGAGCGAAATACGCTGCGTTTCGGCGTTGAAGCGGATGATCTGGACCTTGACGGTCTCGCCGATGGACAGCGCTTCCGACGGGTGGTTGATGCGCTTCCAGGCGATGTCGGTGACGTGCAGCAGGCCGTCCACACCACCCAGATCGACGAAGGCGCCGTAATCGGTGATGTTCTTGACCACGCCTTCCAGAACCTGGCCTTCCTGCAGGGAGGAGATCAGTTCGGAGCGGGCTTCCGTGCGGGTTTCCTCCAGCACGGCGCGGCGCGAGACCACGATGTTGTTGCGCTGGGGGTCCATTTTCAGGATCTGGAACGGCTGCGGCATGCCCATCAGGGGGGTCACGTCGCGCACGGGGCGGATATCGACCTGGGAGCCGGGCAGGAAGGCCACGGCGCCGTCCAGGTCGACGATGAAGCCGCCCTTGACGCGGCCGAAGATCACACCGTTGACGCGCTCGCCCTTTTCGAAGGCCTTTTCCAGGCCGACCCAGGCTTCCTCGCGGCGGGCTTTCTCGCGCGAGAGACGGACCAGGCCGTCGCGGTCTTCGTAGCGTTCGACGTAGACGTCGACTTCGTCGCCGGCTTTCAGCACTTCGTCGGAGCCGGGGCTCGCAAATTCTTTCAGCAGCACGCGGCCTTCGGACTTGAGGCCGACGTCGATGACGGCGAAATCGCCGTCGATGTTGACGATGACGCCGCGCAGGACGCGGCCTTCAAAGCCTTCGTCGTCGCCGAAGGACTCGTTCAACAGGGCTTCAAAATCTTCGTTGGAGGTGGGGGCCGCCGTGGCGGCATCAGTCGTAGCCATTGGTTTCAAACCTTTCAATTTTGTCTGGCCAGCCGGTTGGTTCCGGCGGTCTGGGGTTGCACATATGCCCGCCACATCCCGCCTTTTGACGACGGTGATGAGCAGGCATTTCGTTTCGAACAGAAATGGAATGGGGCCGACCGGGCCCGAAAATCCTACTTTTTTTGAATGATATCAAGGGCTTTTGCGAATGCCGCATCGGCATTCAGGGCGCTTGTATCAAGCAGGATCGCGTCTTCGGCCGGCTCCAGCGGCGCGACGGCCCTGGATCGATCCCGGGCGTCCCGCTCGCGCATCTCTTCGAGAACGCGCGCATATATAACGTCGGCCCCCGATTCCTGCAACTCTTTGAATCGGCGCTCGGCGCGGACCTCGTCCGAGGCCGTGACGAACAGCTTCACGTCGGCGTCGGGACAGACCACCGTTCCGATGTCGCGGCCGTCGAGAACGGCCCCCTTGGCCCCCGCCGGGGGATGGGCCGCGAAGTTGCGCTGAAAGTCGAGCAGGGCCGCCCGCACGCCCGGCACGGCCGAGACCTTGGAGGCCGCCTGGGCGACCGTATCCGTGCGCAGATCGGGGCGCTCCAGGTCCCGGGGCTCCAGCGCCCAGGCCTGTTGTTCGGCGGCGGCGGCGTCTTCCGGGTCGGCGCCGGCCTCCAGCACCCGCTTGCCCGTGGCCCGGTAGAGCAGGCCCGTGTCGAGATAGGCCAAGCCCAGGTCCGCGGCGATGCGCCGGGCCAAGGTCCCCTTGCCCGCCGCGGCGGGTCCGTCGATGGCGATGATCATGCCCCCTGCTCCTTTTATCGGCCGCTTATTGAATGTTTGCACCCAGCCCGCGCATCATCTCGGCGAAGCCCGGGAAGCTGGTGGCCATGGCGTCCCCGTCGTCGATGGTGACCGGCTGTTCCGTCACAAGTCCCAGCACCAGGAAGGCCATGGCGATGCGGTGATCGAGATCGACCGCCACCGTGCAACCGCCCCGGGGCGGCTTGCCGCCCGAGCCCTTGACCACCAGGTAATCGCGCCCTTCTTCGACCGTGACGCCGGCGTCGCTCAGGCCGCGGGCCATGGCGGCCAGGCGGTCGCTTTCCTTGACCCGCAGTTCCTCCAGCCCCTCCATGCGGGTGTCCCCCCGGGCCAGGGCCGCCGCGACGGCGAGAATGGGATACTCGTCGATCATCGAAGGCGCGCGCTCCGCCGGCACGGTGATGCCTTTCAAAATGCCCGCCGTGACGCGCAGGTCGGCCACCGGCTCACCCGCCTCCTCGCGGGCATTCACGACCTCGATCTCCGCCCCCATCTCGCGCAGCGTGGTCAGAATGCCGGCGCGCAGCGGGTTGAGCCCGACGTCTTTCAGGGTGACATCCGATCCCGGCACCAGCAGGGCCGCGACCAACGGGAAGGCGGCGGAGGAAATATCGGCCGGCACGGCGACATCGCGGGCGACCAGCTCGGGCCGGCCGATCAGCGAAACTCGCCGGCCGCGCGCGGTGTCCTGGACCACGACCTCGGCACCGAACCAGCGCAGCATGTTTTCCGTATGGTCGCGGGTCGGCTGGGCTTCGACCACCGTGGTCACGCCCGGCGCGTTGAGCCCCGCCAGCAGCACCGCCGACTTGACCTGGGCCGAGGCCATGGGCAGGGCGTATTCGATGGGCAGCGGTTCGGCCGCCCCCTTGACGGTCATGGGCAGCAGGCCGCCTTCGCGCCCGGTGAACTTGGCGCCCATTTTTTCAAGCGGCGCCGTAACCCGGCCCATGGGCCGGCGGCACAGGGACGCATCGCCCGTGAAGGTCACCGTCATGTCGTGGCCGGCGACGACCCCCATCATCAGGCGCACGCCCGTGCCGGCGTTGCCCATGTCGATCACGCTTTCCGGCTCCGACAGCCCGCCGACCCCGCAGCCGATGACGCGCCAGGTGCCGTCACCCGTGCGCTCGGCCCGCGCGCCCATGGCATTGACGGCGGCGGCCGTCGCCAGGACGTCTTCGCCCTCGAGCAATCCACTGACCCTAGTCTCGCCGACGCAGAGTGCGCCCAGCATCAAGGCGCGGTGGGAAATGGACTTGTCGCCGGGGACCCGGACGGTGCCCGTCAAGGCGCCGGAGGGGGCTGCTTTAAGCGGCGTCTTGGGGCTGTTTGAAGCGCTCACGGAACCGGGGTCTCCCCATGAAAAAGAAGGGTGTCGCACGGCGCTTTGCCGCTGCGTTTCTCTAGCATATCGGGCCGCTCGCCGCCAATCACCCCCGGAATGTGAAATCGACCGCATTTTGCTTTTGACAGGGCGCCATGTTCATGGCATTGGGCACGTCAAGAAGTTAAAAAGAAACGGCATTCCCTTGGGGGGAATCAGGCACAACTCCAGACAGCGGGAGGCAGCCCGTGGCGAAACCCGAATGGGGCCGCAAGGTCACCTGCGCCAGTTGCAGCAATAAGTTTTACGACATGAGACGCGAGCCCGCGACGTGCCCGTCGTGTGGTGCCACCAATGACCCGCTCCAGGCGTTCCGCCCGAAGCGGGGTGCCGTGGCGAAACCTGTTGCTCAGAAGGAAGCCAAGCCCAAGGCGAAGGTTCTTCCCGAAGACGACGAGGATAACGACGACGACGAGTTGGACGCGGTCCTGCCCGATGTCGATGACGATGATGATGTGGAAGACGTTCTCGACGATGACGAGGACGACGACTTGATCGAAGACACGGCCGATCTGGGTGAAGACGACGACGACCTGGACGAGGTCCGTGAACACATCGAGACGGAGGACCCGGTCAAGGAATAGAACCGGAGACCGGCCGGGGCACGGTTTCGGAAATGAGGCGGCGCCGTCAGCGCCTAAATGCGGGCGCCGCGTCATTTTCCCCTTGCCACCCGACCCCAACCGTCTTTATGTTCCGCGTCCCGGTTGACCGGGGGACCCGGCGGACGTATTTTCCGGGTCCCGGTTCGCCGGGCATCCCAGATTTCCCCGCCCGGGCACTTTCCGGCGGGACCCTGTGGGGCCGTAGCTCAGTTGGGAGAGCGCTACAATGGCATTGTAGAGGTCGTCGGTTCGATTCCGTCCGGCTCCACCATTCTTCTTCTCAAGGAAGATCGACCAAGACCCGTCGCGAACCGACGGGTTTTTGTTTGCCCGCGCCGCCCCTAGGGCCGGTGGCCGTGCGCTTCCGGGGCGTCCTGGTAATGGCGGTGCAGGTCGTCGCGGCCGAAATCGTTGGCCGGGTCGCGCCACAGGCTGTGGATGTGGTTGCCGCCGCCTTGCGAATTGTCGAATTCGATCAGGATGCGGGGGCCGTGAATGCGGTAGTAGAAGGCCGCCCGCTCGGCCATGGGGCCCGCCCAGGCGACGCGGGTGTCGGCCCAGCCCGCCTGCACCAGCGCCATGTAGGGACGGCCGATTTCGTCGCGGGCGAGGCCCACGTAGGCTCGGACCAATGCCATCAACAGGGCCTGCTGCGATGGGCTCAGGGCATCGGCGGGCAGGCCTTCGGGCGCCGCCAGGGCATCGCCCCGGCCGGGCCCGGCGACCACGTTGCCGAGGGAGCGGCCGCGCAGCAGAGCCTGGGCCCGCTGGCCCGCGTCTAGGCTGTCCGCGAAGCGCAGCGCCAGGGCGTATTCGTCGCGCTGCACGCGTTCGCCCTTGCGGGGGCCGCCCGGAATTTCCGCCGGGTTGGTGCCGAGGAAAACCGGCGTCAGCGAAACCGCCCCCGGCGCCGCGACGGTGACGTTGACCGACAGGTGGTGCCCTTCCAGGCGCCAACCCCAGGGATGGCGGCCCGGCATACCGAATACGGAAATGAAATATTTTTCCGGATCGCGGTAGTCGAGGGACGTGCCTTCGACCTCGGCCAGCACGGCTTCCAGCGCCATGATCGCCTCGGCCTTGGCCATACCCGCCGCCGACAAGGTGCTGCGCATCAGGGCCGCGGCGGCGGCGCGCTGGGGCGGCGTCATGTCGCGGATCGGAACCCCCTTGCGGTATCCCGGCGTATAGGCCCAATCGAAGCGTTCGTCGTCCGTAAAGGTAAAGGTGCCCGACGGCGCCTTGTCGCCCATGGCCTGCTGCCAGGCCCGGGCGGCCGCGGCGATGGCCGTATCGACGGGCTCCGCACGGGCGGGCGGCGCGCCGAGCACGGCCGCGGTCATTGCGGCGAAAAGCAATCGTCTCCACATTCACAAGTCATAATGTGTCCGGTCCAACCGTGCAATCGATGCCGCGTCACAAGCCCGCCAGACTGCCCCATTACCCCCTGCGTCTTGCCTGCCCGGCGAATGCTCCCTATCGTCGTTCCTCAAGGGGGGCGGCATCTTGGGTCGCCGAGCCGGCCGGGGCCAAACCCGGCCGGGCCCGTAACGGCGGGCCGATTGGGAGGATTTCAATGACCGACAAGGTAAAGTTCGGCGTGCGCCTGACCGTGCAGGGCGAAATGGGTGCGACGTCATCCGGGTTTGAATATGCATTGGAAATGGCGCGAGTCGCCGAAGACCTGGGATTCGATTCCGTTTGGATCCCCGACCATTTGGAGAACGCGCATCTCGACCGCTCCAAGCCGATCCTGGAATACTGGACGGTCATGACCGCCATCGGCGCGCTGACCAAGCGCGTACGCCTGGGCGGCCATTCCATCAACAACACCTTCCGCCATCCGGGTTTGACGACCAAGATCGCCTGCACCCTCGACCATATCACCGGCGGGCGGGTGATCCTGGCCCCCGGCTCGGGCTGGTTCGCCGCCGAGGCCAAATCCTACGGCTTCGACGAATGGTCCGACGACGGGCTGGAGCGCATCGCGCGCCTGGATGAATGCCTTGCCATCTATCGCGGCCTGATCGAATGCGACGATCCCAAGGGGTTCTCCTTCGACGGCCGGTTCTATCAGTTGAAGGACGCGTTCTGTCAGCCCAAACCCCCGCAGAAGCCCTATCCGCCGATTTGGATCGCCGGCGATTCACCGCCGACCCAGGAACTGATGAAAAAGCACGGCGACGTGTGGTTCATGTATTCCAAGGCCCCTGCGGTGGTGAAGGGCCTGGTCGACGGCATGAAGGCGGAACTGACCGACCGGCCGTTCGAGGTTGCGATTTCCGCCGTGGGCCTGGCCGACAAGGGGCCCGAAGAAACCCTTAAATGGGCCGAGATGTATGCCGAGGAACGCAAGCACCGCTTCCCCATCCCGCCGACCGTGGATGACGTCATGGAATCGAACCTGATCGGCGACGTCGCCCAGGTCCGGGACCGCATCGACCAATGGATCGACGCCGGGGTGAACCACATCGTGTTTCAACCCATGCCGCCCATGGAAGGCACGCGGTTCTTCGGCGAGAAGATCATCCACCACTACATGTAAGCGCCCGATCGGCGCGGAGACCGGTCTCGGAAACAGGTCTAGGAGGCCGCACCGGTGCCGCTGATCACGCGGGCCTTGGGGAAGCGCACGGTCACCACCGTGCCTTCGCCGGGGGTGCTGTCGATGTCCAGGGTGCCGTCGTGTTCCTCGGTCAGGGAATGGACCAGCGACAGGCCCAGGCCGAACCCTTCATGGGCGCGGGTGAAGGCCCGATGCGCCTGGCCGAAGGGCGTCAGCACCTTGGGAATGTCCTGGGGATCGATGCCGATGCCCGTGTCCGACACGGTAAGAACATGCCCGCCGTCCGCCGACCAACTGACCGCGACGCAGACCCGGCCGCCCTGTTCCGTGAACTTCACGGCGTTGGTCACCAGGTTCAACAGGATCTGCTTGATGCGGGTGACATCGGCCAGCAATGCCGGCAAGTCCGGCTGCACGTCCTTGACCAGGACGATCTCCTTCGCCTCTGCCCGCTGCTCGACCATGGCCGCACATTCCTCGACGGCGCGGGCCAGGTCGACCGGCTCTTCATGCAGGGTCATGGCGCCGGCCTCGATCCGCGACACGTCGAGCACGTCGTTGATGAGCGTCAACAGGTGGCGGCCCGAGCGGATGATGTCCTCGGCATACTCCCGGTAGCGGGGGGCGCCCAGGGGGCCGAACACCTCGCTCGCCATGATTTCCGAAAACCCGATAATGCCGTTGAGCGGCGTGCGGAATTCGTGGCTGACATTGGCCAGGAAATCGGTCTTGGCGCGGCTGGCCTGGTCGGCCATTTCCTGGGCCCGGCGCCGCACAGCCACCTCGTGGCGCAATTCCTTGGTGCGCTCGTCGACCCGGCGCTCCAGGTCTTCCTTGGCCCGCACCAGGGCGCGTTCGGCGGCGCGGGTCGCCGTGACGTCGGTGCCGGCCCCCCGGTATCCCAGGAACACGCCCGTCACGTCGAACACGGGCCGCCCGCTGAGGCGCACGGAGATTTCATCCCCTCCCTTGCCGCGCAGGGTGTATTCGAAATTACGGAACGGACGGCGGGCTTCCATGTCGGCCCGATGTTCGGCGAAGCGCGCGCGGTCCTCATCATCCATATCGCCGTCCGCTTCGCCGGCGAATTCCCAACGCGTCTTACCGAGAAGGGCGCTGCGGTCCAGCTCGGTGATCTGAAAGAAGCGATCGGAGATATAGGTAAAGCGCAAATCCTGGTCCATTTCCCAGAACCAGTCCGAGGCCGATTCGGCGATGTCGCGCAGGCGTTCCTCGCTCTCCCGCCACGAGGTTTCGGCGATCTCGCGCACGCGGATCTCGCTGCGCAGTTCACGGGTCCGGTCGGCGACCAGCTTTTCCAGTTCCTCGTGGGAGCGGCGCAAAACCTCTTCGGCCTCTTTCTGCTTGGAAATATCGGTGACCGCCGTCCCCAACGCCACCGTCTGCCCGGAGCCGTCGGTAATGGGGAACTTGGCGACC
>PALN01000023.1 GCA_002706405.1 Rhodospirillaceae bacterium | reverse complement strand
GTACTACACCGGCACCGACTACCGCCCGGTGAAAAGCGTCGCCGCGGCCTTGGAAACCGGCCACGGCACCAACGTCATCCAGGGTCTCGCCGTGTCCATGGAAGCGACGGCCACGCCGGTCATCGTGATCTGCGCCGGCATCATCATTTCCTACCTGAACGCGGGTCTGTTCGGAATCGCCATCGCCGCGACGACTATGCTGGCGCTGGCCGGCATGGTGGTGGCGCTCGACGCCTTTGGCCCGGTCACCGACAACGCCGGCGGCATCGCCGAAATGGCCAACCTGCCGGAAGACGTACGCAAGACCACGGACGCCCTGGACGCCGTCGGCAACACGACCAAGGCCGTGACCAAGGGTTATGCCATCGGTTCCGCCGGTCTGGCCGCCCTGGTGCTGTTCGCCGCCTATACAGAGGACCTCAAGCACTACTTCCCGGACGTCTCGGTAACCTTCTCGCTGCAGGACCCTTATGTGGTCATCGGGTTGTTCATCGGCGGCATGCTGCCCTATCTGTTCGGCTCCATGGGCATGATGGCCGTGGGCCGGGCCGGCGGTGCGGTGGTCGTCGAGGTGCGACGCCAGTTCCGCGAGATCCCGGGCATCATGGAAGGCACCGGCAAGCCGGAATACGGCAAGTGCGTGGACATCCTGACCAAGGCCGCGATCAAGGAAATGATCTTGCCGTCCATGCTTCCGGTGTTCGCACCCGCGGTCATGTACTTCGTGGTCAATGCCATCGCCGGCCAATCCGCGGCGTTCTCCGCTCTCGGCGCCATGCTGATGGGCACCATCGTGACCGGCCTGTTCGTGGCGCTGTCCATGACCTCCGGTGGCGGTGCTTGGGATAACGCCAAGAAGTACATCGAAGACGGCAACCACGGCGGCAAGGGCTCCGACGCCCACCATGCCGCGGTGACCGGCGACACGGTCGGTGATCCCTACAAGGACACCGCCGGTCCGGCCGTCAACCCGATGATCAAGATCATCAACATCGTGGCGATCCTGCTGCTGGCGATTCTCGCCTAAGTCAGGACCTTCACGGACCCGTATACGACGAAGCCCCGGGGCATTTTGCTCCGGGGCTTTTTCATGCCTGTTTGATGAGATGAGGTCTGGGTCGACGGCCCGCGTCGGCAACGACCGTTAGGGCACTCCGGTGCCGACCGGCCCCCCCGGCGGAAGCGATTCGTTTCCCTTGTTGAAGCGGCCCATGTTGTTGAACAACTGGTCCCAAAAGGTGATTTCATTGCCCGAGGTCGGCGTGATCCGCTCGACATGCTTGATGTCCTGGGCGGACGACAAATCCAGTTTCTTGACCTCTTTGACGATCCCCTTGTCGTTGAAGCGCACCATGATCACGTTTCGCTCCACGACCTCGGGCGCCATGAAGGCAAAGGTCTCGGTCTTTTCACTGATATAAAGCCAAAGATGGGAATCGAAGGGCGTGACGCTTGACGGCGAGCCCAGGATTTCCGCGACCTCTTCACGGCTCATGTCGCCGGGCACGACCTCGGCCAAGCGTTCTGAATCAGGTAGGTTGCCACGCAACGCAACCCGAGTGGCGCAGCCCGTGACCGCCACGGATACAAGGACGGCGGCTGTCAGGCCCAGCCAAGGGCGAGCGGTGAAAGGCCTGCGGTATGTCGGGGAATTTCGTGTCATGTTTCAGCCGGTGGCAATCTTCTTGCGTGCATGGTGCGGTCCGGCTTGCTAAACGGATCCGGCAAATCGGACTTGATAATTAGTCACGCGAGTGCGCATGTCCAGGGCCCATATGGCGATACTTTCCCAATCCGGTTCAAACGGCGATGATTCTCTCCCTCTTTAAGCGTTCTTCCGGCATCCAGGCCGCCCGCAGCCTTTACGGCGACGTGGTGCGCCAGGCGCGGCAGCCCGTGTTCTACGGCGCCGGCGGCGTTGCCGATACGGAAGATGGCCGCTACGATCTGATCCTGCTGCACATGTTCCTGATCTTGGAGCGCCTGAACCGCGTGTCACCAGAGCCGGTAAAGCTGAAACAGGACCTGTTCGACGTGCTGTTCGAGGATTTGGACCTGAATCTGCGCGAGATGGGATTCGGCGACGAAGGTGTGCGCCGGCGCATTCAGAAGATGGTCGAAGGCTTTTACGGCCGCATGACCGCCTACCGGGACGGACTGGCCGGCGGCGAGGGCGCCCTGGAAGCCGCATTGCGCCGCAACCTCTACCGCAACACGACGCCCAACGACGATGCCGTCGTGCGCCTGGCAGACTACGTGCGGGCCCAGACGGCGGCCCTGGCGGCCTTGGACGACGCGGGCATCCTTACCGGGCAGGCGGGGTTCACGCCGCCTGACTGGGGCGCGGAGGACAACACACGATGACCGACGGCGGCTTCCCTTTGCATGAACCGGTTCCGGTGAGCGATCTGTTGCGCGGTGACGTCGTCACCATCGCCATCGACGCCGACGCGGAACAGCGTCGCGAGCTGGCCGAATTCCTGGAAATTCCGGACGTCAAATCCCTGGTCGCGCGCTTGAAGGTACGGGCTGAGCCGGGGCGGCGATTCGTCCTTGAGGGCACAATCGCCGCCGACCTCGTTCAAAGCTGCGTGGTGACGCTGGAACCGGTCGAGGCCCGCGTCGAAGGGCCGATTCGCCGTGTTTACGTGGATTCGCCCCCGCGCGAGGAGGACACTGACCTTGATCCCTTCGACGACGACGCCCCCGACCTGATCGACGGCGGCGTGATTGATGCGGGCGCGGCGATTTGCGAGTACATTGCCTTGGAAATGCCGCCTTATCCCCGCGCCAAAGACGCGCCGGAGATTGAAAATACGGCCCGGATCGGGGGCGGAGAGGGCGACGTACCTGCAAATAACCCCTTCGCCGTGCTTGCGCAGCTGCGTGATCTTAAAAAATAATGGTGGGTTAGCGCTTGCAGGTAAAAGCGAGATTGTTTAAGTAACCGGCTTTGCGCCGCAGGCGGTTCGCCGCCCGGGCGTTTTACCAATGAAGGTGTAGTCAACATGGCTGTTCCAAAGAAGAAGATCTCGAAGTCGAAAAGGGACATGAGGCGTGCCCATCACCGCCTGTCGCCGTCTTCGTACAATGAATGCCCGAAATGCGGTGAACTGAAGCGCCCCCACCACGTGTGTCAGGCGTGTGGTCACTACGATGACCGCGAAGTGATCGAAGCCGACAACGCCGCGTAGCCTGCCTTCCAGGTGCTAACAGAACGAGGCAGTCGGGAAAGGACATTTCATTGTCGGATAACCTGACGCTCTCCATTGACGCCATGGGCGGGGATAATGCCCCGGACATGGTCGTGGAAGGCGTGGATACGGCTCTTGAGCGGCTGACCAACGTCAGCTTTCTCCTGTTCGGCGACGAAACGCGCCTAAACCCCATGCTGGACCGGTTTCCCCGGGCCCGCGCGGCGTGTCAGGTGCGCCATACCGCCGATATCGTGACCAATGATGCCAAGCCGGCCCAGGCACTCCGCCAAGGCCGCAATTCCAGCATGCGGCTCGCCATCAACGCCGTCGCCGATGGCGAGGCCGCCGGCATTATATCCGCAGGCAATACCGGCGCCCTGATGGCCATGGCCAAGTTTGTGCTCAAGACCCTGCCGGGGATTGACCGGCCGGCCATCGCGACCTATTTCCCGACGCGTCGCGGAGAAAGCGTCATGCTGGATTTGGGCGCCAATGTGGAATGTGATGCCGAAAACCTGATCCAGTTCGCGGTGATGGGCGAAGTCTTCGCCCGTAATGTGTTGGGGCTGGAAAAGCCCACCGTCGGCATTCTCAACGTCGGCCAGGAAGATCTGAAGGGCAATCAGGCGGTCAAGCTCGCGTCCAAGGGATTGATGAATTCCAAGCTGCCGCTGCATTTTCACGGCTTCGTCGAAGGCGACGACATCGGCGCCGGTACGGTCGACGTGATCGTCACGGACGGGTTTACCGGCAATATCGCGCTCAAAACGGCCGAAGGCACGGCAAAGATGTTCGGCCAGTTTCTGAGGGAGGCGCTGACCAGCTCCCTGCCGGCCAAGCTGGGCGCCTTGCTGGCGAAATCGGCGCTCATGACCTTCAAGATGCGGGTCGACCCCCGGCGCTACAATGGTGCGATGTTCGTTGGCCTGAATGGCATTTGCGTGAAAAGTCACGGCGGCACCGACGCGCTCGGCTTCGCCAACGCCATTCACGTCGCCAATGAACTGATTTCCAATAATTTCAACGAAAACATCAAAGAAGACTACGCGCAGTTCCGCGCCTCCTTTGATCCCAGCATTTTAACGGAGCCCGACGACGCCTCCACCGGTAGCGGCCAGGGTGCCCCCGCCGACCACGGCGGGTCCGGTGCGGAAGCCAACGGATGACCATGCCTCGCTCTATTATTCTGGGCTGCGGCTCCTACCTGCCGGAGCGCATCGTCACGAACGACGAACTCGCCCAACGGGTCGATACCACCGATGAGTGGATCGTCGAACGCACCGGCATCCGCCAGCGCCATATCGCCGAGGAAGGGCAATTGACCTCGGATCTCGCTCTCGCCGCGGCGGAACGGGCCATTGAACACGCCGGAATCGACGTGGACGACATCGACCTGGTGATCCTGGCAACGACGACGCCGGACCAGACTTTCCCGTCGACAGCGACAAAAGTTCAGGCCGCGCTCGGCATGTCGAACGGCGCCGCCTTCGATATTCAGGCCGTCTGCTCCGGGTTTCTCTATGGAATTTCCACCGCCGATGCGTTCATTCGCTCCGGACAAGCCCGGACCGTTCTGCTGATCGGTGCCGAAACGTTTTCCCGCATCCTCGATTGGGAAGACCGCGGGACCTGCGTATTGTTCGGCGATGGGGCAGGGGCCGTGGTCTTGCAGGCATCGGCAAACGGTGCCGACAAGGACAACGATGCCAGTGCGGGCCACAATCAGGAACGCGGCGTCTTGTCCACGCATCTGCATTCGGACGGCAAGCTGAACAACCTGCTTTACGTTGATGGCGGGCCGTCATCGACCCAGACCGTGGGGCACGTTCGCATGGTCGGACGCGAGGTTTTCCGCCATGCGGTGACCAATCTGGCCGCCGTGGTCGATGAGGCCCTGGACGCCAATAGCCTGGAACGCGAAGACATCACCTGGATCGTCCCGCATCAGGCCAACAAGCGCATTTTGGACAGCACCGCACGCAAGCTGGGGGTGTCGCCGGACCGGGTCGTTACGACTGTGGACCGGCATGCCAACACTTCGGCCGCGTCCATTCCGCTGGCGTTAGATGCCGCCGTCAAGGACGGCCGGATCAAGCGCGGCGATCTTCTTCTCCTCGAAGCCATGGGGGGCGGCCTGACCTGGGGTTCCGCCCTCGTACGATGGTAAATTCTCGCCTGATTTTAGGTTGTTACACGCAACCCTTTGACGTTGACGGCTTTCTCCGGCGGGGATACCCTTTTGGCTCGGTGGCGGACCTAAGGGGGACCGGAAGCAATGGCTGGTAAGACAATCACCCGCGCGCAGTTGGGTGAGGCGGTATATCAGGAAGTCGGGTTGTCGCGGAACGAATCCGCGGCCCTCTTGGAAAATGTCCTGGGCTACATGACGGATGCCTTGGCGCGCGGTGAGACTGTGAAAATCTCGTCGTTCGGCAGTTTTTCCGTCCGCCAGAAGGGACAGCGCATCGGCCGCAACCCGAAGACCGGCCAGGAAGTGCCGATTCTTCCCAGGAAAGTTCTGGTGTTCCGACCCTCGCAAGTACTGAAGAGCCGGATCAACCGTTCCATGAGCAACAGCTAGGCGCGGCCGGGCCATGCCTGCCGATGACGCCAGATCCGTGAAGAAGTCCGCGGGCGCCTTCCGCACGATCAGCGAAGTCGCTGACGAACTCGACCTGCCGCAGCACGTGCTGCGGTTCTGGGAAACCAAATTCCCTCAGATCAAACCCATGAAGCGGGGCGGCGGGCGGCGGTATTACCGGCCCGAGGACATCGTCCTTCTCGACCGCATCCGGCGCTGGCTGTACGAAGACGGCTACACCATCAAGGGCGTCCAGAAGCTGTTGAAGGACGGCGTCAGCGATGACGGCGACGACCAGGCGACCCCGGCCGCCGCATCCGCCCCGGAAGCGGCCCCCGTCGGCGACGGGAAGGCGGCGCAACTGGCCGCTTTGCTGGCGGAACTCAAGGATATCCGAGCCCTTCTCAACTGACCCGCCGCCCCCGCAGAAAAATCACCGGGACCGCGCCAGGGTTGTTGCTCCCACCCAACACAGCAAGTATAGTCCGGCCCGCAGTCACCGGGGTCTTTCGCCGGTAACCTGCCGGCGGCCGCGAGCCCTCCCAAGACACGATCGCGGCGCCAACAAAGATATAGTCGGAGCGTAGCGCAGCCTGGTAGCGCACCACACTGGGGGTGTGGGGGTCGTGGGTTCGAATCCCGCCGCTCCGACCATTCTTTTTCCCAATCAAGACAGGGTTATTCTGACCGGCCTGTGAAAGCAGCGCTGTCGGCGAATGATCTACATGGGCCGAGCCCATTGCCCTCAGCGGGCACAAAGAAAAAGGGCCGGAACATGAAGCTCCGGCCCGTAGTCTGTGCTCTTGAGGGAAGGGAGGATTCATTACAAATCCATCCAACGCCCCAACTATGGCAGGCTCACGTTGTCCCTGCTGTGACAGCCGTCACTATCCCGGGATTAATTTCCTTCTCAGGTCCCAGGAGCCGGTAATTCATTGATTTTGTTGTTTTCTTTTTTGAGGTTTAAATTCACCTCAAGCTCATTCAGGAAATCGCCGACGTCGTTCGGCGCAAGACCTAAGTGAAAAGCACCGCCGGGTGCGACGCGCACGGTCGGCCCGAAATCGCAGCGCCCCATACAGACGGTACGTTCAACCCGGATATCAAGCCCGCGGGCCTGTACCTCCGCCTCGATCGCCTTGGCCAGATCCTCGCTGTTGCGCGCGGCGCAAGACGACAGGTCCGAGCGTAGGCGGCGGTTGATGCAGACCAAAATCGTCCAGCCGCCGGCGGGTGGTGGGACAGGTACCTGGATGGGTCCGGGAGGCGGGGAATCGTTATTCTGCGGCATCAGGGTCGCAGACGGCTAGATGACGGTGCGGGATGTAAACGATCTGGCACGGAAGATGCAGTATTCCGTAGTGGCAACTCGGTGGGCCGGATCTTTTCTCCTCCTCCCCCCAAGCACTGGTTCACTGGGTTGCCGATCCTCATAAAAATCATTGAAAATTCAACATCTTGCCTTCAGCCACAGAGGGCAGACCGGCGGATTTCTGCGTCCACCGCGTGTGGCACCCTAGGATGCCCCTCGCAGGACGCGTGTCGTTTTGAGAATCCTTGGCGTAATGCGACGGTGAGCCCATTGCTCAGCCGTCATCATCCGTCAGCAAGCGTCGGCCCGCTTCGGTCAACTTGCAAACCTGCCAATCAGGTTTCAGAGGATTGTTGAACCAGGGCTCGGCCCAGCCGTTCTGGATACAGGCATTGACCGTGCGGTCACCGACTTTCTGGCCAAGTTCATCAAACAGCGGCAGCTTTCCGCCGGCCTGGTTCAGGCCGCGCCGCAACCATTTGCGCTGCGCCGGTGTTGGCTGCTGTCCGGCGCCGGGGTCCTGCGCGGCGCCGCTGGCAGCCTCGTCATTGATCTCCGTCTGCCCCTGCGACATCATGCCTCCTGCTCTTCCTATGCGCTCCTCCCGTCCCCTGGGAGGGTTGTCGTCCTGAACCCAATGGTAATTGAGTTCCCGAGCTCCGCCAACCGATTAGGGCCCCTTGCCAGCAACATGACCGCCAAGTTCATCTACATGACCGCCGCAGATCGCGACGAAGCCGGGCGTATCGCCGAAACCCTGGTCGAGGAACGGCTGATTGCCTGCGCCAATATTCTGGGCGCCATGGAATCGGTCTATCGCTGGGAGGGCAAGGTGACCCGAGGCAACGAGGTCGCCGTGATCTTGAAGACCCGGGACGACCTGGTTGATTCCGTGATCGCCCGCGCGGCCGACCTGCACAGCTACGACTGTCCCTGTCTGGTGGTGCTGGATGTGGCCGGTGGGCATGCGCCGTTTCTGGATTGGATATCGGCGGAAACGGGCGGGTAGGGGGGCGCCCGCCTAGGCGTTGAGCACGCCCGCGCCGATCTTTTCGACGATAAGGTTGGCCGCCTCTTCCGACGCGATCCCGCCCGCGAATCCCAACTGAATGGCCTGGGCCAACGGACGCAGCAGCAGGGCGCGGCGCTGATCCAGACGATCGTCCCCCGTATCCCGCAGCTGGCCGGCGACGCCGCTCAGCGTGCTGCACAGGCGGGCGACATGTTCATAGCGCGTGTTCTCAAGCTGATCCTGGGCGCGCATGGCTTCCGCGACGATGCGGGCCAAGCTGTTGCGCAGGTCCTTGTCGAACTCGCCCTTTTCCAGGCGTGGCGCGATGCCGGAGATCAGCGATTTGATCTCGTCGCCGATGAACTGCAGGCGGCAGCCCTTCACATCTTCTTCGGCCGCGGCGACGTCCATTTCCTTGTCGAGGAAACCGATCTTCTCGCCCTTCAGCCGGCGGCTGAAGTGATTCGGGGCGTCGATCACTTTGGCACCCTCGTCCTGCACCCGCTTAGGCCCCATGTAATCTTCGGTCACAACGAAGGGGCGGCGCTTTTCGACCAGGCGGTTGATGCGCGACATCAGGCCGGCGGCGGAAACGGGTTTCGAGACGACATCGTCGACGCCTTTGTCGAGGGCCGCCTTGACCGCCTTGGGGTCCTCGTCCTCGACGACGACCAGAATGATGGGCACGAAGGGGTTATGCCCGATCTTCCCCTGGCGGATTTTCTCCGTCACGGCGGCGAAATTGCCGTCCGGCAGGCGCAATTCGCCGATGATCAGGTCCGGATCATTCTGACCGAGCACGGTGACCACTTCCTTGCAGTCATCGCCAAGACGGATATCCCGGCAGCCTTCGTTGAACAGGATATGGCGCACGCCCTGACGCGCGCCGGCATCACCGTCGACAAGAAATACCCCGACATTGGAAAAGTTCAGTTTCGCCATGGTTCAGGCGGATCCCCGGTCTTTTGATTCAGCGCGTCCCCGCGCCCGTTTGCTGGGAATACTGACCGATCGCCGGGCGATTGTGAACTGGCGTTCAGCCATGATGGCATTCATCCGGCCTGGGCCGCACCGCGGAAACGAACCGTCGCCACGGCCTGCGCGGCGATGCCTTCGCCCCGTCCGGTGAACCCGAGCCGTTCCGTCGTCGTCGCCTTGACGTTGACCCGCGTCCCGTCGATACCCAGGATCTCCGCGACCCGCGCGGCCATGGCGGCGCGGTGGGGGCCGACCTTGGGCGCCTCGCAGATGATCGTGACGTCGACGTTGGCGATCGCCGCCCCCTGGTCACGGACCAATCGGGCGGCATGGGCCAGGAAAATATCCGATTCCGCCCCCCGCCATTGCGGGTCCGTCGGCGGGAAATGCTGGCCGATGTCCCCTTGGCCCACGGCGCCTAGAATGGCGTCGGTCAGGGCGTGCAGGCCGACGTCGGCATCTGAATGGCCCTTGAGCTTCCGATCGAAGGGAACATCCACGCCGCACAACCGCACGGCGTCGCCCGGCTCGAACTGATGGACATCGAAGCCGAAGCCNCACCGCGTTTCACCGCCGCTCATCATGTCTTCGGCGCGCATCAGGTCGTCCTCCGTCGTGATCTTGAAATTGGCCGCGTCCCCGGCGACCAGCGAGACCGCCAGGCCCGCGGCCTCGGCCACGGCGGCGTCGTCGGTCAGGGTTTGTCCCTTGGCCTGGCCATGCGCCGCCAGAATGTCGGCAAAGCGGAACCCCTGGGGCGTCTGCACCCGATAGAGCCCCGTGCGGTCCACGGTCTCCGTCACCCGGCCATCCGCGCCGCGCTTCAGGGTATCGGCCACCGCCAGGGCAGGGACCGCCCCCGGCGCCGTCGCCAACGCGGCAATGACGTCGGAGATCAGGCGATGGGATACGAAGGGCCGGGCCGCGTCGTGGATCAGCACCAGGTCCGGTGCACCGCCGTCGGTCAGACCCGCCGCGAATTCCAGGCCGTTGCGCACGGAATCCTGCCGCTCGGCCCCGCCCGCCGTATGGCCGGCGATGTCCAGGCCCCGGGCCGCGGCCTCGAACAGGTCGCGGTCGTCGGGATGAATGACGCCGATCACCTGCGTCACCTCGGGGTGGGTCGCGAAGGTGCGCAGGGCGTGACGCAGAACGGGCTCGCCCGCCAACTCGCGGTATTGCTTTGGCAGGGGGCCGCCGAAACGATGACCGCGACCCGCGCCGACAATGATGGCCGTGCAATTCGCCATGAGGTGTTGTGCCGCCTTGTCCAAGCTGCGGAGGGGAGGGATGTCTGGCGCGGAACATACTGAATAAACGGGGATTTTGCCAATAGNNCATGTCGNCNNNCGGNAANGCGCAGGNGNCNCTTGTCAAACCGGGCCGNGTAGGGCGATGTTCTAGCCGNCCNTTGTAATTAAGAGCNCGTTGTAATGAGAGACTGANCAAATGGCCGCNGACACCGTTCTCAACATCGCCGCTCTGATCGCGCTTTTGCCGGCGCTGCTCGCTGCCTGGAAGGGCGATGCCGGGCAGCCGCAGCCGCGGTTCTGGATCCTGCTCGCCGTCGCCGTGGCGGGACCCGTGGCCTGGACCGTGGCGGCGGCCACGGCGGTCGCCGATTGGCGTACGGACCTGTCTTTCGCCCTTTGGGTTTCGGTCAGCGCCAGCATGGCCGTGTTTGCCAGCGCGGCCGTGTTTGACCGCGACGTCGTGCGCCTGTCGCCCTTGTTTCTGACACTGATGACGGTGCTGGCCGGGTTCGCCATGTTCAGTCATGGGGCCACCACGGCCGCGCCCATGACCATGGCGCCGGGGGACGGCGGCTGGTTGTGGTTCCATATCGGGGTGTCCATCGCGACCTATGCGCTGCTGACCGTGGCCGCCGCAGCCTCGCTCGCCGCGCTGCTGCAGGAACGGGCGCTGAAGCGCAAGACGCCGCTGAAATCCCCCCAGGGCCTGCCGTCGGTGCTGGATTGCGAAGGGGTGGTCGTGCGTTTCCTGTGGCTGTCGGCGGCGGTGTTGGCGCTGGGCATGGCGACAGGGACCGCCATCAACCTGACGCACGGGATGCCGATCCTGCATCTGGATCACAAGACAGTATTTGCCATTGCCGCTTTTGCGGTGATCTGCGCGCTGTTGTTCGCCCACCAGAAAACCGGGGCCCGGGGCCGCCAGGTCGCGCGCCTGGTATTGCTGGCCTATTTGTTCGTAACCCTGGCCTATCCGGGGGTCAAATTTGTGACCAGCCTGCTGCAGGCATAAAATTTATGCGCCTTTTCCTCGCATTTTGTTGAATTCTTGCGATTTCTGCCCAATAAATGGGCACGCAAAATGGGATATCCAACATGTCATTGAAGATTGGTGGGGTCGAGATTACCGACCCGGTGGTTCTGGCGCCCATGTCCGGCGTCACCGACATGCCATTCCGCCGCTTGGTCAAAAGCTGCGGCGTGGGCCTGGTGGTCTCGGAAATGATCGCCAGCCGGGCGATGATCCACGCCGCCAAGAAGACCATGAAGATGGCCACGCATTGCGCCGAGGAGCACCCGATGTCGGTGCAGCTTGCCGGCTGCGAACCCGAGGTCGTGGCCGAGGCCGCGCGCCTGAACGAACAGCGCGGCGCCGCCCTGATCGACATCAACATGGGCTGCCCCGTGAAAAAGGTCGTGAACGGCGATGCCGGCTCCGCCCTGATGCGTGACGTCGACCACGCGACCAAGATCCTCGACGCCGTGGTCAAGGCCGTCTCCATTCCCGTGACCCTGAAGATGCGCATGGGTTGGGACCACGACAGCCTCAACGCGCCGATCCTTGCCCGTGCGGCTCAGGACGTGGGGATCAAGGCCGTCGCCGTGCACGGTCGCACGCGCTGTCAGTTCTACAAAGGTAGCGCCGACTGGAAGTTCATCCGAAACGTCAAGGAGGCGGTGGACATCCCTGTTTTTGCGAACGGAGACATCCTGACCCTCGACGACGCCAAGCGCTGCCTGGAGGAATCCGGAGCCGATGGCCTGTTGATCGGGCGCGGCACGTACGGGCGGCCCTGGTTCCCGGCCCAGGTCATTCACTTCCTGAAAACCGGCGAACGGTTGCCCGATCCCTCGATCGACGCGCAATACGCGATGCTGCGCCGCCATTACGAAGACATCCTCAGCCACTATGGCGTCCATGCCGGCGTCAAGATCGCCCGCAAGCACATCGGTTGGTATTCCAAGGGCCTGCCCGGATCGGCGGAATTCCGCGCCGACATCATGGGTCAGGAAGACCCGGAGATCGTGCGCCACAAGCTCGCCGCGTTCTACGGCCCGCAGATGGAAAGGGCCGCGGCGTGATGGAGACCACCGTCACCCGGGTCCGTGCCGGCG